>JBAXCX010000035.1:0-23329 GCA_037141255.1 Actinomycetes bacterium | reverse complement strand
GAGGCAAGGAGTCTGGCTCTGCAGCGCGTTCTGGTTCTTCTACAGCTGAGTTCTCTTCATCGGTCACGTTTTTCTCGGTCACGTTTGTCTCCATGATTCCTTGAGTACGGTGCAGTCAGAAAGACTTCCCCTCTGTTCATTGTTGCCGATCCGACTCCCGGCATGCGCAATACAGCAAACTTTCAGCATGGACGAGCCATCCCCCTCTGCAGAATTCTGGAGTCAGGACTCGCAGGTTGAGGCATTTTCTTCCAATTCCGAAGTCCTTCTCTACGAGATCGACCTGATCATTCAGGCAGCCGCCCTCGCTGAACGCACGGGCGAGATCCAGTTCGTGCACGCCATAGGGGTAGGAGCAGGTCGCGAGTTGCCTACCATTCGCCGCCTTCTGCCAGATGCCCAGATTGCTGCTTGGGATGTGGCCGAACCCATGGTTTTGGCCTGTACAAAATTTATTGAGGAACAAGGGCTCACCAATATGAGCGTGGCCCAAGCCGATATTTCAGACCTCGGCTCGCAGAGCGCTCAGGCCGACCTAGCCGTGATGTTGAACGCAATTTTTTGTTACGTCAACACCACCGAGGATCGAGAGCTTGCTCTGAACTCCCTGCACAGGCTTCTGCGCCCCGGCGGAACCATCGCAGCAGTGGTTCATCAACGAAACGGCCGAGCGGATTGGGCCATCTGGTTTGGCCTTCGATCACTCCTGACCCGCGTCGCCGCTGTGGCCGGGGCTCCCGGTGATCGGCGAATTTCCCATGGAAATTCCGCCATGCTGTTCCATCACTTCAGACCTAACGAGCTGCGAAGTTTGCTGAGCAGTGCAGGATTTGACCACATCGAGATTCGCTCGCTACGTGCTTGGTCACGAGAGACCGGTCACCGAATCCCACTTCGCTCACCAAATCCATTGATGGTGGTGGCTGTTCGCAGGTAGCTGCGAATCGGTGAGTACAAAGTTGCTGGAGCCTGGTGCTGCTGGACCGTAGTGCGATGAGTTCCTCCGCTGCGCCTGTAGCCTCATTTGGTAATGGGGAGAGATCTGACATGAAAGTAGTAGTTACGGGCGGCGCAGGGTTCATTGGCGCGAACCTCTGCAGGGCCCTCGTTCTGGCTCCAGAAGTCGAGGAGATTGTTGTGCTCGACAACGTCTCTACCGGGTTTTGGTCAAACCTTGACGGGGTTCGCGTTGAGCGCGTCGAGGGTAGCATCCTTGATGTTGCAACGCTCCAAGGCTGCGTAAACGGTGCGGACTCCGTTGTGCACCTCGCTGCTCGACCTTCTGTGCCACGCTCTATTGACCAGCCAGTTCCATCACACGACGCGAATGCCACCGGCACGATGAACGTGCTTGAAGCTGCCCGACAAGCTGGTAATTGCCAAGTGATTGTCTCCTCCTCCTCCTCGGTGTACGGAGCGAACCCCACGCTGCCCAAGCATGAGGATCTAGCTGCTCGACCCATGAGTCCCTACGCCGCATCAAAACTCGCAGCGGAGTCTTACACGCTGGCCTGGCAGCACAGCTATGCGATGCCCACTCTGGCCTTCAGATTCTTCAATGTGTTCGGCCCCCTGCAGGCCGCTGGGCATGCCTATGCAGCGGTCATTCCGGCGTTTGTTTCGGCGGCACTAGCTGGCGAACCTCTTGTTGTTCACGGCGACGGGACCCAGTCCAGAGACTTCACCTACGTGGAGACTGTTTGTGGGGTTCTCACCGATGCCGTGCTGCGGCAAGTCTCGAGCCCGGAGCCAACAAACTTGGCCTTCGGAACTCGCACTTCGCTGCTCGAGGTGATCGCACTACTTGAAGAACTCCTTGAGCGACCGCTACAGGTGATCTTTACCGAGTCCCGCACGGGCGACGTGGCACATTCTCAGGCCGCGAATGACCGTCTGCGTGCGCTGTTTCCAGATGTGCAGCCAGTAAGCCTGCGCACGGGCCTTGCTGAAACGATTGACTGGTTTATCAGTCAATCACCGTAAGTCCAACGATCCGGCAAATCTGAGGTCACCCACTGGTAGGCCTAGCCGAGCCCAACTTCCCCAAGCAGCAGGGCGTGCCCGCCGTGAGCTACTTCTTGGGAGCTATCCGAGGTGAGCTATCCGCCGACTGGCGGCACCCGAATCGGGCTCGTTAAGCCGAGGCCTGCAGATCTGCGGCAGCGTCATCCTCTGGGGAATCTGCAGCTTTTTCGCGAATGTCCACCACAGGATCCACGATAAACGGGTCGGTGAGCGCTGCTACAGTTGGGGTCATCGCCGGCACTTCTACTCGCTGAATCATCGGGTGCTCGGAGGCAGTCGGCAGTTCATCTGGCGAGAACAGCACCTCGTGGAGCTTCTCTCCAGGGCGCAGGCCGGTGTAGACGATCTCTACGCTGCGGTCACATTCAGCAATCAAACGGCGAGCAAGGTCTGCAATCTTGACCGGCTCTCCCATATCGAGCACCAGAACTTCCCCGTCGCAAGAGAGCGCACCCGCTTGGATCACGAGTTCGCAGGCTTCTGGGATGGTCATGAAGAAACGAGTGACCTCTGGGTGCGTCACGGTAATCGGGCCACCCTGGGCGATCTGCTCACGAAAGAGGGGAAGCACCGAACCGCGGCTACCCAATACGTTTCCGAATCGGACGCTCAAATAAGTTCCTCGGCTGACCTTTCCGGCATTCGAGGTGAGTTGTTCGGCAATTCGCTTGGTCTGGCCGAGCACCGAGGACGGATCAGCGGCCTTATCAGTCGAGATGTTGACAAAGCGATCGACTTCAAACCTTCCGGCGAGTTCGAGCAGGTTCTGCGTACCCCACACATTGGTCTTCCAACCCTCTTCAGCATGCATCTCGAGTAGCGGAAGGTGCTTGAGTGCTGCTGCGTGGAACACAACCTCGGGGCGGTGCTCTTCAAAGATTTGTTCCAAGCGGTCTTTGTCACGAATGCAGCAGACGACCAGATCTCGGCTGTCGAGCAGTCCACGACCCTCAATCGAGATTTGCACAGCCTGCAGACCGGACTCATCTCGGTCCAACATGACGAGTGACTCAGGGGCAAAGCGGTGGATCTGACGGCACAACTCTGAACCGATCGAACCACCAGCTCCTGTTACCAGGACCCGCTTACCGGTCAGGTAGCTGGCCACGGACTCAATGTCCAAAGACAGCTCGCGGCGACCGAGAAGGTCAGTCTCGGTCAAGGGGCGGATATCGGCCACGTTGATGCCAATCCCGAACATCTCCTCAACTGGAGGAAGGATGAGCGTGCGAAGACCGAGCTCATCTGCTCGAGCCGCGATATCTCTGATGAACTCACCCGAGGCCGAGGGGATTGCGATGATGATGTCGGTAGCGCCCGTCTGCTCAACAACTCGAGCAAGCGAGGAACGATCTCCGCAAACCGGCACGCCCTTGATACGTAAGTTGCGCAGATCTGGGTTGTCATCGATCACCGCTACAGGGTGATACGGCCCAGCCTTGACCATTGCGGTGACCACTTGGAGTCCGCCAGACCCTGCACCAACCACAATGATCGGCCGACGATCATCTGCCTCAGCTCGAGTCCACTTCTCTAGCTGTTGCCGCCACGCCAACCGACCAGCGCACATGACAGCAAGGGCAACAAACCCAGAAACGATTGCAGCACTCACCGGAATCGGGTGGACACCCGGCCCGAATGCGTCAGCAGCGGCTACCAGCACGGTCACCTCGAGGACCACCTTGGCTACAGCGATCACCTCATCAAAGGTTCCGTAGCGCCAGCGGTGCACATACAGCCCACCCAAACGCCCGAGTATGACCTGAGCGGCCATTGCAATCGAGCCCAATCCCAGAACTCCGAGCAAATCCACCGAGCCGAACTGCATGTCGAGGCGAAGGAAGGAGGCAATCCAAATACCCAACATCCATGCTCCACAGTCAAACCCCGCCTGCAGTGCGAACCGGTATTTTGTCATTTTGTAATCCACTCAACTGCCCCCAGTTGCTTCTCGTCCAATTCTGCAGACCGCAACAGAATGAAACTCCGATTGAAGTACAACACTGATTATGCCTGTTTGCAAGCAAAAGCTGAGCGGAGTTCAGTAGGTAATTGTCTATAATGACTCTGAGTGTTCACGCCATCACTTTGGCGGGTACAACGGACCATGCTCGGCAGTCGCCGGCAAAAATTGATAAAGGGGTTTCATGGGGCGCATGACAGACAGAGTTGTTGTAATCGGCCAAGGCTATGTGGGATTGCCAGTGGCTGTCCGAGCAGTTATTGGCGGATACGACGTCTTGGGCTTTGAAGTTGACGACCGAAAAGTCGAGGCCCTCAATGCAGGTTCTTCACATGTCGAAGACATCACTGCTGAAGTCATGGCAGAGATTCTGGCCACGGGCCGGTACCGGGCGACCTCTCACTTTGAAGACCTCGCAGGGTTCGACATCGCTGTCATCTCTGTCCCAACACCCATGGGCGAGGGTGTCCCTGATCTTTCGTTCATAGAAAGCGCAGCAAGTTCGCTAGCTCCCTATATCTCAGAGGGTTCCACCATCGTTCTGGAATCAACCACCTACCCAGGAACCACCGAGGAACTCGTCGCTCCCCTACTCGAGGCCGGTTCTGGCCTGAAGGCAGGGGCTGACTTCCACTTGGGTTACAGCCCTGAACGGATCGATCCCGGTAATCCCACATGGCGGCTCGAGAACACGCCCAAGGTGGTCTCTGGCATTGACGCCGACTCTCTGGCTGCCGTCAAAGGGTTCTTTGACCGCCTTGTGGAGCGGACAGTGCCGGTTTCTGGCACAAGAGAAGCCGAACTTACCAAACTGCTAGAAAACACGTTCCGCCATGTCAATATCGCTCTAGTCAATGAACTTGCCATGTTCGCAAAGGACCTCGGTATTGATGTCTGGGAATCCATCGACGCCGCTTCAACCAAGCCTTTCGGCTACATGCGCTTTACTCCCGGCCCTGGGGTTGGCGGGCATTGCCTGCCGATTGATCCCTCGTATTTGTCTTGGCAAGTGGAGCGAACTCTGGGGCAGACGTTCCGCTTTGTTGAGCTTGCTAATGACGTCAACGAACACATGCCCGATTATGTAGTTCGCCGAGTGCAGGCTCTGCTGAATGACCACAGAAAGTCCGTCAAGGGCTCCAAGGTGCTGGTCTTTGGGCTTGCCTACAAAGCCGATACCAGCGATGCGAGAGAAACCCCGTCCCGGCCCATTATTGCGAAACTGCAAACTCTTGGCGCTCAGGTTCAACTTGTGGACCCGCACGTGGGCGACGCTCAGTTCCCAGAAGATGTTGATCGTGTAGATGGCACGCTGACTGACCTGGAAAACGCCGACCTCATCTTGTACTTGGTAGACCATTCCAGCTTTGATCGTGAGATGATTGCCTCAGCCGTGGCACCAGTACTGGACTGTAGAAAAGCGCTCAAAGGCGATCTGGTTCATTACCTCTGAGCCGCTGCCGTGCCTTGACAGCCACTTTCGGCGCGCTAACGGTTCCGACCGCTCAGGCGGGCTCGGAATCCTGTTGCCCGCTCAGCTGGCAAACCTGCATCTTGTCGTGCTCGGCCCACAAGCCACCGAGGAAGTCCGGGCAGCAGTTCATCTGCTTGACGTACCGCCGAGAACACCTTGGCAGTCACCCCAAGGCGGCTTGAGCACTCAACTGCAGCAATAAGCAACTCTTCCGAACTTGGCGCGGTCATGACCACTTCTCGTAGCTGAGCGATGCTCCCTCCGGCACTGCGCCCCGCGCAGGCCTCAACGCATGCGGTAATAAACCGATGTTCGGGATGCAGGCCGAACACCCACTGTTCACGCACCGCAAACGCAATCGCCCGGTTATGAAACTCCTCGGGGTCAACCAACGCTTCGAAAGGGCCTGAAGCAAGGGTGAAATGGAAGTCGATGGCAATATCGGGGATCGCCGCGTGGTGCAGTCGAAACTCAGGCATCTGGTCGATTGCTGTTTTGCCGAGCTTCTTTGGAACGGCCTGAAAACCATCTGCTGTCAGGCGCTCAAGGAGCTTGTCGATGTCATCTCTGCGAACTAACAGGTCAATTTTATTCAGGTCGATGAAATGCTCGGGGAGACGGCCGTCCCATACTTGCAACAAAGAGCCAACCACAACGGGCTTGACCTGCACTTCGGTAGCAAGTCTAAGGACCCAAATCAACGCTCCCGCAACCTCAGAAGCGTGCCGTTGGGCAACAACATGGCGGTGAAGGACTTTGTCTCGGGTCTCGTGAGGCGCCGTGAGGAGATCTCGACTGAGCAACTCAACCGCAACACCGGTGGGCATGTCGTTGATCGACTTAGTCTCTGAGAATGAGAACTCTTTCCAGAGTTCCTTCGCCGGTGCACCAGTTGGACAGTCCGTGAGCCCAAATGCATTCGGGGCGGGCCAGATTGCAGACCGCCCGCGAGCTTCTGCCTGCATGAAATAACCAAGAAGCTCATCTGCCTGAAGCGCCGAGAGTACCGCCAATGCGGGCTCAGGAGTGTCGGCGCCCTCCTGTTCACGTTTGGACTCAAGTAACACCGCATCTTGGTCGAAACGCACCATCAGCGCATCGGCCTGTAGTGGTTCCCCTAGCTTCGGTTGAACAGAATCCTGCCGAGGCAGCCGATACATCACGGCAAGTCTGCGGCGATCCGGCGGATGAGCATCCTGAAGTTGCTGCACCAGGTCATCGCGCTCTGATTCTGTTTGCGGAGGGCGAGCACTCAGACAGGAAGCTCCAGCAACAAGGTGTGCAACCACCTCGAGCGCCGTTGCAGGGAGCGTGCCCGTGCCGCTGCCGGAACCGGCTACCAGGGCCATAATCTCGATGGTGGTGCGAGAAAAGCTCAATGTGCTCAACGCAAGCTCGGCACCTGCATCCTCATGAGTAAGAACCAGAATCAGTCCGACCGAGGTGCGCGGAACCACCGTCGCCTGCGAACTCGCTGCTTGCCAGTGCCGCAGGCCGGTGTTGGACTTGAAGCGGTACGGGCTCGGCGTTCCGAACACGCAACGAGTGCCTTCTTGCACCACAAGGTCATCACGGGTCACGTAGCTCGCACCGCAGCGAAGGAGCGCATCGGTGAGTTCACTGCGCTGCGCATCCGTGCCGCCAGCAAGAACAAGACCATGCCCATTCAGTTCCAAACAGGGCACGCTCAAGTGGATCGCGGCGGGATTCAGTTCAACGGATAGGGCCAGCAGTTGCTCCCACAGAGTGGTCTGCAACTCCTCAACCCCAGATCCGCTTGCAACGATCCCCCGATCATCTCGCTGAATTCGCCACTCCGCTGACCGTGGTGTCTCTGGCAGAAGTGTCAATCTGGGAGCGGTCGGAATCTCATCGCGAACAGCGCTGAACTGCTCCTCCCTCAGATCATCCGGAGTCGGGTCAAGGGTGATCAGGTCAGCAAAGACCGCGAGAACCTCCTCATCAAAAGCGCCAGCCAGTTCAACTCGGCCCATCGGCAGTTGGACTACGGCTCTCAGCTCACCCAGGTTTCTAGGTTCACCGGCCTCTTCACCTGACGTATAGGCCTCCCAAGCGGCCTCCCAGTGAGGATCCTCCTCGGCCAAGCCAAAGTCTGCATGCGTGAGTTCGGACAATGAGAGCGACTTATTTGCGCTTTTCGAACTTTGATCTTTATTCGGGATATCGCTCACGAAACCTAGCCTTCGTACTCCGTCAGGCTACACCGCCGCCAAAACCATCCGCACCGGGACTCGAGTCACAGCAGCGCATCTCAAGGTCTCCGCCCAAAGGCTGCAAGGCGCCAATCTCAGTTTGTGAACGCGACGAGTTGTGCCACTGCATCGTTGGCAACGCTGGTCACTGCCCCCGGCACGATTCCCAACCAGAGGGTGCCAACGATGGCGATCACCAGAGCAAGAGAAGCCCCGACAGGAATCTTGATTCTGGATTCCATGAGTTCGGCTGCGGCATCTTCAGAGAAGTACATCGCAACGACTACCCGCAGATACAAAAACGCCGCCACAACGGCTGAGACCATGGCAATGACTGCCAACCCATACTGCCCTTGGGCCACCACGGAATTGATGACGTAGAACTTCGACAGGAACCCTGCAGTGAAGGGAACCCCGGCTTGGGCCAACAAGAAGACGGTAAAGATCAGTG
Source organism: Actinomycetes bacterium (assembly GCA_037141255.1). GTDB lineage: Bacteria > Actinomycetota > Acidimicrobiia > Acidimicrobiales > Microtrichaceae > IMCC26207. The sequence continues at coordinate 15,203 of JBAXCX010000035.1, read as the reverse complement.
CCAAACCTGGCCGAGCCCGACCAAGGCCGCGATAGTCGTCAAGCGCATGCGTGCCATCACCCGTGCGACCCATGATGGTAACGATTGCAAAGCTACCCGTGACCATGAAGGTATAAGCAAGCAAGTAGAACAAAGCCGCAGAGGTTCCCTGAGTAGATGAGGCCTCAACCGCTACCAGAATGAAGCCAGCGTGGCTAATAGATGAGTAGGCGAGCATTCGCTTGACGTTCGTCTGCACAATGGCCATGAACGACCCGACCACCAAGCTCAACACTGCAAGCGCATAGACCATCGGGCGCCAATCGGGCCCGTAGGTTGGTCCAAAGGTGACGACAAAGACTCGAAGCAGCCCAGCAAAACCAGCCGCCTTGATTCCCGATGCCATGTATCCGGTGATGGGAGAGGGTGCACCTTGGTACACATCTGGTGCCCAAGTATGGAAAGGCGCTGCACCAACTTTGAACCCGAATCCAACCAGCATGAATGCAAAGCCTGCGAGCAGCAATCCATTCTGCGTAATGACGGTGTCGGAGAGGAAACGCTGAATGCGAATGAGGTTCGTCGAGCCAGTGGCGCCGTAGGTAAGCGCAATTCCGTACAGCAAGAAAGCACTCGCGAATGCACCGAGGACGAAGTATTTCAGACCCGCCTCCTGAGAGGAGATGCGCTTGGAATGCATCGCGGTGAGCACATAGGCAGCAACGGAGAGAATTTCGAGTCCGATAAACATCACGATCAGGTCATTAGCCGAAGCCATCGTGACGCCGCCTGCTGCCGAGAGCAACAACAACACGTACCACTCTGCTCCCTCTAGGCCCTCTCTTCGCACGTAGCCCTCGAGTAGCAGTGCGCCCATAATCACTGAGAGGCAGATAATGCCCGTGATGAACAACGAGAATCCGTCAAGGCCGACCGCTCCAGCCATGACAGTTTGCGCACCCTCATCTTGCACCCGCGCCCAGAGCGGAAAGAGCGCAACAAGTGCAAGCGAGGCAGTCACTACGGTCCAAGCGGCCGGGAACCAAGATGGCGCTTTGCCTCGAAGGAGTGAAACCACCGTGAGGAGCAGCACTCCGCCGAGCATCAGAATTAAATTCGGTGCAATCGCCGACCAGATAATCTCTGGGGTTCCCGCTGGCGCGGCAGAAACGAGCGAGTTGACGGGTTCGTTCTGAGTCAAGAAAGCAATCATCAGGGCTTGCCCCCAGTGCTGCTCGAACCTGAGTTACTCGAACCTGTATTGCCCGAATCAGTATTGCCCGAACCAGAGCTTTCGAGTTTCGCCTCTGCAGCGTTCGCAACACCTTCTGGCGATGCTGGTGCGATGAACGCAGTCTTGGGAAGGTCGAATCCTTTTACCTCGAGGTCAACATGTACCAAGAGTCGCTGCACAGAAGGCTCAATCCGGTCCAACATGGGTTTGGGGTACAGACCAAGGAACACGATCAGAACCAGCAGTGGCGCAATCACAAGCCCCTCCGTCAGGCGTAGGTCTCGGAAGCGCTTATTCGGCTCGGTAACGGGACCGTGGAACACGCGCTGATACGCCCACAGCAGGTACAGCGCAGCCAGAATCACACCGCTGACTGCCACAACTCCCCACCAGCGGGCGCTCGCAAACGAACCAAGGAGAACTAAGAACTCGCCCGGGAATCCGTTCAGGCCAGGAACCCCGATGCTTGACAACATCACCAGGGTGAACACCCCGGCAAAAATTGGTGCCACCTTTTGCAGTCCGGACAGCTCTGCAATCTTGCGAGTGTGTCTACGCTCGTAAATCCAACCCACGAGCAGGAACAGGGCCCCGGTAGAGATGCCGTGATTCACCATGATCAAGATGCTGCCCTCAAGGCCCTGCACCGAGAACGCAAATACGCCAAGCACGATAAATCCAAGATGCGCAATGGAGGAATAGGCAACGAGCCGCTTCAGATCTTTCTGCATGGTTGCGCAGATCGCTCCGTAGATGATGCCGATCACACCGAGGGTCATCATTACGGGCGCTGCCCAATGTGAGGCCTCGGGGAACAAGTCAAGACCAAAACGGATGAAGCCATAGGTGCCCAGCTTGAGCATCACTGCAGCGAGGATCACCGAACCCGCAGTGGGTGCCTCGGTATGTGCATCTGGCAACCAAGTATGAAGTGGGAAGAGCGGAACTTTGACGGCAAAGGCAACGGCGAAGGCACAGAAAATCCAGCGTCCGGCGGTCACCGATATTGCTTGATTCTTGGCAATCTCTACTAGGTCGAAGGTGATCGGCCCACCCATCGCTCGAGCGTTTAGGACGGCGAGCGAGACCAAGCCCACCAACATGAACGCCGATCCCAGCATTGTGTACAAGAAGAACTTGGTGGCCGCATAGACACGATTGCCGTGTCCCCATAATCCGATCAAGAAATACATCGGTACGAGTACCAACTCGAAGAAGGCAAAGAACAGCACCAAATCCAAAGAACTGAACACGCCCATGGATGCCGCCATGAGCACCATGAGCCACCCGTAATACGGCTTAGGGTCGTGATCTACTTTTGCCCCGAGTAGTGCAATCGGGAAGATCACGCCGGTCAGCACCATAAGGAAGAGCGAGATGCCATCAACGCCGAAGTGCAGCGAGATTCCAAGATCGCTAATCCAGGGCTGGTCAATCACGAACTGATAGCCAGACTCACCAGTCTTGAAAGCAATCAGCATGGCAATCGACAGTGCGCCCGTCATGACGCTCGTGATCACCGCTACCTGCTTATACAAATCCGAGCGCGATCGAGGGATCAGGGCAATGATCGCAGCACCAAGTAGCGGTGTCAGAATGAGCGCCGGAACCATCGGGAAATTAGACGCGTTTGCGGCTTCCTCTGCAACCTCGGAGGCCAGCAAGAGCGTGGATGGGTGGACGAGGGTTCCAATCACAGGTTCATCCTCGTGACAATGAAGGCGAGCAGGAGTGCCCCGCCGATGCTGATGCCGAGCGCATAGCTGCGCACAAGTCCGGACTGTACGGGCCGCAGGCGATTGCCAAGAGCAAGCACACCGACGCCCACCCCATTTACTGCGCCGTCCACCACTGTTCCATCAAAGTCTGCAACGCCTTGGAAGCCGGCTTCACCTGGGCCACCAGCAACCTTTGCGTAGGTCTCATCGATGTACCAAGCATGCGCCAACACTGGCCGCTCAATTTTCTCGGCTGCAATCTTGTGTTTGCTGTATACCCAGTAGGCCATAAAGATTCCGAGACAGGCAACGGCGATTGCAGCAAAGGCCAACAGCACCAATACCGGCACGGGTGGAAGTTCGTGTTGGAAAACGAGCGTGGGCTCAAGCCACCGTTCAAGGTGTTTGAAATCAGAGCCAAACGGCAGGTTGATCGCCCCGCCAAAGATGGACAGCGCTGCAAGAATGACCAGTGGTGCAGTCATCGTCCAATGCGATTCCTGCGGGGTGTGGTCTGGACTCAGACCATGGTGATCATCGTGACCATCCACATGTGCGGCTACAGCAACCGTGGCAGTAACAAGCTCTGATGTCTCAACATCGGCGGACTCGACTGCTTCATGAGGGGCGTCAGTGAGCCGCCATTTTTCGCTTCCAAAGAAGGTCATGATGACCACGCGGGTCATGTAGAAAGCCGTCATCAGAGCCACAAGCAGGCCAATGAACCAGAGCACAGGGCCGGCAGGGCCTGAGTTGAATGCCCCAGCAAGCACCTCGTCCTTCGACCAGAATCCCGCTAGCGGCGGGATTCCCGAAATTGCCAACCAGCCGATCATAAAGGTGGCAAAAGTAACGGGCAGGTATTTGCGCAAGTTTCCAAACTTGCGCATATCTTGCTCATGAGACATTGCCATGATGACCGAGCCCGAACCCAAGAACAGCAGCGCCTTGAAGAAGGCGTGGGTCACCATATGGAAGATTCCGGCCACATAGTTCTGCGTTCCCACGGCCAAGAACATGTAGCCAAGTTGCGAGACGGTGGAGTAAGCCAGAACTTTTTTGATATCGGTCTGCGCGATTGCAATCGATGCTGCGACGAGGGCCGTAATGGCACCCGTCCAAGCAATCACATCATTGGCCCATCCGGCCTGGGCCATGATGGGATTCAGTCGAGTAATCAGGTAGACGCCAGCAGTCACCATGGTGGCTGCGTGGATGAGTGCAGAGACGGGAGTTGGTCCTGCCATGGCGTCGGGTAGCCAGACTGACAGCGGCAACTGTGCCGACTTACCAACTGCTCCAAGAAAGAAGAGCAGTGCAATTGCGGTAGCAGTTCCGGCAGCAATCATTGGTGCTGCCGGTCGGATGTCTGCATAGTTGATTGAACCCACGGTGACCCACACCAAGAAGGTGCCCAGCATGAACCCAAAGTCACCAATCCGGTTGGTAACAAAGGCCTTCTTACCGGCCGAGGCATTTGCAGGGTCGGTATGCCAGAACGAGATCAGCAGATACGAGCAAGTTCCAACCCCTTCCCAGCCAAGGAAAGTAAGCAGCAAGTTGTCTCCTAGCACGAGCAACAGCATGGAGGCCAAGAACAAGTTGAGGTACAGGAAGAACTTGGAGAACTTCTCGTCCCCCTTCATGTAGCCAATCGAATACAGGTGAATCAGTGCGCCGATTCCCGTAATGAACAGACACATCAAGATGCTGAGCGGGTCTGCCAGAAATCCAATACTGACTTTGAAGCTTCCCGAGGGGATCCAAGTGAACAGAGTCTGCGTCAGGGAGCGATCTTCAGCGGGCAAAGCGAGCAGGTCAAAGAACACCTTGACTACAACTAGGAAACTCGCAGCAACTACCCCGGTTGCCCACCAACCGGCGCCCGGGTCGCCAAGCTTTCTACCTGCCAAGAGCAGGACGAAAAACCCAAGCAGGGGCAAACATGGGATCAGCCAGATCAGATTCATCGGCTCAACCCCTCATCAAAGAAATGTCGTCGGCATCGGCGCCCTGGCGCCTTCGCATGATGGCCACAATGATCCCAAGCCCAACCACAACCTCGGCTGCGGCCACCACCATCACAAAAAATACGATCGCTTGGCCAGCAATGTCATCTAAGGCTTTCGAGAAGGTGACAAAAGTCAGATTCACTGCATTGAGCATCAACTCAACACACATGAACATGACCAGCGGATTCTTGCGGGTCAGGAGGCCCACCGCACCGATGGTAAAGATCATCGCTGCAAGCACTAAGTACCAGGTTTCATTCAATGCCAGCATCAGCGGAGAGCCTCCTCTGTGATCTCAGCTTCACCCTCGGGGGTTTCATCTTCGGTGTTGAGCGCGGCCTCTGCTTCAGGTTCCGATTCAAGCTCCTCGAAGGCAGCCTCGTGTTTGGCTTGCATCAAAGCTGCAGTAGTTCCATCTGGGAACTCAGCGAGGTCAATCGCTGGGCCTGCTTTGCGAGACAGAACAACGGCTCCAACAACGGCCACCGTGAGGAGTACCGAGGTGATCTCAAAGGCAAAGACGTAATCGGTAAACAGGACCTTTGCGAGTGCGTTGATGTTTGGCTCGGTGCCATCAATCGCAGCAAGGGTAGAAGCTTGCCCCGTGACTCGAGCACCAACGGACAACAACGCGGTCAAACTCAAGCCCAAAATGGCAACCCCAGCGGCAACTGCTGCAGGACGCTGGCCCAGGATTGGCTCGCGGTCGAACCCTTCGGCCCGATCAACCCCGAGCAACATAATCACAAACAAGAACAGAATCACGATGGCCCCGGCGTAGACAATCACCTGAATCGCTGCCAAGAAATACGCACCCTGCTGAATGAAGAGCACTGCGACACCAAACAAGGTTGCTACCAAACTCAGTGCGTTATGAACGGGATTACGCAACAGCACGACGCCCAGTGATCCGCCCAAGCAGATTGCTGCCGTGAGAAGAAAGGTAAACATTTCAACTCTCATTTGCGGAACCTCCCCTTCTTGGGAACTTCCTCGGAAGTTGCGTCGAAGTGGCCACGGGTTTTCGGCTCAGGCAGTGGTTCCTGCTCTGTTGGAGCTTCAGCAACAACTGGCTCAACAACTACCGCTGCAACAACCGGAGGCTCAACCTCCACAAGGTTGTTCTGCTCGGAGTCCGGATCCTCGTGATCGGCATCTCCGTGCTGACCGTGATCCTCGGGGTGCTCGGCCTCTTCGTGACCGTGGCCGTGATCTGCGCCAGAAGGAACGGGGCCAGACTCCTCTTCGATCGTTGCCCGCTGCGGTGGCCGCACCCCGTAGCCAAGCTCGCCAGCCCAGGCAACGATTCCCACAAAGTCTGCGTCGCCACTCGGCGAGGTAGCCCGCATCCAGCCGGAGCTATCTCGCGCTGGGTCGAATCCGCCCGACCAGTTCTCCCAAGGGAGTTGCTGCGGGTGACCAGCATCATCGACTAGGAGTTCGTCCTTGGTATAGATGGCGTCTGCACGATTCGTGAACGCGAACTCAAAGAGTTTGGTTTCGGTGATTGCTTCGGTCGGGCAAGCCTCAACGCACAAGTCACAGTGAATGCAGCGCAAGTAATTGATCTCGTAGACAAATCCGAACCGCTCTCCGGGTGAGGTGGGATCTTGTGGATCGTTGTCTTGGCCTCGCACATAGATGCACTTCGCAGGGCAGACACCGGCGCAGAGTTCGCACCCGATGCACTTCTCCATGCCGTCCTCATAGCGGTTCAGCACATGACGACCGTGAAAGCGTTCTGGCTTTGGACGAGTCTCTTCGGGGTACTGCGTGGTGATGCGGGCGCCGGTGTCTGACTTCACGCCAATCCACTTTTTGATGACTACGCCGAAGCCGTTTAGGTAGCCCATCAGGATCCTTCTCCTGGCAGCGAGAGTGCTGCGCGTTTCGCAGCCGAAGCCCGAATGGACAGTACCAACAAGAACCCACCGGCCAAAAGACCAGCAACTGCGGCAAGAGCCGTAGCGGGCAGGTTCCAACCTTGATCACTAGCGACTCTGACTGCTACGAGCAACAAGAACCAGCCGAGCGAAGCGGGGATGAGCAGCTTCCAACCCAAATCCATGACTTGGTCGTAGCGGAATCGGGGCAGAGTGGCACGGAACAGAACAAACATGGACAAGAACACAAGCAGTTTTGAAAAGAACCAGAGGAACGGCAGAACGTAGACGCCGACCCAGTTCGTGAGTCCAAAGGTGGGCCCCGATGGGCCGCCAAAGAACAAGGTCACGATAATGGCCGACATGGTCACGGTGTTGAGGAACTCAGCCAGAAAGAACATGGCGAAGCGGAATGAGGAGTACTCCGTATGAAACCCACCCACGAGTTCCTGCTCCGCCTCGACTAAGTCGAAGGGCGGGCGATTCAGTTCTGCAGTCGCAGCAATGGTGAAGATCACGAACGGCACGAGGCCAGTCATCCAGACGTTCCACCGGAAGCCAGCTTGACCATTGACGATTTGGTTGGTGGAAAGCGAACCAGCAATCAGCAACACCGAGGCGAGTGCTAGGCCGAGTGCTGCTTCGTAGGAGACCATCTGCGCAGTAGCTCGCACCGAACCCAGCAAGGGGTACTTCGAGCCCGATGCCCAACCCGCCAGCATGATTCCGTACACCGCTAGTGACGACATTGCGAGGAACAAAAGGATGCCGATTTGAGGATCAGCAACCTGCATAAAAGTCTGCTGGCCCAAGATGGTGACCACGCCATCTAGGCCGTCATTGAAGCTTCCCGCGATCGGGACAATTGCGAAGATTAAGAATGCGGGCACCAGCGACAAGAACGGCGCCAGTTTGAAGACAAATCTGTCGGCGCGCTCTGGCATGAGATCCTCTTTGAAGATCAACTTCATGCCATCGGCAATGGTCTGGAACAAACCGAACGGTCCGGCACGGTTCGGCCCGAACCGGTTCTGCATATCTGCGATCACTTTGCGCTCAAACCAGACCATCAAAATGACCGAGAGGAGCAGGCCAACAAAGGCCACTACTACTTTGATGAGCACCACCAGCAGCGTGGTCAGGCCGACCTCACCACTCAGCAGTGGGTCAGTAGCAAGAATCCCAGCGAGCAGGCTGTCATGAAGAATCGGAGTCATCTCAGATCACCTCGACCCGGATTTCGCAGACCACATCAGAGATATCGATGAGCAAGCCAGGGTCGGCTCCGTCCAAGTTGTGACGCACTAGCGCTGAGCCCTTGGGAACTCCAGCATCAACAACGGCTCCTGCGCTGATGGATCCATGCGGGGAACTGATGGTGACCTTGGTGCCCGAGCTGACCCCGAGCGGCGCCGCGTCAGTAGGACTGAGGCGAACGGTTGCCTCAGGGGCAAGGCCAGCGGAAGAGTCAGAGTGATGAATCTCTGTACCTTGGTCATAGAGCGTGCGATTGACGATGAGGCGCAAGGAGTACGCACTTTGCGGAGACACATGGGGCGCAACTGGAGTAACAAACGGTGCTGCGCTCAGACGAAGAAGTAGGCCATCCGCAGCGGCAGGATCGGCCAACGCTGCGCTGCTCACTCCGGCGTGCACCTCCGAGTGAGCGGTGAACTCATCCCAAAGCTCATCGGCGTCACGCTCAACACCCAAATCTTTGCCAAGAAGTGCGGCAAGTTCCGCGGCGACCATCCAATCAGTGCGCGCTGTTCCCGGAGCCGTCACCTTTTGATTCAAGGTGCTGACGCGACCTTCAAGGTTGGTGTGGGTGCCGTCACACTCAGCGAAACCAGCCACGGGGAACACCAAGTCCGCCTGACGAGTAGATGCCGTCAGGAAGCGATCGAGTGAGATGACCTTGCGAGCACCATCTATGCCCCGGCGTGCGAGGGTGCGGTCAGCGAAATCGGCAAGGGGATCTGCCCCCAGCAGAATAAGAACGTCAATCTTACTTGCGGCTGCAGCCTGAAGAATCTGCGTTGTATTCATGCCTTCAGCCTCCGGCACGGATCCCCAGAGGTTGGTCCAAGTCTGATCCTCGTCAGCCAAGCTGGTCCGACCCGGAAGCATTCCCGGTGACAGCCCAGCCTCGAGCGCCCCACGAACATTTGCCCGGCGAAGCGCCGACAAAAACTTTGCGCCGGGAACTGCGGCTCGCAGTGCTCCCGCAGCGGCAGCGATGCACTCAGCAGATTCAGCCAGGTTTGCTCGGCCAATCACCACCTGCAGGTTCTGTTCAGCTGCACGAAGGGTTTCGGCTGCGAGGGCAAAAACCTCTGCATCGACCCCGGCAAGCCCAGCCTCGGGTAGCTCTCCGCTCAGGAGTGCGTCAACAAGCTTGGGTAGGTCAGCCGGCCGATACTGAAGCGAGGCTGCCGCATAAGGTGAGAGCCCAGATCGCGCCGGACTGAGTTCAATGATTCGCACACCATCTTCGTCAGCAGCATGCTTTAGCCGGATGTACAGAACGGGCAGTTCTTCTTTGGGATCTGGGCCGATATAGAGCACGGTTGAACCAGGTGCGCAGACCTGATCGATGGTCGCCCCGGGGAGGCCCAACACCAGATCGGCCGGCAGGCCGTCTCCAAGCTGAGCGTCAACATGGTCGGTACCGATGATTCCCTTGGCCAACTTTGCCCACGCGTATTGCGACTCGTTTGTGAGTTGCGCTCCACCGATGACCGCCACGGCGCTCGGGTCGGCGGCAGAAATCGCTGCCGCTGCAGCGCTGAGCGCGTCGCTCCAGCGAGCAGAAGCAAGTGTTCCATCGGTGCCGCGCATGAGTGGTTCACTGAGTCGTTCCTGCGAATTGACGCCCTCAAAACCAAAGCGCCCCTTATCGCATAGCCAGGACCAGTTCACCGGGTCGGAATCGACTCCCTGAAAGCGCAACACCTGATTGCGACTGGACTGCACTGTGATCCGGCAGCCCACCGAGCAACCGGTGCAGGTGGACTCGACCTCTTCTAAATCCCATGGCCGGGCGCGGAATCGATACGGCTTTGCGGTGAGCGCGCCCACCGGGCAGATCTGCACGGTATTGCCAGAGAAGTACGAGCTAAAGGGCTCATCCGGGAAGGTGGCAATCTCGGTGTCTGCGCCGCGATCAATAAAGTGAATGAGCGGATCGCCCGCTACATCCTTGGCAAAGCGGGTGCAGCGGTCACACAGGATGCACCGCTCGCGGTCAAGGTAGACCGTTTCGGAGATGGCAATCGGCTTCTCGTAATGGCGTTTCTCTTCAACCCAACGTGACTCACCTGGCCCATAGGCCATGGTCTGGTCCTGAAGCGGACATTCGCCGCCCTTATCGCAAACAGGGCAATCAAGGGGGTGATTGGCAAGCAAAAACTCAAGGATTCCGTCTTGGGCCTTGGAGACCTGATCATTTTTGGTGTCCACCACCATCTCGGCGGCAACGGGAATCATGCAACTGGGTTGCAGAGCAGGCCCCCGCCCAGTATCAACCTCGACTAAGCACATGCGGCACATGCCCACAGGGTTCATGCGGGGGTGATAACAGAACCTGGGAATGTAGGCATCGTTACGCTCGCATGCGTCGATCAGGAGTTCGCCGTTCTGAGCCGTGACCTCACGGCCGTCAACAGTGATGGTGACGGGATCAGTGATTTCAATCTTGCGGGGCCTTTCAGACATGGCCCGCTGTTTCATGCGACAAACTTGAATGCTCTGGCATTTCTGCGAACGGCTCTGAACTGACCGAGATCAGATCTCGCTGCACAATCTTTGCCTCAAATTCATGACGGAACCTGCGGATAGCAGAGGTGATTGGCGCAACTGAAGAAGGTCCAAGCGGGCAGATCGTGGTCTGCCTGGGCGGGAATGGAATTGCTTCAAGGTCATTGCTCGGATCAGCAGCCACTGGGTACGGCCCTGGAGAGATGTTGTCTGCAACATCTAGCAGAAGGTCAATATCGCTCGGGCGGCCGTGGCCATCGAGAATGCGCTGCAAAATCTTTTCTTCCCAGGTGGTGCCTTCACGGCAGGGAGTGCACTTACCGCAAGACTCACGAGCGAAGAATCTGACGAGTCGCAGCGCAGCACGCACGGCGTCCGTAGTCTCGTCCATAACCACCACTGCACCCGATCCGAGCATGGATCCTTGGCCACCAATGAGGCGGCCCTCAAGTGGCAAGTCAATCTGCTCGGGGAAGAACCAAGGTGCAGAGGCGCCACCAGGAATGAACATTTTCAATTCATGGCCAGTGCGGATTCCGTTCCCGTAGATCTCACTTTCGAACAAATCTCGGAAGGTAGTCGTTCCTTGGGGGACCTCGAAGATTCCGGGATTGTTGACATGCCCCGACAAGGCAATCAGGCGGGTTCCGGGACTTGCCTCGGTACCCACCGAGCGGTACTGCTCAACCCCATGGTTGAATAACCAAGGAAGATTCGCCAAGGTCTCGACGTTGTTCACGATGGTGGGGGCCATGTACAGACCTTTGGCCGCTGGGAAGAAGGGTGGCTTGAGTCGCGGCATGCCGCGATTACCTTCGAGTGACTCAATTAGCGCAGTCTCTTCACCCACGATGTAGGCCCCCGCACCCCAGTGCAAAACGATGTCGACGCTGAAGTCGGTGCCAAGAATGTTCTTGCCAATCAGGCCTGCTGCGTATGCCTCATTGAGCGCCGCCGCTAAGCGTTCTTGCGCATGGGGCATTTCCCCCCGGGCATACAAAAAGACTTGTGCGGCACCGATGGCATACGCAGCGATGAGGCAACCTTCAATGAGTTGATGTGGATCGCGCTCCATCAGCAGGCGATCTTTATAGGTACCCGGTTCGGACTCATCGCCGTTGACGACGATGTAGCGAGGCCACACACCGGGCGGGCAAAACCCCCACTTAACCCCAGCTGGGAAACCAGCCCCACCGCGGCCGAGCACGGTTGCGTCTTTGACCACCGAACCCACCTGCGCAGGACTCATCTCGAGGACTTGGCGAATTGCCTCGTAGCCTTTGTAACTACCCGAAGAGGTGTAGCCGGCCAGAGTATGGCCATCTGGAACTCCGAACCGCGAAGAGACAACTGCTGGTACTCCTTCGGCCATTTTGCTCGCAGGTGTCACGGTCCCGATCATGAGTCATTCCCTACTGCACTAGGAGTACCTGCATCTGCCGCAGCGGCTGCTTCGGCAAGTTCACGATGACGCCGCAACCAGACTGGCTCTGTCTGATCCTCGGGCGGAGTGATATTCGCAATTCGATCCTCGCCCAGATCTTGGCGAACTTTGCCAAGCGTTCCGTGCGCTGGAACAACATCATCAAGTGCCCCGCTTCGAAGCTCCTCGATCAGTTGGTCGAGGTCCTGTGGGGTGAGGCGATGGAAATAGCGGTAGTTGACCTGCACTGCCGGGGCTTCGGTGCAGGCCGCGATGCATTCCACATCTTCAAGCGTGAACAAGCCGTCCTTGGTGGTTCCGCCGGTTCGAATCCCAAGGGTTTGCTCCGCATGCTCGAGCAATTCCTCCCCGCCAAGTAGCTGACAGGAAATATTGGTGCATACGCCCAAGCAGAACTTGCCAACGGAATGCATCTTGAACATCTCGTAGAAGCTTGCTGTGCCAAGTACCTCGGCAGAGGAACACCCCACTAACTCTGCAATCTGCGCCATTGAGTCATCGGCTAGGTACCCATCTTGTTCTTGGGCAAGATGGCAGAGCGGGATGGTTGCCGACTTAGCGACGGGATAGCGGCGGATGATTTCTTGGGCCAGTCTTAGATTGGCAGGCGAAAAACGAGTCATCGATCTATCTCACCCATGATGGGGTCAACCGAGGAGATAATGGCCACCGTATCGGCAAGGAAGGAGTCTTTCATGAGGTGGGGAAGAGTCTGAAGGTTTACAAAACTCGGTCCACGAATGTGCATACGGAACGGCTTCGAGGAACCGTCCGAGACGATATAGCAACCCAATTCACCTCGAGGACTCTCAACAGCGACATACACCTCTCCCTCGGGAACTTTGAATCCCTCGGTGAAGATCTTGAAGTGGTGAATGAGCGCCTCCATTGACTCGTCAATACGAGCTCGCGGTGGCGGAGTGACCTTTTTGTCTTGGCTGCGGTAATCACCCTCGGGCATCTGATCGATGATTTGGCGGACGATACGAATGGACTCACGAATCTCTTGGAGCCGGATTGCGTAGCGATCAAAGCAGTCGCCGAACGATCCGACGATGACATCAAACTCAACTTGGTCGTACTTGAGGTAGGGCTGATCGCGACGAAGGTCCCAGGCAGAGCCCGTGGAGCGCAGAATCGGACCAGTAGCTCCGAGCGAGAGTGCCTCTTCGGCTGTAATGACACCTACACCTTGCAGACGATCACGCCAGATCGGCTGCCCAGTCATGAGTAGATCAAACTCAGCAAGTCGATCCGGGATGATGTCAAGAATCCCAGAAAGTTCTTCGTCCCAGCCGCCAGGAAGATCTGCTGCTACTCCGCCGGGCCGGATGTAGTTGTGATTCATGCGCAGCCCCGTGACGGCCTCGAAGAAGCGCAGCACTTCTTCGCGTTCACGCCATCCGTACAGCATCATGCCAACAGCACCAAGATCCATGCCGTTCGTGGCCATGAACAACAAATGCGAGCTGATCCGGTTGAGTTCAGACATGAGCATGCGAATCCACTGAGCACGATCGGGAATCTCAATCCCGAGTAACTCTTCTACTGCAAGCGAGAAGACCAACTCGTTGAACAGCGGAGCGGCATAATCCATCCGCGTGACGTTCGTTGCCCCCTGCAGATAAGTGAGATCCTCGCCGGTCTTTTCCATGCCGGTATGCAAGTAACCAATCACGGGTTTTGAGCGCGTGATGGTCTCACCATCCATCTCAAGAACAAGGCGAAGCACGCCGTGCGTGGAGGGGTGCTGCGGACCCATATTCATGATCATCCGCTCGCCAAGGCCCTCTTCGGTGGGTGCTTGGTAGCCGGATTTTTGCTCGGCTTCGGTCTCGGAGAGCCGCAGGACTGACCCATCAGCGGTGAGGCTAGCGAGAGCAGAGTTCAGAGTGTTCAGATCAGTAGTTGTCATCGCGCGGTCGACGCACCTTTGAACTGAACGGGGATTCTGCCGAGTTCGTAATCTTTGCGTAGTGGGTGGCCGACCCATTCGTCGGGCATCAGAATGCGAGTCATATCGGGGTGGCCTTCAAAGCGGATGCCGAACATATCGAACACTTCACGCTCGGGATTCTCTGTTGATGGGTGAAGGGGAAACAGGGTGGACAGTTGCGCATCCTTCTCGGGGACCTGTACGCGCAGTCTGATCCGGCTGCGCTCCGTGTGATTCAACAAGCCCACGACAACCTCGAAGCGCTCAGCGGAGATGCCATCTGGAAGATTCCGCTGCGAGGAATAGCCCAAGTAGTCAACTCCGCACAGGTCGACGCACATCCAGTAGCCCAACTCGCGCAGTGAGCTCACCAGCGCTACATACTCAGCTCGTGAGGGATGCAACACCACTTGCCCACGCGAATAACTGACCGGAACTCCGTGCAGAAGTTCCGGCTGCTGCAGGGCCTCAACGAGTTCCGCATCTGCAGACTCCTCTGCGGATGCGGCTTCATCGGTTGCTGGGGCGTCGGCCTCTGACATCACCGCGTGCCGATAGTCAACGGCGAGGAGGTTGACTGTTGAGCGGGATCGAGATGAACACCAGCACCGGCGCCAGTCACTTGGCGGCGACGCATGATCTCTCCGGTTTCAATCAACTCATGCAGCGTGACGATGGCCTGCAACAACGTCTCTGGGCCGGGCGGGCATCCCGGGGCATAGACATCGACCGGTACGATGGTGTCTACACCCTGCACGAGCGCATAGTTATTAAACATGCCTCCCGATGAAGCGCACACTCCCATAGAGATCACCCACTTCGGTTCCATCATCTGGTCATAAATCTGCCGAAGCACGGGAGCCATTTTCTGAGAGACACGGCCAGCCACGATCATGATGTCGGCTTGGCGAGGGGAAGCCCGAAAGACTTCCATGCCAAATCGAGCCAAGTCGTAGTGCGGACCACCTGTGGCCATCATCTCGATGGCGCAGCAGGCCAACCCAAAGGTGGCTGGCCAAGAACTGTGTGAACGCGCCCAACGAATCAGGTCCTCGACGCGACCCGTTAGAAAGTTGTGCTCGAGGCCTGCAAGGCCATCAGCTTGGACATCAGCAACAAGTCCCATTAGGCCACCTCACGCACGGCGTCACCGACGGGTTGTTCGCCCGACTCACGACCATCAACTCCAACTCGGCGGATGGTGGTCTCGGTGGTGCGATCCCTAGCGAGTAACAAAC
>JBAXCX010000034.1:0-23991 GCA_037141255.1 Actinomycetes bacterium | reverse complement strand
TAAATAGTTTTCAATGTAAATAAGTGTCAATGCGGACACCAAGACAGCGCCATCTGCGATCACTGGTTAAGAACAAGTCCCTTCTAAGCCGGCGGCAACGGTTGGTAATCGGGAATGGTGATCCCCTCGGGTGCCTCTGTATACAGAGTCACTGCACTCTTGGGATCAAAGAGTTTCTTTGTGGACTTCGGCCATTCACCGGGAAGATAACGAACGCCCCCGTCGACATAGGCCCACATGCCAGTCCCCTGCTTTCCGGACTCATCAAGGCCCTCTGCAGTTGCATCCCACCACACCTCGGTCTGATCATCCACACCGGCATAATCCACGCTGGGCCAGATGCCACGACTCCCCCATGAAAGCTGCGGGCTCAGCACCGTGCCCGGAATGATCTCGGCTGCAAAGACCGTCTTTTCAAAGGTCTGCGGTGAGAGGTCCGTGCCGATGCCTTGCAGCACTGCGTACAAGAACTGCAAGTTAGGCAAGATCAGCGGAGCAGAGGTTCTTGCTGGGGCAGGCACCCCGTAGAACCAGTTGTACAAATAAGCGGCGCCGGCCACCTTTGCCGAAACCCGTGCAAACAGGTTTGAGGGTCCAAAGGCATGTGCCCACTGAGCTTGGTCATAGGTGCGAGCAAAGATTGTGGTGTCGACAAGGGCCGAACCAGAGATGACCCATTCGGGGAAATAATCCTGTTCGGTTGCAACCTGAGTCAGCGTCTGCGGAGCGAGCGGATCACCGCTGTACAAGACGGTAGTCACGCCGCTGGCCTTCATACGGGCCAAAATTTCACGGGCCTCGCCCGCCATACCAACCGGAGACTTGAAGGACGCAACCTCGGCAAACTCCACTCCGTAGGTCTCTTTTAGGGTGGCTTCGAGTTCTTTTCGAATGACCTCGGAGGACTCAGAAGACGATAGGTAGATCAGGCCAAGCTTGCGCTTTTGATCCTTTACTGCCGGGCCTCCGAACTCTGCGTTGCCAGCGGCGAGATGCTTGCCTACATACTCGGCAGTCATGATCGAACCTTGATTGACGTTCTTTTGAACGTCCCAAACGTAGGGAGCGCGCTCTACATACCAGTCGTTGGTTTGGCCGGGACTGCATGAAATGCACATCACCTTGTTCGCAGCGAGGGTATCGGCAAAGGCCTCCGTCAGAATCGGGCCACCGAGTACTGCGAACGGCTGAATATCTCTGGCAATGGTCTCTGCATCGCTTGTTGCTGCAACCGGGTCACTCGCCGCACCAGTTGCGCTGTAGCGGACTAGTTCAACCTTGCGGTCATAGGTCTCAAAGTAGGTACCAAGAATTTCATTGAAACCCTCATAGGTCTCGAAGGTTCCGTCAGGGGTGTCTGTGTTTCCGATCTGGCTATAAATAAAGCTGAGCACCGGGTCGTTCTCTTGGGCCAGATAGACCACCACCTTGATGCTGTCAGCAGTGACTCCGGTAGAACTCACTCCCCCGCTCGGGCCGTCATACGGGGCATAGCAGGATGGCGCTGGGACAACAGGCAGAGCAAGGACACCTTTGGTTGTGTCGCAGCGGGCACCCCAGTCGATCTCTTCGGTCTTACCCTGGGCCTTGGCAACCGCCCAAGGCAGGACCCCCTCGGGAAGTTCCCCACCAGCCTGAGAGGACTTGACTGTTGTGGCTGTGGTCTCGGAACCATTCTTGGGCGAAGTCACTACGAGCCCCAAGATGATCGCAACCACCACGAAGCAGACAGCCCCGAGTGGCCCGTACTTAGCCAAAGCCGACTTGGCATGGCGATCATCTGTGTCGTTCATTTCTTTCATGGTGCATCCCCTGCTGTGCCAGATCGGGCGACCGCAGCACGGTCATCACCCAAATACGAAGAAATCACTCGCTCGTTCGTCAAGACCTGATCGGGAGCCCCCTCTGCAATACAGGATCCAAGCTCTAGTGCAATCAATCGGTCAGAAATCGAACTCAGCAACGGCATGTCATGCTCAATCACAACCAACGCGCAGCCTAGCTCGGCTCGGATTTTTAGGAGCAGGAAACCAAGTTGCTCAACTTCTCGCTGGGCTACTCCGGCCGCTGGCTCATCGAGCAACAGGACCGAGGGTTGGTGTGCCACTGCGCATGCAAACTCAACTATCCGGCGTGTACCCGTGGACAGTTCTCTCGTAAAGCTCTGGGCATAGGCCGATAATCCAAACAGTTCTAACAACGCTGCAACTCGTCGATCAGTTCGATACTCACTCTCTACCGAGGCAGGCAGCGACAACGCTGCGTTGAGCGGGTCACGAACATCGAGTGAACGTTCCAGCGCAACTGCAACTGACTCGCTCACGGTGAGTCCGGGAAAGAGTCGCCCACCTTGGAAGGTTCGCCCAAGGCCACCTTGTGCCCGTCGGAATGGTGGCGAGGATGCAACGTCAACGCCATCAATGAAGATTCGTCCAGCGTTGAGCGGCTGATACCCACAGATCAGATCAAACAAGGTGGTCTTGCCTGCACCGTTTTGGCCAATCAAGCCAACTATCTCGCCGGGTGCAACACTCAGCGACACATCTTCTACAGCTGCATTTCCGCCAAAGCGACGAGTGACTCCAACAAGTTGCAAAGCCGGGGAAGCTGTAGCTGCAGGCGCAACTTGGGCCGCTCCCTCACTCAATGCTGGCTCGTTCAATGCTGGCTCAATCGAGGCTGCGGCGGGTGAGGCTGCCGGGGGTGAATCCTTCTGCGCTAGGAACACGGCCCTCAACAAGTCTGGACGGTTGGCGAGTTCATGCGCCGGTCCAGAAAAGCGGATTCTGCCTCGCTCCATGAAGTAGGCCGTGCTTGCCATACTCAGTGCAACGTTGAGCGACTGCTCGACCAGAATCACCGTCGTCCCAGCGGCAGCAATGCGACGCACCAGAGTACAGAGCTGCGACACCACGGCTGGCGCAAGGCCCAGGCTGAGCTCATCAATGAGCAGCAGCCTTGGTTGAGACAACAGTGCCATGCCGAGGGCCAACATCTGCTGTTGTCCGCCCGACAGATCTGCAGCGGGCTCATCGATCCGTTCGGCCAGAATTGGGAAGGTCTCGAGTACCTCCGCCACTCGCTCTTGGTGCTTGTGGCGATCCTTGCGAATCATCCAACCCGCAGCACGCAGGTTTTCCCGCACGGTCATCGAGCCAAAAATGCCTGCCCCTCCGGGGACCTGAGCAATTCCAAACTCGGCGATCTCGTTTGGCGGAGCATGGGTGATGTCCCGGCCATCAAAGATCACAGCCCCAAAGTTGGCTTCGGTGACACCAGAAATTGCTCGCAACAACGTCGATTTGCCAGCACCATTCGTGCCGAGCAGGGCAACAATCTCACCCTCATCGACTTCAATGTTGATGTCGAACAAGACCTGCAACTGCGCATATGAGACGTTCAAGTCATGCACGATGAGCAACTTGGAGCGGCCCTCAGCCCTATCCAACATGGCTTTGGAGCGTGCCGCCGAAGCAGCCCACACGTCGTTGATATCGCGGCGCACAACCTGAGCACCCGAGGCGATCATCAACCCACCAATTAACAAGATTGGCGACAGGACCAGCATGCCTATGCGGAACCCCACGTGATCGCTGACCCAACCGATCAGTGGAAGAATTAGCAGGCCAGGAATTGCCCACCAAGATGCAACCGAGAACCCGACCGATCGCGCCCGAGCGGGGATGGCCAGGGACAGGGTCGAGAACAGCCCGGGAATCAAAATCGCCAGTACAGAGGTCAACAAAATATTGGCCAGAATCGACAACCAGAGCGTGGGTGCCAGAGCGAAACATGCCACAAGAACTGCAGAGGTAAAGGCAATTCCGCGCAGAAACTTAAAGATCAGCGCTGGGTCACGCAGGAATAGTCGGGTGCCCAACTTTGCACCAACGGCCAATCCCAAAAACTGGAAGGGCTCAACGCAAGCGGCAAGGTAGCCGCGATGCAGGGTGTCCACGTTGTAGACCTCTTCGTACATCAAGCTCGCAAGCGAGACGAACCCGATAATCGCAACGGACAGAAATGGCACGGCGTACCAGATACGTCGCAGCACATCGATCTTCCACAGCAGGCGCCAAGCCTCTGCAAAACTCGGGGCGGCCTCCTCAGTCTGAATGACCTCTTCCGAAGCACCAGAGGCTCGTCGCTCCTGAGCACCCCGAATGGGCTCCTTCATCCTTGTTCCCAGCACGACCAAAATCAGGGTAGGAATCGCGAACACATAAAAGGGTGTTCGCCAGGTGAACGCAGCCGCTAGAACACCAGCCAAAATCGGGCCGATGAACTGCCCCAAAACATTGGCGGCACGATGGAAGGAGAAGACACCGGGTCTGCGATCCACCGGGTAATAATCCGAGAGCAAGGCATTGTGCGTGGGATCGACCACCGCCCGCCCAATTCCTGATCCAGTGCGAGCAACGATGAGCATCCAGATTGCAGTAGACGCACCAGTCATGACCGAGAACACCGCCCAAACCACGGCGCCAACCAGAGCAATGACCACACGATTCCCACGATCGGCAGCGATCGCAATCGGCATCTGCATCAGCAGCGCACCCAGAGCAGTTAGTCCTACCAGCGAGAGGATTCCTGTGTTCGACATGCCGAACGCGTCCCGAACATTCGGCAACAGGATTCCAAATGCCGTGCGGTCGAGTTCATCGGCGGCATTCAACCCAAAAAGAATTAACAGCGGAAAGACTGGCCCCGTGCCAACAAGTTGTTTGAGTGATGCGGCCGGAGCGCGCATGACTTGCAACCAGTGACCCGGATTGAATACGCCGCGAGACGACTCACTCAGATCAGTCCAGGTGATCCGCTCGGTTGTTGATTTGGTGTCTGTCATGACACCACCCCAACGTCTGTGTCGGTATCAGTATCGGTATCAGTATCGGTGTCAGTATCTCTGCCTGTGTCTGTGTCTGTCTGGTCCGGCGAAGCTGCAGCAGGTGGATCCTCTAGCTGCAAGTCAGAGTCAGTGTCACGGTTGAAGTTCAATTCATGTAAGCCGTTTCTGCGAGCGGCAAATGAAAGCGCCCGGTCTCGGACTCTAAACACCAGGCCACCTAAGCCATCGGGTACCGAGAGCAACACCACCAAGACACCCACTCCAGTGGCCAGCACTGACCAAGGCGCCGGCAAGAGCCATTGCGACCCTCGTTGAAACACCGATCCCAGTACGGCTCCTAGCAGCGAACCAAGGCCGCCAACCACAGTGGCCGAAAATACCAACAGGCTTTCCTCTGCGCCGTAGGTCTGCTCGCGAAATGCTGCTTGGTGAATCACCAGGACTACTCCAGCTATGGAGGCCATACACCCAGATACTGCAAAGGCCGACAGCTTTACACGGGTGGTATTCACCCCGAATGCCGCTACTCCTGACTCGTTATCTCTGAGTGCTACGAGTACTCGCCCTGTTCGCGTTCGACGCAACCTTCGCAGCACCAAGCCCATGAGAACCAAGATGGTCAGGGCAAAGTAGTAGAGCCGTAGTGGGCTATCTAGGCTGATCCGATAGAGCAGCTCTGGGCGAGTAAATCGGCCTTCGGGAATCCAATCAACGGCGCGGTTTGAGAAGATCCATTCCGAGGCAGCTACCGAAATAGCCAACGTAGTGACAGCCAGATACAGGCCGCGAAGGCGAAGCGCAGGTAGCCCAACCAGCACTGCCACCAAGGCGCCGATCACCCCAGCAACCACCATCGAGGTGAGTGGTTCCCAGCCCTGTTCAACGGTGGCCCAAGCTCCGACAGAAGCCCCAACCCCAACAAATGCCATTTGCCCGAGTGAGACTTGCCCCGCCCAACCGGTGAGCACCACCACGGACAGCCCAATCATCGCGAAGATCACAATGACTCCAGCTTTGAATTGGCCGTTCGTACCAAGCAGTAGCGGCAACCCAATCACTGTTGAGACTACGGCGATGCCTACTCCGAGACGACCGAGTCGCACCTCTCGCAATTTGGAAATCGCTAACGGGATCGGGCGGACCTCGCCGAGCGAATCCCAAGAGGATGCATCCTCGGAATCTGAACGGCGCGAACCTCGACGCTGCAACAGCAGCGAGACGATGATGAGCCCCGCAAGAATCGGGGACATCAAGTAGGAGTCCCCGGTATTCCATCGAACGCCAGTCTCGAGCACACCAAGTGAGACCGCAGTAGCCGCAATTGCCACAAGGTGTGTCATTCGGCCGACGATGAGCGCAGTTAAAGCCCGAAGCACCACCGAAAGTCCCAGTCCTACGCCGAATGGCAGGCTGCTCACCCCTGCTGTGAGGACCATCGAGATATACGCAAGTCCAGTAGCCAGCACCCAGATTTGAGCTTCGAGGCGGCGGACGGGAATTCCGAGCGTGGCTGCGCGTTCGGAACGCTCTGCCGAGGCACGAACAGCAACTCCGGTATCAGTGAGTTTGAGAAAGAGCGCTACTGCAATGAGCAGTAGCGGTGCCACTATCAAAGCGAGCAGATCGCTCCCGTCAAAGACCACGCCTCCCGTATTGAAGGTGAATTCAATAGGTGGTGGCATCGTGCGCACCGCCGGCCCTGCATCCCACAACTTGGGCAGCAACAGTGCGCAAAACGCAAGCACTTGCGCCAACCCCAATGTGGCCACTGTCAACTGCAGTCGCGGTGAACTAAAGAACCTGCGGATAACTAGGACATCCACGATGAGACCAAGAAGCAGAGCCGAGGCAAACCCAATCGTGATGCTCAGTAACCACGGGAGGCCCGCCAAGGTCACCAGCAAGACAGCAAAGGTGGCGGGCAAGCCACCGAGGTCTCCTTGAGCAAAGTTTACGATTCGGTTTGCTCGCCAAACCAATGCAAGACCTAGGGCACCAAGTGCGCCAAGCAGGCCAAGGATCACGCCAGAAAGTAGCGCACCGGAGGGCATGGGAAAGATGAGGAACTGTGCGACAAGAATCCCGACGGCGGGAAGAAATAACAGCAGGTTGGTCTTTGCTGTGTTGTTGTTGTCTGCCAACCAACCCACGTCCGTCGCACCCCTCCCCCGTAGCAGTAACCGACTCTATCCAAGCATGTCGCCCGAACTGGTCTACAAGTGGGTCCCGTTGGGAACTTTATGGTTGAGCACGGCTATCCCAGGTTGAGCACGGCTATCCCAGGTTGAGCACGGCTATCCCAGGTTGAGCACTCTTAGCTCAGGTCGATCACGGCCAGGGTGCCCTCGATGAACTGCTGTCTGCATGCCGATCGCTGAAGCTTGCCGGAAGAGGTTTTCGGCACTGTTCCTGGTTCCACCAGAATGACCTGCTTGGGCGGAATTCCAACTGAATCAGTCACCACGGACTGAATTGCTCGCGCCACTTCTGCAAGGTCTGCCGCTCGAGCCTCGGCTACCACAATGATGTTTTGAGCACCTTGGCGGCCTTCGATGCCGAATGCAATCACATTGCCAGTACGCGCACCCTCTACCTCGCCCGCCACCTTCTCGATATCTTGGGGGAATACGTTGCGACCACCAACAATGATCACGTCTTTGATGCGTCCACACACCACGAGCGAACCCTCGACCGTGTACGCCAAGTCGCCCGTGTGAAGCCACCCGTCAATGATGAGTTCCTCGGTCTCTATCGGCTGTTCGTAGTAGCCCGAGGTGAGGGAATTACCAGTGATCTTGAGTTCACCAACTTGGCGGTCCCCGCAGATTTCACCCGTCGCACAATCGACAATTGCAATGTCGAGTCCCGGAACTGCCTTGCCGAGCAGGACAAACTCTGTCGCACCGTCTACCCCTGGCTCTACTGGAATTGCTAGGTGCCGACTTTCGAGTGCCGACTTGTCTACCCAATCTGTGAGTAGCCCAGCCATCGGCTCGGGGAAGCAACCTGCAATGCAGACCTCGGCCATACCGAATGCGGGGAAAGCCCCTTTGGGTGACAGCCTGAACTTCTCACCGGCAGCAAAGAAACTGCGAAAGGTTTCGGGGTCAACCGGCTCGGCCCCGTTAAGCCAGACTCGCATATGCGATAGATCAAGATCTTCTTCAGTGCGACGCATCGCTCGAGCTGCAAGCGAGTACGAGAAGTTTGGCCCGGCCGTACCCGTCCCGCCGTACTGAGAAATCCACTGCATCCAACGCAATGGACGGGCCAGAAAGTCCTGGGGTGCACCTTGAACCAGCGTGCATCCAATGGTCATTGGGATAGTCAGCAGGCCGACTAGACCCATATCGTGATACAGCGGCAACCAAGAGACAATCACCTCATCCTGAGTGATTGCAGCAGCCTTCCAGGCTCCGTCAAGGTTGTTGCAGATGGCTTGATGCGACAGCATCACGCCCTTTGGTTCTGATGTGGACCCAGAGGTGAACTGCAACACAGCGAGGGAATCCTCGTTGCTCTTTGGCCGCCGATAGCCAGCCTCGGTCACGCCTTGGTTCGCAAAGAGTTCATCAAGGGTGACAAAGGGTGGATCGCCCTCTTCACGCTCAATAAAGCCTGCAAGATCTGAATCGATGACCAGAATTTTGGTATCGGAGCGATGGATCCTGACTCGGGTCTGAGCGACGAATTGCTCAAGCGCACCCATCCGCATGGGCAGTGGCATGGTGACAAGCGCAGCACCAGTAAGCCAGATTGCTTGAATTGTCGTGATCAGCTGTCGCGTGGTTGGGCCGAGGACTGCAACATGGTCTCCGGGTTGAACCCCCCGAGCTTGTAATGCAGCGGCAACTACTCGGGCCTCGGTATGGAGTTGAGACCAGCGAATTGTCTGATGGTCATCTCCCGAGACAAAGGTAACGAGCCCATAATCACGTTCGGCGGTTGCTTCAATTCGATCAATCAGCGAGAGCACGGTGCTTTGACACTCCTCAGACGGTCGGCGTTACAAGAAACTAGCGAAGGGTAAGCAAGGGGAGTGCGAAGAAATGGTGATTCGCTCATCAGACCAGCAAATTGAGCAGGGTTGGCGGGCGAGCGATCACCCGATGCGGCTCGGCGCCCTGCAGTTTTTGCTGCACCTTTTCGGAGCTGAGCGCCGCAGTAAGGCAAGCCGCCTCGTCTGCATCTGCGGGAACCTTGAGCCGGTCTCGAACCTTGCCATTGATCTGAACCACAAGGGTGACGGAGTCTTGGACTAACAACTCCGGACGCGCCACCGGCCAGGAAGTGGTGTGAATATGAGCCAGTTCTCCATTCGACTGAGCATCGTGGCGGACAGCCCAGAGCTCAGCAGTCATGTGTGGGCAAGCCGGAGCAAGCAACTGCAACAAGGTGTTGACAGAGACCTGCAGCGTCGGTCCATGTGCCTGTTCGGGCGCTTGGACGTAGCGGTAGAGCTCATTCAAAAAGGCCATGTACTTCGCAACGGCGACGTTGTAAGACCAACGGTCGAAATCCTTTGAGATGCCATCAATGAGAACATGCGTGGCACGCAGAATTTCTTGGTCCACTGACTCAGGCTCGCCCTCGCGCAGCGCAGAGGTCAGATCCGAGCCGGGCACGGCCAGTCTCCAGAGACGCAGCAGGAAGCGATGGCAACCTTCAAGTCCAACATCTTCCCAATCAACATCCTCTTCGGGCGGCTTGACTGCTAGATGGCTGAGCCGCAGTGCGTCTGCTCCAAGGGTGTCGATGATTTCCTCTGGGGCAACGAGGTTTCCTTTGGACTTCGACATTTTTGCACCATCAAGACGAATCATCCCCTGGGTAAAGAGTCGCTGGAAAGGCTCGCGAAGATTTGCTGGTAGCACCGACAGATCGGACAGCGCCTTCGTGAAGAACCTGGCGTACATCAGATGCAGCACAGCGTGTTCGGCCCCGCCGATGTATTGGTCAACCGGCATCCACTGCGCTAGCTGATCCTGACGAAACGGTGCGTCTTCGGACCACGGATCAGTAAAGCGTAAGTAGTACCACGAGCTATCAACGAACGTGTCCATCGTGTCCGTCTCTCGACGAGCAGGCGCTCCACATGTTGGGCAAGTGGTATGAAGAAACCCAACATGTGACAGCAACGGTGATTGCCCTGTCGGGGTGAACTCGACATCATCAGGCGCAAGGACTGGGAGTTGGTCCTCGGGAACGGGAACAATTCCGCAGGCATCGCAGTACACGATTGGAATGGGGCAGCCCCAGAAGCGCTGACGAGAAAGCAACCAGTCACGTAAACGAAAGTTGACCTTCCGCTCGCCGAGTCCAGTCGCTTCTAACCAATCCATTGCCGCGTTTTTGGCCTCGGCGATGTTGAGTCCATTCAGGTTGAGTTCGGCTCCGGCCACTGCATGGCTTGCGGAGGAAGAATTGATATGCGGGCCATCCCCGGTGAACGCTCCGCCCTGAAAGCCTTCGGGCCGCTGCACTGTCTCAATGACTTCCAAGCCGAAGATCGAAGCAAACTCAAAGTCACGCTGGTCTTCACCAGGAACTGCCATCACGGCGCCCGTGCCATAGGTGGCCAAGACATAGTCGGCCAGATAGATCGGGACTGTGTCTCCAGTAAACGGATTCGTTGCGTAAGCGCCTGTGAAACAGCCACGCTCGGCTAGGGAACGTTCCGTGGAGAGTCGATCAATCTCGGATGTAGATCGAGCCAACGTGATGAAGGCTTCGACTTGTTCACGTAGCGACTCACTCACAATCTCGGCGACGAGCGGGTGCTCCGGTGCAAGCACGCAGAAGGTCATGCCAAAGGCCGTATCGGGACGAGTAGTAAAGACACTGAACTGCAGTGGCTTGCCTATCTCTTCTGACAGGACGGCTTGGCCGTCAGCCGTAACAACTGCCATGTCGAATTGGGCACCTTCAGAACGACCAATCCAGTTGCGCTGTTGTGTCACGACCCGCTCGGGCCAATCAACTTGGTCAAGGTCATCGAGCAACTGCTGGGCGTAATCAGTTATCCGGAAATACCACTGCTCAAGATCTCGCTTCTCAACCACGGCACCGGAACGCTCAGCAGTTCCATCGGCCAGCACCTGCTCGTTGGCGAGCACGGTCTGGTCAATAGGGTCCCAGTTCACTGCTGCGGCTTTGCGATAGGCCAAGCCGTTCTCGAGGAACTTCAAGAAGATCCATTGGGTCCAGCGCATATAGCTGGGATCGTGGCTCTTGACCTCTCGCCGCCAGTCGTACACACCACCAATTCGAGTAATCGAGCTTCGAAGCTGCTCGATTCTCTCGTCGGTAAACGCTCGGGGGTGACGGCCAGTCTTTATGGCAGCGTTCTCTGCAGGTAGTCCGAAACTGTCGAAGCCCATTGGAGACAGGACTGCATCCCCGCTCATAGTCCGGTAGCGAGTCAGCAGGTCGCCAAAGGTGTAGTTGCGCACATGGCCCATATGCGCAGCGCCCGAGGGGTAGGGGTACATGCACAATACGTAATAGCGATTACGTGGGTCGTCGTTGTCCACCTCGTAGGTGCCCTGATCCATCCAGTACTGCTGCCATTTGGGTTCGATCGCTTGCGGATCGTATGGCTCGAAAAGGTCGACCTCTGAGCCGGGACCGGAATCTGACATGCCGTGATCGTAGTGAGGTGCAGTACCAGATCCCGAAACGGTGCTGCGAGGGGTGCGGAATCCTCAACAATCAAGCCGCCAAATTCCACACACTGCGAGGCGACCGCTAAGGTTGCCTCTCGTGCGGGGCCGTAGCTCAGTTGGCTAGAGCGCTTCCATGGCATGGAAGAGGTCGTGAGTTCGATTCTCATCGGCTCCACAAGCACCCTGCACTACAGAAGGCCCGGCGTAACTGCCGGGTCTTCTTGCATCTCTGCAGAGGCTTGTTCAGCCTGAGGGTGCGCTCTGTTTCCACGCGTGTTGCACCGAGTCCGCGTAGAGCCGCTCGAGCCGGTAGTACTCGCGATCCTCAGTCAGAAAGACGTGCACAACAATGTCTGCATAGTCAATCAGCACCCAACGGCGACCATCGGCACCCTCGATCGCTCGCGGTTTTTGATCGCAGTCAACGGCAAGCCGTTCTTGAATCTCGTCGGTAACTGCCTTCACCATGGGCGTGTTTGCAGCGGTGACAATCACAAACAGTTCGCAGATCCCCATGACTTGAGCAACATCAAGAATGAGAATCTCGGTGGCACCTTTACTATCGGCAGCGCGAGCAGCCGTGCGTGCGAGATCGAGTGAGGCGAGAGGTGAGTGCCCTGCGGCAGACGTCGAGGAGGAGGTCATCGGAGAAGATCTTGACCCATCGTGACCGTCACGTCGACATTGGAGTTTTGATTTGGATCCAAACTCGCAGCTAACCCGAGTTGCTGAGCAATAGCTTCAGCTGCTTGTTTTGATCCTGATTCGGTGTAGTTCACGGTGGAGGTCTCAACCTCAAATGAGGCCGCGTTGCCCGCTAGCGAAATCTGACCTCCGCCAGCGACCACCTTCGGCGCAACGGAGTTGGGCAGTCGGCGATCTGTGGTCCCATTCAACATCGAAACCGTGGCCCGTTGGCCGGGATAAGCCGAGGTCGGGAACGGGACAAACTGCCCGACCCAACTGGGCAGCGCCAACCCATCAACCTGATTGAGCTTCACGGGCGGCGACATGTTCAACACCACCTCTTTGGTCGGAAGAGTCGCGAGGGAAACTTGGACATTGGGCATTCTGTCGAGCAGATCCCCAAATGACTTCAATCCCTTTGAGGCGGAACTCGGCAGCGAGATGGTGCCGTTCTTCGATGACTCGCTTGCCCCAATGGCGCCGAGTAATTGTGTCCACACCAGTTTGAGTCGGAGCGACCGGGTGAGTTCTTCCTCGTCGATTCCACGAAACCCAAGAAACTCAGTGACCTGCTCGGACTGCAGCACCAAGGGGCCAGCTGGATACTTCACGACTGTTCCACCAGCGGCATCCGGTCCGAGAACATTGTCCGGGAGTTCCACACTGAGCGGTCCCGCTAGGGCTGCGAGTTCATCAATCACCGTGCTCGAAACCTCAGTTGTGCTCGTCGAGCCAAAGCTCAGGTCGGCTCCAAGGCGGAGACTGAGCGCGTCAATTCCGCCAGAGGCAAATATGTTGGCGGCGCTGTCTGGTGGCGCATCTTCAAACTCCCAAAGAATCAAACCAGAAGACATCGGAACCACCGTATGTGCTGCAGCCTCAGGGCCTTTCTTGTTGGCCTCTGGATCCGACAGCAAGAACAACATGGTGAGGAGGGATCCGTCGGTTGCTGTGATCGCCACGAGGTCCACATTCGTGGGCTCAACCTTCGCAATAAAGTCTGGGTCCGCTGGATTCGTCACCTCGGCAACTCGACCACCGGTGATCTTGAGCGCAGACTTCCAGCCGACAAACCCCAAGCCGATCAGAGCAACCACAAACAACGTCGTAAAGGCTCCTTGAACCACGGTGGCGCGCTTGCGGCGCTTTTGGGCTTTGCGTTGACGCATCGCTGCACGCACAACTGGTTGCGAGCCCGTAGAGGACTGCCCGTTGGCTGGCTGTTCTGGGGCAATCGCACTCATCGATACTGGCCTGTCATTGATCATCACCATAGAGGCCTCGTTGAGAAATCAACGAGATCACTTCTCGAGGAATCAGATGCTCGAGTGGAGCGCCAGTTGCTGCTCGGTGTCGCAGGTCTGTAGAGGAGACTTCGAGACGTGGTACCGAGACCCGCTCCACAACGAAGCCTGAGGGCACCTCGCTGACTACCCCTGGACGGTCAACGACGATAATACGGCACTGCTTGGCAATCTCTTGATGGCGTTCCCAACTCTCCAAGCCTGCAGCGGCATCCCCACCCAGAATCAGAAAAAGCTCAGAGTTGGCATCTGCGACTCGAAGAGTTTCAAGGGTGTCGACCGAGTACGAGGGACCACCGCGCAACAACTCCAGATCGCTGGCCTCAATCCCTTCCTCGTTGCGGACCGCTGCTTGCACCAGCGCAAGACGGTCGCCGGCAGTAGAAAGTTTTCGAGATCCCACCTTCTGCCATGGCTGATTTGCAACCACCATGAGCACACGGTCAAGATTCATCTGGTACCGAACGTTGATAGCAGTCACGAGGTGCCCGATGTGCGGGGGGTCGAAAGTGCCACCAAAAATGCCAATCCGCGCCTGCGGCGAACGGGTCGGGGATTCTGATGGGCGGCTGGACTGCATAGCTGAATCGTAGGCCCAGAAAAATATCTGACCATGATCCTCAACTCTTCAGCCCGAGGGCCGATACCAACAAGGTCAGGAAAACACAACCTGCTTTCCGACAAACAAAATATTTCCCCCGCTCACTTGAGCGGCCGAGCGGCCAGCAGTGGCCACGACACGAAAGTTGCCTCAGATGAGTGACTCCGTTGGTATGTATCTCAATCAAATCGGAAGGGTTCCCCTGCTGAACGCAGAAGAGGAGCGGGTGCTTTCCCAAGTAATTGAACTCGGCCATGAGGCCAGAGTTCGTCGAAATGCGGGTGAACACACCCGTGATATTCGCTCTGCTATCGCTGCTGGCGATGCCGCAAAAGATCGCTTCATTCGGGCCAATTTGCGACTCGTCGTGAGCGTGGCACGCCGCTATCCCCTTCCGCCGGGAATGGATCTGCTCGACCTAGTCCAAGAGGGCAACCTGGGCTTGGAGCATGCGGTCGATAAATTCGACTGGCGCAAAGGTTTCAAGTTCTCTACCTACGCCACGTTCTGGATTCGCCAGTCCATCGGCCGTGCTCTTGATCAGAAAGCTTCGCTGGTGCGCCTTCCCGGTGACCGATCAGCCGCGTTGCGGGCAGCACTGCGCAACGTCTCGGGCGACGGCGATTCCCTAGACGTCGCAAATGCCGAACTTCATCGCCTCACCACCCCCACCTCGCTCGACCGCACAATCGGTGCCGATGATTCCAACGAGCTCGTCGATATGCTCGCAGATCGCCAGGCGGGGCCTGAGGATGTTTTGATCGACAACGAGCATTCTGAATGGCTCACGGCCTTGTTGCAGATTCTTGATCCTCGTGCCCGCAGCGCTGTGGAACAACGCTTTGGATTGGCCGATGGGCAGCGCCGGAGCTACCGAGAGGTAGGAGAGGATCTGGGCATTACTGCCGAGGCCGCTCGCCGCTTGGTCAAGCGTGCAATGGGCACGGTTCGCGAGTTAGCCCTTAGCTCAGCTTCGTAAACCGGTCAGAAAACCAGACCCGCTGTAGCGGCCCGATCCGCCGGACTAAAGATTCTCACTTCGGGCTGAGCGGCTCTGGCCGGTATCCTACGAAGCGATGACTAGTACGGCTTCTTCTGACAACGCTCAAAGCGACCAATCTGCCCAGGATTCCTCCTCGGTTGCGGTTTGGTCACCTGACTCTTGGCGTTCACGGCCAGCACTTCAGCAGCCAACCTGGCCAGAACTGAACGAGTACGAAGCTGTACTCAAACAACTCCGCGGATTTCCGCCGCTGGTATTTGCGGGCGAGTCCCGCCGCCTGACCGCCGAACTGGGTCGTGTGTCTGAGGGCAGGGCATTTCTGTTACAGGCGGGAGATTGCGCCGAATCTTTTGAAGCATTCTCGGCTGACTCCATTCGTGAACGCCTCAAAGTCATCTTGCAGATGGCCGTTGTTCTGACGTACTCCGCTGGGGTGCCAGTGGTGAAACTCGGCAGAATTGCCGGACAGTTTGCCAAGCCCCGATCTGCCGACACAGAGACGATCGACGGAGTCGAACTCCCCAGCTTTCGCGGTCACCTCATTAACGACGTGGCCTTTACTGCCAAGGCTCGAATTCCGGTTCCGGCGCGCATGATTGAGGCCTATCACCAGTCCGCCTCCACGCTGAACCTCTTGCGTGCTTTCACAACCGGAGGGTTTGCAGACCTTTCGCGAGTGCACCAGTGGAATCAAGAGTTCGTCTCTGCGAGCCCCCAGGGGCAGCGTTACGAGCATCTAGCCGAAGAGATCGAACGGGCCCTGCGCTTTATGGATGCCTGCGGTCTCGACCATGAGACAGTCCCGGCGCTACATCAGACCGAAGTCTGGACCAGTCACGAGGCACTAGTGCTGGGATATGAAGAGGCCCTGACCCGGCAAGATTCTCTGACTGGCGACTACTACGACTGCTCGGCACATATGGTGTGGATTGGCGAACGAACGAGAGACCTAGACGGTGCTCATGTTGAGTTTTTCCGCGGTATTCGCAACCCCATTGGATGCAAGGTCGGACCAACGGCATCGGCTGAGCAAGTGCTCGAGTTGTGTCAGGCTCTCAATCCCGAACGCATCCATGGGCGCCTGACGTTGATTACTCGCATGGGTGCCGAGAACGTCACCGACTCACTTCGACCACTGCTGCGCTCGGTGGCTGATGCTGGCCACCCAGTGGTCTGGGCGTGTGATCCCATGCACGGAAACACCTTTACTGCGCCGAGCGGCCAAAAGACCCGCCATTTCGATTCAATCCTCGCCGAGATTAGAGGCTTCTTTGAAGCTCATAGAGCCGAAGGAACTTGGCCTGGCGGCGTGCACGTCGAACTCACTGGAGATGACGTTACCGAATGCCTCGGTGGAGCAGAGGACCTGCTCGATGGAGATCTTGGCCTTCGTTATGAAACCATGTGCGATCCGAGGCTGAATGGCCGGCAGTCGCTCGATTTGGCCTTTGGTGTGGCCGATCTTCTGCGTCAACGCTGACTTTCATTGCGCCGCTCAGCGCCGGTGGTCAATTGTTGACTGGACTAGTCATATTTCACTGCTAAAGTTGACCTGTTGAGTCAGGTTTAGGGCTAGGTACCTCTAAACCTCTGCTGAGCACTAGGCGTCCCCCGCCTTGGAACAAAGCGCCACCCGGAGAAAATATGAGCACCATTGAGATTGATACAGACGGCCACGTCATAGGAAGTGATGGGCTTGTAATTCAGGTTGACCCTGAAATGGTTGCTGATATTCAAAAGTTTGAGCGCTCGCTGGCTAGTTATCTGGCTGGCGAGATTGAAGAAGACGTGTTCAAAGTGTTCCGACTCGCCAATGGCATCTATGGCCAGCGGCAAGGTGGGCACAACCAGATGGTTCGCATCAAAGCGCCGTATGGGGCAATTACTTCCACGCAGCTCGATGCGCTTGCCGATATTTCCGAGAAGTACAGCCGCACCTGGGGCCACCTGACCACCCGCCAAAATGTGCAGTTTCATTTTGTTGATTTGGAACGCGTTCCCGACCTGCTGTGGGACCTTGCAAAGGTTGGCCTGACCACCCGCGAGGCATGCTCCGATACTGTTCGCAATGTCATGGGCTGCCATCTTGCTGGGGCATGCCCCCACGAGGTACTCGACATTCAGCCCTGGGCAGAGGCCACGTTCTGGCACTTCTTACGCAACCCAATCTCGCAGCGACTCCCACGGAAATTCAAGATCAACTTCTCGGGCTGCTCCACCGACTGTGGCCAAGCCATGTTCAACGATGTGGGTGTGATTGCGGTGAGCCGAACCATTCCCGAGGGTGAGGACGGCGCCGGTGGCGTTGAGTCAGGATTCCGCGTGTTTATTGCCGGCGGATTGGGTGCCAACCCGCATCCCGCGCTCGCCCTTGAACCCTTCACTCGCCGAGAGGACTTGCTGCCCACTATCGAGGCTTGTGTTCGTGTGTTCGAACAGACTGGCAATCGCGATAACAAACTGCGCGCCCGCATGAAGTGGGTAGTAGGCGAACTGGGATTCGAGGAGGTACAGCGACGCGTGTTCGCGTCGCGCAAGTTCTTGCTTGCCTCATCAAGCTGGCCTGGAGGCCTTCCAACTGAAGTTGTGGAACTCGGCGATGCTCCTGCTGGCAAGGGTGGCGAGGTCGAGGGTGCAGTCACTCCGGTAGGCCAAGGCCAACCAGTGTTCCTTCGAGGCCTGTCCCCGGAACAGCGTTGGAACGAAGCAAACGTGGTGCGCGGAGTCTCGAATGGCACTGTCTCGGCATTGGCCTGGTCTCGCCTCGGCGATGTCACTGCCGAACAGTTCCGAGGAATTGCGGCAATCAGTCGCGATTTCGGAGCCGAGGTACGCATCACCAACCGACAGAACTTTATTTTGCGAGGACTCTCCGAGGATCAACTCATTGAGCTTTACCCCCGGTTGCTAGCTATCGGCATGGCCGAACCAGGAGCAGAACTCAGCCGCGATGTCGTTGCTTGCCCAGGTGCCGACACCTGCAATCTGGCAGTCACGCAATCCCGCGGTCTTGCTAGTGCCATCGGCGAGGCACTCGAGGAGGCCGGCCTTGCAGAGGTGGAGGGTGTGCGAACCAATATCTCGGGCTGCACCAACTCCTGTGGGCAACACCACATTGCAGACATCGGGTTCTTTGGGGCCGAACGCCGAGCGCACGGCAGGTCGGCACCGGGTTATCAGATGCTGCTTGGAGGCTATGTCGGTCAAGAGCAGATTGAGTTTGCCAAGACTGCGCTGCGTGTTCCTGCAAAGGCCGCACCAGAAGCAACCGTGCGAGTGGTCCGGCGATTCTCTGAAGAGCGCGAGCTCGGTGAACAGTTCCAACAGTGGCTTGAGCGATCAGGTGGAGCCAAAGGCGTAGCTGTTTGGCTGAAGGACCTTGATGTATTCCCCAAACCAGAAGAGAACGAGGACTTCTACGTAGATTTCGGCGAGACCGGACCCTACGAGAAGGAGCTCGGCGAGTCGGAGTGCGCAGTCTGATGGCGAACTACACCCTGAGCGATCTTCGAGCTACGAACCAACCTACCGAACCTTTGCCTGGGCCGTTTCAAACAGCGGAGTTTTCTGATGATGACCTCGCTGCGCTCAACCAAGAGTTTGAGCAACTCTCTGCTCCAGAGATTCTTCGGTGGGCTGCCGAAAGTTTTGGCCCACACCTCTCGCTAGCTGCGTCCATGACAGACGCAGTACTGATCGACCTTGCAGTCAAGGTTGCTCCCGCTATTGAGGTGGTCTTCATCGACACGGGCTACCACTTCCCCGAAACGCTAGATACCGTAGAGATCGTTCGCAGGCAGTACGGGTTGAACCTGCGCATCATGACCGTTGCCACCCATGATGAGGAACTCTGGAAGATCGACCCTGCTAATTGCTGCTCATCAGTCAAGGTAGGGCAACTCGACCGGGCGCTTGCAGGAAAGGCTGCGTGGATGTCTGGGCTTCGACGAGATGAATCCCCCAGCCGCGCCGACTCACCGATTCTTGCGCGAGACCTTCGAGGACTCATCAAGATCAACCCTCTTGCTACATGGACCGCAGCAGACGTTGCGGCCTACATCGAAAGCAACGACATTGTCATCAACCCGCTGCTCAATCAGGGTTACTCATCTATCGGCTGCATGCCATGCACCAACAAAGTGGCACCCGGTGACGACCCTCGCTCAGGTCGTTGGAGCGGCCAAGACAAGACCGAGTGTGGCCTACATCAGAGCTAACCAGCTGCCTGATCAGAGCGAGCGTGGCAGGGTCTCTGGAGTCGCAGGTCGGCCATCAGAACCTCTGGGATGGTCCGTGTCGAACCATTCCGGCCCTGGCCACATCCAGTCGTCTGAGAGCACCGCGTCGTTCACGGTGCGCCGAGCAAATCCGTCCTTGTGATGGTAATCGCGCGCGGCTTCACCGAGCCGGGGGCGACCAGGCATCTGGAACCCATCCCCCGAATGACGGCCACGCTTGGAGAACGGCCCAAATTTGGGCGAGTCTGAGTTGGGAACCATTCCAACGTGGTAATCGCCAATCTCAAACTCTTTCATGGTCTGCACGGTCCACATCCCATAGACCAGCGACATCAGTTGCATAGATGCTTCGTTGTCAAGGTGCGCATAGCCGTAGACCCAACGAGCCTCGGGGAAGAACTGATCAACCGCTGCACCCATCTCATAGGCCATGGTGATTCCGACCGCATGACGGCGAAAGTCTTTGTGTACCCAGAGGTCAAAGAGGAAGATCTCATCTTTGGCAAGCTGTATGGGCAACAAACCACGTCTGCCATCTCCAGAAACAGGCGACTCGCTCAGCAACCACATCTTGCCAACTGCTGTATCGGTGGGCTTGTGAATCGCAAGAATCACCAGTGCACCGCGAGCAAACGGACCCTTCATTAGTTCCAGGCGGCGAGCGGGTTCGAGTTCGACTAGGTGTCGGTCGGTTGGGTCGAAAACCACTTTGAAATAAAACTCGTCTCCCGCAGAGATGATCTCATCTGCGATCAAGGGAAGCGGGCGCACCACAATTGCGCATTCGCTCACCTTGGGGGTGAGATTCTCGACTCTGCCCTTGAGCTTGTTCCCGAACGACATCCAGACTCTCCTTGCTGTAGCGACGGCAGAACAGCCGCATGAATCAGGCTAGCTAATTCGAAGCAGAACGCGCGCTGTCCCTCGATTGACAGGAAGGCGCAGTGGTACCAGCATGTGGTCGTGAATAAAACGCCCGACAGCAAATCGACCGCACTTAGCTCAGGACTCGTTCCAGATGATGACGCTGTGCCCACTCGACTCATGGTCTTTGGGCTTACGCATCGTGATGGAACCCTGCCAGCGGCAGAGCTCTATCGGGTAGCTGCGGAATGTGGGATTGCAGTTGAGACAGTTCGGTCCTGCATGCGCCGACTCGTGACCGAGGGCATCTTCTTGCGCTCCGGCGAGGGCAAAGATGCAATCTTTACGGCCACCGATGCCGGAAGATCAGTCCTCAGCATCAATGAACAGCGACATCTGTTGGCCTATGCACAAGATGCTGCAGGGCGCGGCTGGGATCGTCGCTGGCGCATGGTCTGCTTCGCTATTCCTGAATCTCACCGAACGGCACGTGACACCTTTCGCGACCATGTGCTCTCTCTTGGGGGCGCAGCGGTTCAACCTGGTGTTTATGTCTCACCGCACCGCTGGCAAGGCGATATCACAGCCGAGGCCGAACGACTCGGGATTCTTAGCTACGTGTCGACATACAGCACCGACGACCTGTGCGTGGGTGGAGAAGGCGATGCACGCGCCCTTGCGGGTCAACTCTGGCAACTAGAAAATCTCTCTCGGCAGTACCAAGCATTTATCGAGACCTATCGGGGTGTGCCCGAGGAACTGTCGGCCATGCGACAGCGAGGGCAGCTACTCACCGAGCATGACTTCTTGCCCGGAGTGCTGCACATTGCCATTCGTTTTAACGAGTGCTTTGAGTTGGACCCGCTTCTACCACCAGAGTTGCTGCCCAAACCGTGGCCCGGCCGTGAAGCACGCAAGCTGTTGGCCGGCTGCCGCAAACACGGGGTGCTTGCCAGAAACAACAAGTCTGGTCCTGTGCTCTTTAGCGTCTTCGACGATGCAATTGCCCATCTTCCCTAGGGCAGCGGGCTAGACGAGGTTGTCTACGAACCGTTCAAGTTGACGCAGATTGCGGCACTCAAACGCACCATCGCAGTAGGTGGCGTACTCCCCCACGATTGAATCCCCAGTATCCCAATAGGCCTTGGGCTCTGGGTTGAGCCACCAGACGTGGCGCGC
This sequence comes from Actinomycetes bacterium, assembly GCA_037141255.1. GTDB lineage: Bacteria > Actinomycetota > Acidimicrobiia > Acidimicrobiales > Microtrichaceae > IMCC26207. The sequence continues at coordinate 2,601 of JBAXCX010000034.1, read as the reverse complement.
CTTGTTGCGGATCTCTTTGATCACCCAATTCTGCGAGGCGTGATAATTGTTGCGAGCATCACCCAAAATAATCACCGTTGTCTTGGAACTGATGTCTTGGCCATAGCGTTCCCAGAACACTTCAAACGCATGCCCGTAATCAGAATGGCCATCCACCCAGATCACATCGGCCTCACTATTGACCCGAGAAATCGCATCCAGGATGTCATCAGTGCCCTCAAAGAATCGAGTGACTTCATCAATGCCGTCAATGAAGACGAAACTTCGCACCCGAGAGAACTGACCCGAGATTGCGTACACCAGATGCAAGGTGAATCGAGCGAATGCCGCAACCGAACCAGAGATGTCGGCGATGACAAAGATCTCTGGCTTTGAGGGGCGCGGGTACTTGAACTTCGGCTCGGCCGGCACTCCCCCGTAGCTGAGCGAGTGGCGCACGGTGTTTCGAAAGTCCAACGCACCTTTGCGGCCATGCTTGCGTTTGCGAGCGAGGCGAATAGCAAGGCGGCGCGTCAGTGGCTGCAGGGCCTTGCGGAGTTGCACCATTTCCTCACGACTTGCATGCATAAAGTCGATGTCCTCGGGTAACGGCTTGCGCAGAGTTTTGGCCATCGCCTCGACTCCCCGATCGGCTACCAAGCGCCGGCGAATCTCTGACTCAATCTCTTTCTTGAAGGAGTCGATTCGATTCTCGTACTCGTCTCGCTCTAGGCGCTCTTCGAGGGGAGTAAGCGGTTCTGGGGAGTCCTCTTGGGCCTGCTCCATCAACCTCTCGAGCATGCCCTCTAGGTTGAGGTTCCGCATGGTGCGATACAGGTAGTAGGTGCCACCAACGGGCCGTCCTGGCTCCATGCCTGCATAGCGACGCACCGACTGCCGAGCCATGGCGCGCATCATCGACTGGTCGCCACGCATCAAAGACTTGTAGAGCATCTCGGCAAGTTCCTCTGGGGTCAGAGCATCACCCGAACCACCTTGAGCCTGTTGACCCTCACCTGCGCCATCGGGAGCTTGAGACTGATCCTCATCTGGGTCAACAAAGTCGCTGGCATCAGGGTCAAGTGACCACTCTGCGCCGCGCAACGAGAAGTACACCTCAAAGACTGTCTCAAAGGCGCGCCAATGCGAGTGGTTCTTGACCAGCGTTGCTGCGAGGGCGTACTTGAATGCCTCACGGTCGCCAAGGGGGATGTACTGAACGGCCTCCATGGCATCAAGGTTTTCGGTCAGGCTGACGGGTAGACCGGCCTGACGCAACTCCACGATGAATCCAGCAAGAAGTTCAAGTAGCGACTCGCCGGCTAGATCAGAGGCCTCGGCCATGATCCGACTCAGGCTTCCGGAGACAGGATGCCGCCGCGACTAAAACTCTTCTGCTCAGCAGCAAACTCCTTCACAACTTTTTGAATATCGCTTTGATACTTCAACAAGATGTTGACTGTGCCGGTAGCAGTCTCTGCATCGATCTGCTCCACGCCGAGCAGCACAAGCGTGCGAGCCCAGTCGATGGTCTCAGACACTGAAGGCGCCTTCTTCAGTTCTAGCTGGCGAATAGAACGCACCACTCGAGCAATCTGATCAGCCAAAGACTCGGTCAAGCCGGGCACCTTGGTGAGCACGATTTCTTTCTCACGTTCCATATCGGGGTAGTCCACGTGCAGGTACAAGCAGCGACGCTTCAGTGCCTCGGACAACTCTCGCGTGTTATTTGAAGTCAAGAACACCATGGGAATCTGCCGGGCAGTAATGGTTCCAAGTTCAGGAATCGATACTTGGTAATCAGAGAGGATCTCCAACAGCAGTGCCTCAGTCTCTACCTCAACGCGATCAACCTCGTCGATCAGCAAGACAACTGGGTCTGTTGCACGAATCGCTTCGAGCAGCGGGCGCTCTAGCAAGAACTCGTCAGAGAAAATATCGTCCTCAATCTCGTCCCAGTTCTGGCCCTCGGTGTCTGACTTGGTCGCCTGAATTCGCAGGAGCTGCTTTTTGTAATTCCACTCGTACAGGGCTTTGGACTCGTCCAATCCCTCGTAGCACTGCAGGCGAATGAGTCGGGCTCCGAGTACTTCTGCAACTGACTTGGCCAGCTGTGTCTTTCCGGTACCAGCGGGACCCTCAACAAGAATTGGCTTACCTAGCCGATCTGCTAAATACACGATTCCGGCAATGCCTTCATCGGACAAGTAGTCAACGTTACGCAGCGCTGTTCGCAGTTCTTCTACTGAATCAAAGCGAGGTTCTGCATCAAAGGGTGAGGGGTTCGTCGGGTCTTGCGAGTTCATGAACCTAGGTTACTGAGCTACTTGACCACGCGGTCAATCGGGCCAGCTAATCGCAGCGGTCAATCGGAGCGGTCACTGCGGGCCGGAGAATCAACTCTGCTCCGCCTGCTCGCAGGACTAGACCACACCCTGCACCAAACCCCTAGCGCTTCAGATCGACGAGATCCTCGATGCCGACCCGACGGCGCCGCCGAAGCAGCGGCACACGTCAAGGCGGACCTGTCAACAGGACAGCCGCGGACGCGTGATCCTTCCGCTAATACATCATTAGATAGACAATATCACTGTGCCAGTGAGGTATAGTCTCACTATGAGG
>JBAXCX010000033.1:0-24143 GCA_037141255.1 Actinomycetes bacterium | reverse complement strand
AGGGACTTAATCAGGGCTTGTCCACCATTGGTGTTCATATCGCTATTCCTGGCTTGTTGCTAAATGGCACTGGGCTGATACTGCTCTGAAATTGAAACCGCTCTGCAACTGAAACCGCTCCGAAAATCACAACAACCTCCCGCTAAGGAGGTTGTCGGCACGTACGCGGATTGGATCTCCGGTCACGTGCCTCAGGAGGGTACGAGAAGAAGATGCGAAGTAGTCACTCTGACAGTCTGCCGCGAAGCAGGAGCTGTTGCCAACCCGGCTATTCCTAAAGGGCCGAATTGAGCAAGTTGACCGCACCTGTGACACGCGTTCAAAGAATCGCGGTACCGTCAGAACGATGAACGACTCGGCCCCAATTGTTGTAGCAGGAGTGATACTTGCTGCAGTTGCCATTCGTGAAACACTCAGGTGGCGAGGTCGGCGGTGGCGCAAGTCGGGACCTCGTGGAAATCAGTAGCAGCAAAGCCTCGGGATGCACGAGTCCTCAAGGACCGGTCCGACAACTAGTTATCGGCATCTGCCTATCGAGCGGGAGTGATATGGCCAACTAGGTCGGATTCTCTGCCCGACAGGCGACCCACGGCAGTTGCCACACCACCCCACAGCAGAAACATGCCAACAACTGGCGCCAGCAGAGCCGCAACGGTGGTCAACAAGGCGGAGCGACCACTCGCATAGAGCACAACACCTGCCACGGGCGCAGATGCTGCGAGCAAAATCAATAATCCAAGGCTCAGCATCAACCCCGCTAAACACCCTTGTCCCGTATCGCCAGCAGCCAGCGGGTTCGGGCTCTCGGGAACAGCAACCGGTGCAAGTGCGGCGCTTCCCACCGAAACACCTGCAGCGCCCATGAGTGACCCAACGGCCAGAATCCATGCGGCGGGTAACCACTTCCAGCCGCCACTCATCGCCGCTAACCCAACCGGCAACAACAACGCAGGTACGGCCATCACGAGAAGGGAAGACAAAGCCTTTGCTCGGGCAAGGACTCGAGCATCGGCGCCGGCTTGTATCTCCATCCAGAGTGCAGGCCCATCAACCCCCAAGCTGTTGTTTCCGTCAAAGAGAACCGCAAAGAACAACAAACCACCCAGCATGACGCTGCGCGGGTCCCCAATTTTTCCGTCAAGCAATGGGCCAACTACAAAGATTCCCGCCCCAATCGCTAGAGCAGTAATCGTGTTGACTGCCTGCCGCGGAGTTCGGAATTTTGTACGAATCGTTCTTGCAGTTATAGCTCCTACCTGGCCTTGCGGAAGAGCCGCGTACACCCCCGATCGGAGACCTTGAAAACCGGTCCGCATTTTGCGGCCGCCGCTACCCGGCCGAGGGGAACTCAGCGCGAGCCGTTCGGTGCTCACCATGTTGAGCCAGACCAGCAGAGGCAACCAACTCAGACCGAGCAGCAGGTGCAGAGCAGCTTGCGCAGGGTCAGCGCTGCCAACCCCAGCAAGCGCTAACTGCCCCGGGGGAGTCCACTTGGCGATATCCGCGAGTTGCACCCAACGCTCCGAAGTCCAACTCGCAAGCTGTCGGCTCAGCACCTGAACCACAAACCACACCAAGAGCGCCGAGATTGTTGCGAGCGCCTGAGCTACTTGGCGAAATCTGCCGGTGCTCCAAGCCCCCAAAAGATTGGCCATCGTGCGACTAAAGAGCAACAGCGTGAGCAACCATCCAACAATCGCCGCAAGAAGAATCACGAGTCCAACCACGCCGGTGCCCCACCAGCCAACTGCAATGCCAGCTCCTGCTAGCAGGGCTAGAAGCGTTGGTGGACCCACCACGGCGCTCACGAGCAGGCCCGTTCCAAGCTGCGAGCGAGTGAGCGGTTCTGCCGCAAGGTGCCGCGCATCAATGGTGGACTCCACACCGGCTGCAGAGGACAGCAACCCCATAGCGATCACGGTTGCGGGCAGGAGAACGACCAGAATCTGATCGGCACTTGCTGAACGTTGGCCAAGCGTGGAGAGAATCCCAAAGGCCGACAGCCCAAAAACCAGCGATAACAGCAGCGATAAACCAATCTGGATCCGCTGCTGGTTACTCCCCTTTACGGCAGCAAGCAGCAAAGCCCACTTCAGCTTTGCTAGCGACCAAGCCGCTTTCCTCATGTTGCAGCCCTACTCACGGGGCCGTGTTATCGAGCCAACTCAGGCTCGCTGGGTCAACGGGGCTAGCGCCGATCATCGAGATAAACGCATCCTCGAGGCGACCCCCGCCTCGAAGCTCCTCAATCGGACCAACGGCGAGGAGTTCACCCTGAGCCATGACGGCCACGAAGTCACACATTCGGTCAACCAAATCCATCGCATGCGAAGAGAACACGACTGTGCCACCAGCAGCACGGTAGCGATCCAACATGGTGCGCACTGCGACGGCCGAGACAGGGTCAACACCCTCGAAGGGTTCGTCGAGCAACAACACCGCTGGACGATGCAGCAGTGCGGCTGCGATGGCTGTCTTCTTGCGCATCCCGTGGCTGTAACCGCCAATCTGCTCATCGGCCGAACTACTCAAGTCCATGACCTCAATGAGTTCCTCAGAGCGGCGAGTGACCTCGGAACGCTCAATTCCGCGTAACTCTCCGAGGTGCTGCAAAAGTTCGCGAGCCGATAAGCGATCGAACAAATTGAGCGGATCAGGCACCACCCCGAGCAGGCGCCGAACTGCCACGGAGTCGGTCCAGGTTTCGTGGCCCGCCACCCAGACTTGCCCCGCATCGGGGCGCAGTAAACCAGCAGTCATGCGAAGGGTGGTGGTCTTACCAGATCCGTTCGGCCCAAGGAGTCCGCAAAAACTGCCCGCTGGAATATCCATGTCAAGTGAGTTCACAGCAACGTGGTCACCGAATTGCTTCCGAAGGCCTCGGGCAACAATTGCGGGCCACCCAGCCACAGGTTGATTCACTGCATCAGTCTGCTTCACGTCAGCATTCTTGACTTAGGCAACGGTGACTGCACCCTGATCGGCACCGCGCGCAAGCGTTGCGTACTTTGCCAGCACACCTTTGGTATAGCGGGGCTCGGGTGCCTTCCAGTTGGCAAGACGGTGAGCAAGGGTGGCCTCGTCGACTAACAAGTCAATGATGTGATTGCGCACGTCAATACGGATCCTGTCGCCCTCCTCGACTAGTGCAATCGGGCCACCCAGAACTGCCTCTGGGGCAACATGGCCAATACAGAACCCGTGCGTACCTCCAGAGAATCGACCATCAGTAATCAGGGCAGCATCGCCACCTCTGCCTGCTCCCTTCATGGCACCCGTAATTGCCAACATCTCGCGCATACCGGGCCCACCTTTGGGTCCTTCATAGCGAATGACCAAGACGTCGCCGGGATTGATCTTGCCGGCGAGTACGGCCTCCATAGCAAGCTCCTCGCCCTCGAAGACGCGAGCGGGTCCTTCAAACTCGTCGAAGTCAATTCCAGCAACCTTGACCACGGAACCCTTTGGGGCAAGGGTGCCTGTCAGGACTGCGATACCACCCAAATCGTGGATGGGGTTAGACAGAGGATGGATGACTTCGCCGTCCGGCGCAGGTGGCTTTATGAGCGCCAAGTTCTCTGCCACTGTCTTGCCCGTCACCGTGATCTCATCACCGTGCAGGAGTCCAGCCTCGAGCAGCATGGCCATAACAACTGGAACGCCGCCCACCCGATCAACGTCGAGCATGTGGTACTGCCCATGCGGTTTGGTATCTGCAAGGTGGGGAACCTTTGCAGCAATTTTGTTGAACGCATCGAGTTGCAGTTCGACTTCTGCCTCATGAGCAATTGCCAAGAGATGCAGAACAGCGTTGGTTGAACCACCAAGGGCCATCACCACTGCAATTGCGTTTTCGAATGCTGCCTTGGTCAAGATGTCACGCGGCCGAATGTTGAGCTTGCAGAGGTTGAGCACTGCTACCCCCGAGGCGTAGGCGAAATCATCGCGTCGTCGATCAACTGCTGGCGCAGAGGCCGAGCCGGGTAGTGACAATCCCAACGCTTCGCCGACCGAGGCCATGGTGTTGGCAGTAAACATGCCAGCGCAGGCACCAATTGTGGGGCAGGCGTTCCGCTCGATCTGATCAAGTTCTTCAGCGTCTATTGCGCCTGTGGCGTAGGCACCGACTGCTTCGAACACCGAGACAATATCGAGCACGTTTCCGTTGTAGTTGCCTGGCAACTTGGACCCGCCATACAAGAACACCGAGGGCAGATTCAGCCTGGCCGAGGCCATCATCATGCCGGGCAAAGATTTATCGCACCCGGCAAAGGTGACCATGGCATCAAAGCGTTCGGCATGCATCACTGTCTCTACCGAATCAGCTATCACCTCGCGAGAGACCAACGATGCGCGCATGCCCTCGTGGCCCATCGAGATGCCGTCTGAAACGGCGATGGTGTTGAACTCAATCGGATAACCACCCGCATAGCGAACGCCCTCTTTTGCTCGCTTTGCTAGATCTGCCAGCGGCATGTTGCAGGGTGTGACCTCATTCCAAGAAGAGACAACGCCGATCTGCGGCTTATCCCAATCATCATCAGTCATGCCAGTGGCGCGCAGCATTGCCCGAGCAGGGGCCCGGCTTGGAAAGTCCGTGACCTCATGCGAGCGGGTTTTCAGATCTGGTTGATCAGTCATGGGCATAATCTACGTGGTCAAGGCCTAGGGGTTACTACCCGAACACAAGCCGTTTTGGGAACCGTGACTCTGGCGCCCTCAGGGCGCAGTTCTGCCACAATGCACCGTTCAGTGAATCCGGCCCACCAGCCGGCGGGTTGAAATCGGATGAACGTCATGCGGACGCCGGCTTTAACATTGACGAAACCCGGTTCATCTCGAACTCGAACGGCGAGCGAACCTGGGCGTTTCACCCCCGCGTTAAACGCCAAGAAGTCATCGGGAGTAGCGCCGCGCAGCAAGGCTTCAATCTGGGCCGCCCGGCCTTGAGTGGCGCTATCCGCGGCACGCTCGGCTGCCCATTTGCCAACCCCGATCAACAAGATGAGAACGACAACGGCAACGCAGGAGACCACCACGGAGCGATGCTCGCGCACCGAGTCAAACCGGGGCGCTTTCACAACGGGGTCGAGCGATCGTCCCGAGAGCAACGGAGGGTTCAAGGATGGCTGATCGCGGCCCGCTGGCCCCTTGGGAGGCCGCACTACACGGGGAACCTCTGGTTCAGGATCCATCAGGCAACCAGCCTTGTTCTGCAATCATGGGTTGACCCTCATCGGTCAACTCCCGCGGAATCAGGGCCAGGCTTTCTCGGCGAAGGTGTCGCGCAGTTGATACTTCAGCACCTTGCGAAGGGTCTCGTTGCGAGGGAATGAATCCACGACTTCGAGTTGTTCGGGAGTTTTAAACCGCGTGAGGCCCTGCTCGCCCAAATAAGAAACCATCTCCTCAAAGGTGATGACCTCACCTTCGGCGGGGCGCTCAACAACTGCACAGACCCGCTCGCCACGTTCGCGATCTGGCAGGCCAATCACTGCCACATCCCCAACACCGGGGTGCGAGTACAGAAGGTCCTCAATCTCTTTTGCCGAGATGTTCTCACCCTTGCGAATGATGATGTCTTTAATACGACCCGTGAGTACAACGTGACCATCGGGGCAAAGGTGGCCGATGTCGCCCGTGCGAAAGTAGCCATTCTCATCAAATGCCTGCTCAGTGAGCTCAGGGTTGGTGTAGCCCTTCGTCACCATCGGACCCTTGACCCGCACTTCCCCGTCGACTCCTGTTGGGGCCAAGCTGCCGTCCTCGGCCACGATGCGCAGGTCTGCCCCCGTAACGGGTTTGCCGGTGGTGTGTGCGAGCTGGTCATCGGAGTCGGTCGGTGAGCCTTGCGTGATCATCGGAATTTCGGTCATTCCGTACCCGTGACACACCTTGATTCCCATTTCATCGAGAACCTCGCGATAAATCTCGGGCGGCATCGGCGCACCGCCGCCCGAAAGCGCACGCAGCGCTGGCATGACCTTCGTGTCTGGCTGCTTGCGTTGCTCAGCCAAAAACATTTGATAGAACGCCGTGCTGCCTCCAGCCATCGTCACGTTGTTTTTTGCATAGGTAGCCACAGCATCTACGGGGTTAAACGCCTCAATCAGAACCGCCGACATGCCGCTGAGCAGGATCATCACGAGATAGTCGGGGCCCGCAATATGCGCGAACGGAAACGCCATGGAACCAACATCCTCTGCAGTCATCTGCAGTGCATCGGCTAGGCCCTGGCCACCGGCAATCAGCGTGGCATCGGTATGCAGTACACCTTTCGGGTCAGAGGTGGTACCTGAGGTGGAATAGATCCACCGAACAGGTTCTTCGCCTGCAGCAAACTCGGGTACGGGACCCAGATCTGCTGGTTTGCCAGAAGGAAGCGAATCCAAGCTGAGCACCACCGGTGCTGGGCTCATCTCGGCGGCAAGGGAGTCCGCCATGGCCGTGAAGTCAAAGCCCTTCCACACGCTCGGCACGATGCAGAACTCGGCCTGGGTGTGACGCATCACGAAACCAAGTTCTTTCTCTCGGTACAGATGTAACACCGGGCTCTGAACTGCGTCGAGCCGAGCAAGCGCTGCAGAGGCAACGATGGCCGGGATGCAGGTGGGCAACTGCCAGGTCACTCGAGTCTGCGAGGTAATTCCGAGTCCCAAAAGGCCAGCGGCACACACCTCGGCAGCATCACGAAATTCGGCGAAGGTCATCTTCGTGTCATCTTCGGTGACAAAGATGACTGCCTCGGGGGTTTGAACTGCACGCTGCTCAATGAGTTGCCAGATGGTGTTCATGGCCCGACTCTAACCAACTCGCCTATTGCCTCGCTAGGTCACAGTTCGCCGAGGCCCACGCGGCAAGCGACTGATAGGCGGCGATCACTTCGGGCTCAATCAAAATTGCTTGGACCTGAGCTTGGTTGCTCGCCGCGCCCGAATTGAGAGAAGAGATGCGAATCCAAACATCGTTGAGTGTTGACGCCGCTGGCCGCACTGCAGCGGGCGCGATGGTCTTGATGTAACTGAAAACAGAATTGAAGGCAATCAACAACTGAGTCAGTCCAGACGGACTCGTTACCAGATTGGTGGTATCGAGCTTTCCCGTGAGCAAGGGCTGAAGCGCCTTGCCAGTGAGGATCACGCAGAGATCCGTCTCTGTCTGCAGCGCAGCAATCTCTTGAAGCAGTGCGTTGGCATCGTCACTCAAGCCAGATCCGTCATACTGAGTAGTCGGCGGAAACGTGGGCGGCACCCCCGCAATGGTGACATCTGCTTGGTCATCGCTGAGCTCCGCAGTGCTCTCTGATCGAGGGGTGCTACACCCTGCGACAACAAGCATGAGACCGAGCGTAGACACCGCAACCATCGAGACCGCAAGCGTCCTCAGCTTCGTGTGCCCGGGCATCTACTTACTCCTTCGCAGTGGTCGGGATCCGGTCGGTGAGCAACGCAGTTACGACCTTGCCATCGGCTTGACCCTGAGTTGCCTTCATGACCTTACCCACAAAGAAGCCAGAAATTTTGGGGTCACCTTCGCAGAATCTTTGCCATTGCTCAGGATTCTCTGCAATCAGTTGGTCCACCACTGCGTCAAGTTCGCCGGAGTCCATTGCTTTGAATCCATGCGTATCCGCGATGGCTGCAGGGTCACCCCCGAGTTGCACAAGTTCAGCAAGAACAGTCTTGGTCTGAGTGGAACTCAGCGCGCCATCAGCATCCATGTTGGTGAGCTTGGCAAACATCGCAGGATCCAAATTGAGCGCCTTGGGATCAGACAGGTTGTGCTCTGCATGGGTGATCGTGCGGCTGGGGTCAGCTCCAAGCTCAATTGCTGCAAGACAGAGGTCGTCTAAGCCGCGCTCAACAATGAGCGCAGACTGTCCAATGTCTGCCGCCGAACGCTCGGAGAGTCGACGCCGACGGGCTGCCGGCAAGATGGGCAACGCTGCGCGCACTCGATCGATCCACTCCTGCGAGGGCGAGAGGTCTACTAGATCTGGCTCGGGAAAGTAGCGGTAATCATCGGCTTGTTCTTTGGAGCGGAGCTTGAGCGTGCGTCCCTCATCCTCGTTCCAATGACGAGTCTGCTGTTCGATGCGCTCCCCAGCAAGAATCATGTCGATCTGCCGCTCAGCCTCATAATCCACGGCCCGGCCCAAGCTTCGCAAGGAGTTAATGTTCTTGATCTCGCAGCGAGTGCCGAGTTCCTCGTCACCATGACGGCGAACAGACACGTTGCAGTCAACGCGCAGGGAACCCTCTTCCATCTTGCCATCCGAGGCTCCAACTGCCACCAGGATGGCTCGCAGTTCCGACACATACGCTCGAGCCTCATCCCCCGAACGAAGATCTGGCCGACCCACAATCTCGAGCAGCGGCACGCCGGCACGGTTGTAATCAACGAGTGAATAGGTGGCCTCGTGGATTCGGCCGCCACCGCCCACATGCGTGGACTTGCCGGTGTCTTCTTCAAGGTGAGCGCGCTCAATGCCAATCACCTTGCCGCTGGGCAGTTCAAGCCAGCCCTCACCGTTGATTGGCAAGTCGAACTGCGAGATCTGATAGTTCGTGGGCTGATCGGGATAAAAGTAGTTCTTGCGTGAAAACACCGAACGGTCAATGGTGCAGTTGAGTGCCAGCCCAACCCGAATGGCCAATTCAACTGCTTGCTCATTGAGCACCGGGAGCGAACCGGGTAAGCCAAGGGTGAGTGGGTCAATATTGGTGTTGGGCTCGCCGCCGAACTCATTCGGTGCGGAGCAAAACAACTTGGTACGCGTGGCCAACTCGGTGTGAACCTCAAGGCCAATCACGATTTCCCAGACGCTCAGATCGATACTCATGCCAAGCTCCCTTCAAGGGCTGCGGCCACTCGGAACATGGCTACTTCGCCAAGGGCAGGAGCAAGCACCTGCGCTCCCACCGGCATGCCATCGTCACCGAGGCCATACGGAACTGACATAGCAGGATGGCCTGCCAAGTTGGTAGCGATCGTGCAAACATCGTTGAGATACATCGACATCGGATCGGCAGTCTTATCGCCGAAGGAAAAAGCTGTGGTTGGCGAGGTGGGTGAAAGTAACGCATCGAAGCGCTCATAGGCCTTGTCGAAGTCACGCCGAATCAAGGTGCGGACCTTGAGTGCGGTGCCATAAAAAGCGTCGTAATAACCAGCCGAGAGCGCATAGGTTCCCAGCATGATTCGCCGTTTTACTTCGTCGCCAAACCCGGCGGTGCGGGTGAGTTCCATCATCTCACCAGTGGTAGGAGCGTCTACTCGCAAGCCGTATCGCACGCCGTCATAGCGAGAGAGATTCGAGGAGGCCTCAGCGGGAGCAACCAGGTAGTAGGCCGACAGTCCGTAGGTCACCGCTGGTACGGACACTTCTTCAACCTCGGCGCCCGCAGCCGCGAGCCACTCCGCAGCCGCCCGAATTCGTTTCGCCACATCGGGGGCGATCCCCTCGCCCATCATCTCGGTGATCAGGCCAATGCGCATTCCAGCCACACCATCAGACAGGTGCTCGCTGACCGCTGGGAACGCCTGCGGAAGAGAGGTGGAGTCACCGGGATCGTGGCCACCGATAACTTCGCATACCAGCGCCGCCTCGGCCACAGAGTTTGCAAACGGCCCTACTTGATCGAGTGAGGATCCAAATGCGACCAGCCCTAAGCGCGAAACCGTTCCGTACGTAGGCTTCACTCCAACTACTCCGCAGAGCGCAGCAGGCTGACGGATGGAACCGCCGGTATCAGATCCAAGCGAAATGGGAGCAAACCCTGCTGCGACTGCTGCAGCGGACCCGCCCGAGGACCCACCTGGCACACGGCTCAAATCATGCGGGTTACGAGTCGGTCCAAAGGCTGAATTCTCGGTGGAGGAGCCCATTGCAAACTCATCCATGTTGGTCTTGCCCACCATGATTGCCCCGGCAGCAGCGAGGCGGGTGACCACGGTGGCGTCATACGGCGGCACCCAGCCCTGCAGAATTTTCGAAGAACATGTGGTAGCCACACCGCGAGTACAGAGGTTGTCTTTGATGGCCACGGGCACCCCTGCGAGCGCGCCTGGGTCTTTGCCCTGTGCTACGAGTTCGTCAACCGCGCTAGCAGCCGCACTTGCGTGCTCGGTGGTGACCAAGTTGAACGCGTGCACCTCTGCTTCACGCTCAGCAATCAGCTGCAAATGCTCCTCAAGAACCTCACGCGCTGAGCGATCCCCTGAACGCACAGCCGCCGCAATCTCTCCTGCCGCACTCTCTTGTAACGCACTCACTCTGACTCTCCAAGAACTGGCGGCACCCGAAAGAATCCGTCCTCGGTGGCCGGCGCCACTGCAAGGACCTCATCGCGATCAAGAATCGGGCCGGGGACATCTTTTCGGAACACGTTGGAGAGCGGGATGGGCTGCGCCATTGGCTCAACGCCTGCAAGGTCCAACAGGTCAAGATCTGCTGCATGTTCCAACACATCGCCAAGTTGGCCGGTGAACCGAGTGAGTTCCTCATCAGTCAGGCGAAGGCGTGCCAGCTTGGCAACCTTGGCGACTTGTTCGGTGGTGATGCGCTCGCTAGTTGAAGGCGGAGTATCGGTGCGATCCGGTGATATGGACTCAGTCATATGAGTTCACACTCTACCGGTCTCGTCACACCTGCTCAGTAGGGTGCAGCCAGTTGGGCAGTTACGCGGTTTAGCCCCGCTCAGTGCGGCCCAGTTATTGAGGGCTCACCGTGCGAATGAACTTCATGGAGCGATCGATAATCATCTCTTTGTCGTAATCCAGGGTTGCAACGTGGTAGCTGCGTTCACAACTGACGCGCTCTACTGGCCCGCCATATATTTCTGCAAGGTAATCAGAGTCAGTTGGGGGCACCACGTGATCCTGCGGGCTCGTGAAGAGGAGCAACGGGCACTTCACGCTCGGCAATGCCGCCTGAGTGTGTATCGCCGCATCAAACATCGAGAGCAACGGCTGAAGCGGCGTGTCTGCATAGGCAGACTCAGGTGAGTTCGGGTCGGCAACATCTGAACCAATGCCGGTCATCACGATGTCTCCGGCCGCCACCATTCCAGCGACAAAATCCCTAACCTCGGGCGCCACTTGAGTTGCCGGGTTCACACAAATGATTCCGGCAATCTCTGGATGCTTGGTTGCCAACCATAGGGTAAGCGAGCCACCCATCGACAGACCCGCCACGACCACCGACTCAGTTCTCGAAGCAAGCGACTGATATGCAGCCTCGGCATCTGCTGACCAGTCCTCCCAAGTGGTGTCCAACATGTCCTCAACTACGGTCCCGTGCCCCCTCAGCAGTGGCTGCTCGACTGAGTAGCCCGCATCCACGAATGCCTGAGCTAGTGGCCGCATCGACTGGGGATTGCCGGTGAAACCGTGCAGAACCAGAACTCCGGTTGACCCACCCTCGGCGGTCAGTGGTTCGGCTCCTGGAATAACTTGACTCATAACAACTCCGCTCACTTGGTTGCCTGCACTTTAGGCCTGCTCCCCCGCTAGTGTCCTTCACGGGCGACGAGGATCATGCTGACACAATCGCAGCAGTTCTACCGATCTCCGAATCTCAGAACCTGAAAACACTTGCCACAACGAGAGGGTCCACCGATGACCAAGTACGTCTTTCTGACCGAGGAATGGATTGAGCAGGCCCGGTCAATCCGAGCAGCATCAGGGGTTGATGACACGCCCCCAGCCCATGCGATGCGAATGAACCAGATCATCACCGAAGTACCTTTCGGCGATGGTGACATCAAGGCCCACCTTGATACCTCTGATGGTGAACTCAAGATGGACCTTGGCCATATCGAGAATCCTGACCTGACCGTGACGCTGGATTACGCCACCGCCAAGGCAATCCTCGTTGAAGGTAATCCGCAGGTTGGCATGCAGGCCTTTATGGCAGGAAAAATCAAGGTAGATGGCGACATCACCAAACTCATGGCGATGCAAGCCGGGGCAGCCGACCCGAGTGCTGCCGCCGTTGCTGCCCAAATCCAAGAGATGACCGAATAGTCACGCCGTCTGCCACCGCGACTCTGCCACCGCGAGTCTGTGGCTTGATTCGTTCACCGTTCTGCCTCGTTGGGGCGGCCGCTTCATCGCGGAGGCTGGGGAACACCACGTCCAGCAGACCACCCCAACGAGACGAACGGTCAGACTGGTTAAAAGTAGGCTGCAGAACACGGAGAGTGGTGGATAGGCGATTGAGCGCCGCGTGCGAGGGCATGCTGCCGCCGCTACTTCTTGGTAAAGATTCGCACCGCAGTACCTCGTGGGAGCAACTCTCCAGGAGTTGGATCAGTCTGCAGCACAACGCCAGAGGGTGGACCCTCAATGCCCGAGACGGTAAACCCCTGAGCTTCGAGCTGAGCCGAGGCCTGCGTTCCGGAGAGGTTACGCACATCGGGAACGGCTACGGGCTGAGGGCCCTTCGACATCACGAGCGTGAGCGTGTACCCACGCGGCACTTCAGTTCCTGGTTCCTTATTCGAAGAGATGATGTAGCCGGGTGGAGCCGTATCGCTGTAGTCCTCATTGACGGCAGCCTCGAGTTGAACCGCAGCCAGAGCGGCTCGCGCCTGATCAACCGTTGAACCAACGAGTCCAGCGGGAACGATGCGTGGCGCCGGACCGTCTGAGACAGCCAGATTCAACACGGTGCCCTTGGGAATCTCACCTTGGGCATTGACTTTCTCTTGCCCTGCTGCTGCGGTTGCGCTGATCACCGCGTCCTTGGCCACCGTCTCGTTGATCGACCGAGCCACATCGCCAACAGTCAGCCCAGCGCCCTCAATCGCAGCTCTGGCCTCGGCTTCAGGTAACCCCACAACCGCTGGCATGTTGGTCAGGGTCGCTCCGAGCGACACCGTGAGTTGCACGGTAGACCCCTCAGCGAGTGGCTTTTGAGGTGCTGGACTCTGAGCAAGAACCTGCCCTGCAACGCTGCCGTCTTGGCGATCCTTGGTAGAGGAGTCAACCTGGTAGCCCAAATCTCTGGCCTCAGCTGTAGCCGCGCCAAGATCAAGGCCAATGAGATCAGGAACATCGTGCACTGGCACACGCACGAAGAACCACCAACCCGCCGCAGCAATGAGGAGCACTCCAAGTACCAAAGCCACCAGAGTTCGGGTGCGAGGTTTCTTTCGAGCAGGGCGAGCAGACTCTGAAGCTTTCCCAGCCCCGGTCTCGGTGCCGAGTGAGCTCGCAATCGCAGCAGCGCCACCGGCCGCTTCGGCAGAGACCTCTGCGGAATCTCCAGATGCGGCAACAACTGCAGCAGTTGCAGCAAACTGCGGTTCTGGATCAGCCGCTAACCCAGCGTGAGTTGCCGCAGCTACTTGGGACTCCGCAGTAGCGCCAAGTCCAGCTGCTGCACCTGCTGCTCGGGCGGAGTCACCTCCGGATTCAAGGGTTGACTCTGCACCCAGTTCTTGGATCAGCCCGAGGCCGCTGACTTGTCTCAACTCGGTAGTTTGTTCGGCCGCACCCAAGGTCAAAACAATTGGAAGTGGCTCCGGGCGCGCAAGTTCTTCTGCGGCGGCCATGAGCGCAATCTCGAACTCGGCTGCCTCTGGCCGATCCTGAGGGTCAAGTCGTCCAGCACGCTCTAATACCGACCGCAGACCACCCAATGACACATCAAGGTCGATATCAGACTGGGTGCGAAGCGCCAACGTAGAAGCAGTGGTCTCTCCCAGCAGGGGAACCTGGCCAGTCACACACTCCACCAGTAACAGTGTCAGGGAGTAGACGTCTGACCGGCCATCGAGTCGACGTCCCAGCGCTTGTTCAGGCGAGGCGTAGCGAGTGCTTCCTGCAAGGGAACCGCTCGGCTCTGTCCAAGATGCCTCGGCCAACGCGCGGGCTAAGCCAAAGTCAGCTAAGCGCAGGCGGCCCTCCTCATCAAAGAGCAGATTCCCCGGTTTGACGTCACGGTGCACGAGGCCGCGCAAGTGTGCATGAGCTAACGCCCGAGCAGTTTGCAATCCAACCACCAAGGTTTGAGATTGGCTGAGCAACTCGCTCTGATCGAGCATGGAGCGAAGGCTGCCTCCGCCCAGATACTCCGTCACCAAATACGGAATGAGCCTCCCCTGCGAGGCGTCTTCTCCCCAGTCAAAAACTGAGACGATATTCGGGTGATTCAGCGCTCCAGCAGCTCGCGCCTCTGCACGGAAGCGTTGAAGAAACCCCTGATCCTCGGCCAGAGCTTCGTGAAGCAGCTTTACTGCCACTCGACGCTTGAGCTGCGTATCAATTGCTAGAAACACGCGAGAAGAAGTACCTGCGCCTATAGGGGCTACCAAGCGGTACCTTCCGCCAAGCTCACGCCCGGTCTCATCGGTGAGGCGAGGGGACGTCACAGGTTCATGGTACAGCCGCTACCCCTGCAGGTCGGGTACAGGGTAAACCTAGGGGTGATGAGCGACACCGAATCCCCTCCCACACATCCCTCTCGGTTTGAACTGAGCGACTGGGCACGAAAAGGGATTATTACGTTTTTGATTATTGGTGCACTAGTTGGGATCTTCTTCACCGGCAAAAATGCCACAACGGGAATGGAGAGCGCCTCCGACAACCTTCCGAAATCAGTGGAGCGACTCGTTCCCGCTTCTGGGGACGAGGTCCTGCGTCAAGCTCAGGTCGGGCTGGACTTAGCCGAGGGCTACAAGGCCACGCTCACTATCAACGGCACCGAGATTCGATCCCCGGAAGATGGCCTGATCACGGATCTTGGAACGGGACAGGTGCTCTACCAGCCAGGCCCCGACAAGCCCGTAGAAAAGTTGAACTCAGGACAGAACTGCGTGATTGCCATGGTGTGGAATGAACTCGAACAAGAATCCACCGCCAGTCCAGTTTCTTGGTGCTTCGACGCCACCTGAGTCAGATCACAACCTGGCGTTGCAGCTTCTGTATCAGGCGGGGCACACCCCATCAGAGAGTGCGATCTAACGAGGCACCCCAGTGAGTTGATGCAACTCCTCGATTGCGCGCGGCTGATCTGAACGCTTGGTCCCAATGAGCACCGCGGACATCCCGAGCTGCCGAGCGGCGGCCACGTTACCGGGCGCATCGTCAATAAACACCGCCTCCGCTGCGGACACCCCTAGGCGTTCAAGAGCGAGTTCATAGATTCTCGCGTCTGGTTTTCTCAACCCCACGAATGAGGAGTCGACCACGTCGTCGAAGAGCTCATCAAGGGGAAGTAGGGGCTTCCAAAAATCGGCGAACTCCTGCGCGTTATTCGTCAGAATTGACGTAGCCAAGCCCGCTGTTCTTGCGGCGCGGACAAAGTCAACCATCTCTTCACGGACGCCGCCCCCACCGAGCGCCATCAACAATTCGAAGGGATCAAGCAGCGGCCCACCCTCGGCGGTCGAGGCTGCCATGATCAGGTCTCGGGCCTCAGTAAGTGGAATTTCGCCTCGTTCGAGGCGGTGCCAAGCGTGGTCAGTATCGAGCTCATAGGACCCAAACACAATCTCGAGCATCGCGGCGGGGTCAACATCGAGCGAGGCTGCAGCCGTGACCGCTGCATCAAAGGGCGAATCAACGAACACGCCCCCAAAATCAAAAATCACTGCACGCACGGTCATGTCTCTGAATCCCTTTCCGGTGCCGGTACCGGTGCCGGAAGCTGACCCGTCTCGAGCAGCTCAACGAACTGAGCCTCTGTGAGTTGCGGAACATTCAATTGAGTGGCCTTGGTCAATTTCGAGGCGCCGGGCTCCTCCCCGATGATCACCGCAAAGGTCTTCTTGGAAACACTTCCGGGCGCAGTTCCACCGCGCTCCTTGATTGCTGCGGAGCAAGCATCTCGCGAGAACCCTTTCAGCGACCCGGTGACGACCACACTCTTCCCTGCGAGCGTTTGCGGCAACAGCGAACGCTCGGGGCCGAGCGTGTTTACCCCTGCGTCAACGAGCCGCTGAACGAGCTCGGTATTTTTTGGCTCTGCAAAGAATGAGAACACCGAGCCAGCAATGACTGGCCCAATGCCCGGCACTGCAGACAATTCTTCGATGCTTGCGTTCATGATGCGTTCGAGGTTGCCAAAGGCTGCAGCGATCGTCTGTCCGCCAGCTGCTCCAAGGTGCAAGATATTCAGCCCAAAGAGCAGGTTTCCTAAGGGTCGAGAGCGAGAACGGTCAATAGCTGCGAGAAGGTTCTGAACCGAAAGTTGCTGATAACCCGGCAGTTGCATAATGGGCTCGGCCTGCAACGTATAGATATCGGCCACATCGCGAATCAACCCCAGCTCAAGAAATGATGCGATCTGTTGTTCACCCAGGCCATCAATATCCATTGCGCCACGCGAGGCAAAGTGGCAAATACTCGCCCAGCGCTTTTGTGGGCATTCAGGATTCACACACAGATGCTGAGACTCGCCATCCTGACGAATCAGCGGCTGATGACAAGACGGGCAGTCGGCCGGAAACCGCCACTCTGGTAGGCCGAGCGGTCGCATCTCGAGCACTGGGCCCACCACCTCGGGAATGACGTCTCCTGCTTTGCGCAAAATCACGGTGTCACCGGGGCGTACGTCTTTATGTCGAACCTGATCCTGATTGTGCAGCGTAGACATTCCAACCGTGGAACCGCCGACAAACACGGGCTTGAGCACCGCAAAGGGCGTTGCTTTGCCGGTCCTGCCAATCGAGACTTGGATGTCTTCCAACAAGGTGGTGCGCTCCTCTGGCGGCAGCTTGAACGCAATTGCCCACCGAGGTGCTTTTGCCGTCGCTCCAAGAACTTGCTGAACACCAAGGTCGTCAATCTTGATGACCACCCCGTCGATCTCATAGGGAAGTTCGTGACGATGCTGAATCCAGTAGGCGCAAAACTCGTACACCTGGTCGAGGTCGTCCACCACCTTCGTCTCCGGGTTGACGGGGATACGCAGTTCGCCGAGCCAGGCAAGCGCTGCGGAATGCGCCGGAGGTTCTTCTACTCCGACAACCTCGCCAAGCTGGTAACACCACCAGGCCAAGCCACGAGACGCGGTGATCTGTGGGTCCTTCTGACGCAACGAACCAGCCCCGGCATTACGCGGGTTGACAGGAATCGGCCGCTGACGGTTTCCCTTGGCTGCTAGCGCTTCGTTCTCGGCAATGACGCGTTGCCGAAGCGCTTCGAAGGAGTCCAGCGGCAAGTAGATTTCGCCGCGAGCTTCGAGCACTTCGGGAGCGCCAGGCCCAAGCTCCTTGGGAACTGCGTCGATGCCAACCACGTTGGCGGTGACATCCTCACCAACTCGACCATCTCCACGCGTGGCGGCTTGCACAAGCCGCCCCTGTTCATAACGAATCGACACTGCTAGGCCATCGATTTTGAGTTCGCACACATAGCGAACCGCTGTGTCATGACCAAGATCTTCCAAACGGCGCGCCGTGCGATCCCCCCAAGCGCGCAGCTCATCAAGGTCCATTGCATTGTCCAAGCTCATCATCCGACGGCGATGCTCCACCGGAGAGAACTGCTCGGAGGGCGAACCACCCACTCCCGCCTGAGTCGGACTCTGAGGGGTCAGGAGATCAGGATGAGCAGCCTCAAGAAAACGGAGCTCTCTCATCAACAGGTCGTACTCTGCGTCAGCGATGATCGGAGCATCCCGCTCGTAATACGCCTGATTATGTTCGGCAATCTGCTCGCGCAGCCAGTCAACTCGGCCAGCAGGATCGAGTTCGCCATCGGGTCCAGAAAAACTCACATGCCCAACTTAGTGACCCCGTAGGACCGTGCAGAACCGAGGCTCATGCGCCGAGTGAAAGTCGCGCTCCAATTGCCTGCCGGCGCACCCGCTCCGACAGGGAGTCCACCAGAGACAGCGCAAGGGTTGCTTGGGGTATTCCAAAGTGTCCCAGCCCATCCTCCGGGCTGATCAAGGACCGGCTACGCAACATCAACGGGTCGACACCCTCACCACTGAGCTGGCACCAAACGGCGCTCAGGCGGCGCCAGAGCAACTCCTCGCGCGACCCAAGCGGTTGGTTCACCGGAACCACCCCCCAGGCAATTCGGCCGCCATTGTGCAGAAATGCCGACAGAGTTGCCGACCAGCCTGGCAGGCCACTCTCTGCTGGAGTCGAGATGAGCGAAACACCCGAACGAATAATGGTGTCCCAATCGGTGCGCCCCGGAACATGAACTCCGATCAACAGTCCCTGGTTGCATTCATCGCGGGGAACCTGATCGAGCGAGGTCACCACCGGGGTCAGCAGCGACAGAACCTGCGCTGGCGAGATTGGAAAAGTTGGGTGCATGGCCCCGATGAGACCCGGCTCAGACATCACCACGGCTAGGACTCCCGAACCCATGGCCTGTCTATAGGAGCGAAGAATCGCTTTGGATCGGGCAGCCACGATCGCTGAAGCCGATGCGATTGCGATCTCGGTATCAATCCCCGCAGCCCGCAGGGCCAAGGTGAGCGTGACCGGTCCGAGGATGCTGATTCGGGCGCCGATGAATCGGGCGCCTAGGCGCTCGCGATGTGGACCAAGTTGCTCGATGAAGCATCGAAGCGGATCAAAGGCTGGTGAATCAAGTTGCGCGGTTCGCTCGCATCCCGTGATTTCACTCGAGCCAAGCTTGCGAGCCAAACGTCCAGGCGGGAGCACTTCTATTCCGTGAAGGCCAGAAATTGCCTGATCAAGAAGCGACCAGTCGCCGGTGCCTGAAGTAGGTGCAGTGGGGAAGGTCGGCTGAGCAGTCAACGACAGGCGCACTGCATTGAGGCACACATCTTTGGCGAGTTCTTCATCGACTACTCTGCCCAATTCGAGGCCCGCTGAATGCTCATTATTTGGCGCTAAATCAGGCTCAAATGGCACTGCACCCACTGAGGTTGCAAGCCCAAAAGGAAGATCTACTTGCTCACTCATTCTGACGTTGCTAGCGGTCCGTGCGAAGTTCGCGCAAGTCTGTAGCTGTGAATACATCTAGAACCATTTGGGCGGCAAGAATTTTGTGGCTCACCCTGCCCCTCACGCTCGGCGATTGCATGGCATCGGCAGTGAGCGATCAGCCCAAGCTCACCCTGTGGGTTCTCAGCCTGACCCTGTGGTTTTTGTGGGCTGCAGGCCTATTGAGCACCTTGATTCAAACGCCACTTGCGCTCACCGTGTTGCGCATCTGTGCGCCACTTCCGGTTCTCCTTGGTGCAGCTGCAGCGCTCAGAGTTGCACCCGAGACGCCCTCGATTCTTGGTTGGGTAGGCCTTGCCACCGCAGCGATGCTGCTCGTGCTTGCGTTCGCCGCTGAACTTGGCGATGGGTTTGTCAACGGTTCCTCGTACGGCGAGGAACGTCGCATGGCGCTTCGGCCATCGGCGGTCCTGCTTCTCGGCCCGATCGAACTGGTATGGCTGCTCACCGTTGGCCCTGTGCTGGCAGCGCTCTGGCTGCTCGCTGCTTCGCAGTGGATCGGAGCAGCGCTACTCGCCGTGCTCGGCGCACTGAGCTTCTGCTGGGGGTTTCGGACCTTATTTCGCCTGGGCCAACGATGGGTTGTGTTTGTGCCGGCGGGTATGACACTCGTTGATCCGAGTGTTTTGGCTGAGCCGACTCTGTTTCGCCGAGACACGATTACGCGACTCGGTCCAGCGCCGGCCGACACGGTGGCACAGGATCTGAGCTCAGGGGCCTCGGGTCTCATCGTTCAGATTGATCTGAGTCTGCCAGCACCATTGCTCCCGCTTGCCGGGCGTTCTGGAATTGCCGAGCCCATCGAGGTGACCTCGGCGCTGATTGCACCGAGCCGCCCAGGAGCGCTGCTGGCCGAAGCTGAGCGCCGAGGCATCGCGGTACAACGCAGCTAGGGAGTGAGCTAGTCAGCGGACGAAGCCGCCGCCGATTACTACTGATTCGATTCCGGTCGTGGTCAGAAGCTCGCTGTACATCACAACGCTTTGCCCCGTTGCAATGCGGCGATGCGGTTCATGCCACTGCACCCTGGCCGTTACGGGGCCATCTCCCGCTGACTCCAGCGTCACGGTTGCAGGCAATGCCGCTCCGTGAGCCGAGCATTGCAGGTTCATGACTCCCTCGACGGCGTCAGTGGCCCATACCAAGTTTTCCAACTCGAGTTCATCGCAGAGCAGTTCCTCGCGAGCACCCACAGTGACCGTCGCTGTCGGGAGGTCCACATCGACCACATACCGCGCCGCTGCACCACCGGCTAGGTGCAAGCCGCGGCGCTGGCCGAGCGTGACCACCTCTACTGCCGAGACCGTTCCTAGCGTTGCACCATCCTCATCTTGGATTTTGCCTGGATGAAGCTCAATGCGCTGTTCCAAAAAGGCAGCTCGCCCCGAAGCGCGAGTAATAAAACAAACATCTTGGGAGTCGGGTTTTGCTGCAGTTCGCAGCTGTAACGATGCTGCATGACTTCGCACCTGTTCCTTGGTCATCGCTCCGATCGGGAACATCACCCTGTCGAGTTCCTTGGCCGTCAATGTGTACAACACATAGGACTGATCCTTAGCCGTGTCAGCCCCACGCGCTATGCGTCGGGTTCCGTCGAGCAGCGTCACAATTCGTGCGTGATGACCAGTAGCCACGGCTTCGTAGCCAAGCAGTTCGGCACGCCGAAGCAACACGTCAAACTTCAGGTGGCGGTTGCACTCCACGCAAGGGTTTGGTGTGCGGCCTGCAGCGTGATCGGCAACGTAGGGGGCAACCACGTGCTTCTCGAACTCTTCGCCGAAATTGAACACGTGGTGATCAAGATTCAGTTGAGCCGCAGCACGGCGAGCGTCTTCCACCTCGGACACAGAACAGCATCCGGTATCAGACTCCCCTCCCCAAAGCTTCATGGTGACGGCCACTACTTCGTGGCCATCCTCGTGCAGCAGCGCCGCTGCCACAGATGAGTCAACCCCGCCCGAGAGCGCTGCCAGAACTCTCATATTCCAAACTCCCGAACGCGCTGCACGGCTGCGGGAACTGCCTGCAAAGCCCTGTCAACATCGGACTGCGTTGAGTCCCAGCCCAGCCAAAGCCGCAGAGCGCCTCGGGCCGAAGCATCGGGCATGCCTATGGCAGTCAGAACATGCGAGGCCTCTTGGGCTCCCGATGCACAAGAGGACCCGGCAGAGGCCAAGACTCCCTCGGCTTCTAACAACAAGAGCAAAGACTCAGAGTCCACACCCTCGATACAGACGTGGCAGGACCCAGGAATTTGTGCACTACGATCTACTGTCTCGCTCAGGCCCGTTACTGATTCAAGCAGCCCAATGATCAGTTGCTCCCTGAGTTGGCTAACCCGCTGGTTCGTCTCGGCACGCTCTGCGTCTACGACTCTCAACGCAGCTGCAAAGCCAACTATGCCGGGCACGTTTGCCGTGCCAGATCGGCGATCGCGTTCTTGGCCGCCACCTAAAATCATGGGACGAATTGGTGTCGACTCACGAACCACTAGCGCACCGATTCCCTTGGGTCCGCCAAGCTTATGAGCAGAGATCGAGATCATGTCTGCTGCCATCGCGGCAGTTCGCAAGTCGAGCCAAGCAGCAGCCTGAACTGCATCAGTGTGCAGCGGGATGTGGCTCTCTCCTGCCACCCTTGAGTGGCTCGCCTCGGCAATGCAAGCTGCTACTTCGGCGAGATTGTTGATACTGCCCACTTCATTGTTGGCAAGCATCACGGACACAACTCCTACTGCGGCCCCTGATTCAGCAACCCTGTTGAGCACCGCAGCAAGATCAGCGTGGTCGATCTGACCATCAGAGTTCACACCTACGGTGTGACCGCCAAGTGCGTGAACCACGTCGAGCACCGCGTGGTGTTCAACCGCTGAACAAACCGGCTGTGCACTGCGCGCCGGGAGGCCACCAGTAACTGCATGGTTGTCGGCCTCGGTTCCGCCAGAGGTGAAAATCACCTCTGAGGGTCGACATCCCACAATCTCGGCGATCTGCTCTCGAGCTTCATCCACAGCGCGGACTGCATCTCGGGCAAGGCTGTGCGATCCAGAGGGGTTGCCGTAGCGCAGCGAACCAAAGGGTTCCATAGCTTCTGCCACCTCGGGTCGAAGCCTGGTGGTAGCCGCATGATCTAAGTCGACGAACCCCTCAAGACCGGAGTCTGCGCTTGCGAATAACCGGTCTGATTGCTGTGCTCGCGAAGGATCCACCGTTTGGGAAGGGCGATCAGTTGAGCCGTCCAGAGAGCGGAGCACGCCCCCACGCTACGGCTTGGGTCAGGCCTGTGGAAGTTCGCGGAACGGAACGGTCTTATCGCTTCGGATTTCTCCGGGCAATCCAAGGACTCGCTCACCAATAATGTTGCGCTGAATCTGGTCGGTTCCGCCGCCGATTCGCGGCGCCCATTGCCCCATAAACAGGTCTTGGAACTTACCTCCGAACGGAGCGTCTGTGCCGTTCAGCATCCCGGCAGCACCTTCAAGTGCCAAGAGAAGATCTCCGCCCACCTCATACAGAGCCGAGACGACGAGTTTGAGCACCGAACTTTCTGGGCCGGGAAGCTCGCCTCGTTCGGCTGCTGTGCGGACCCGATACCCCAAGAATCGCAGCATCTCGAAGCGCGTATAGAGGTCCACTAGACGTTGCCGCACGAGCGCATCAGAGGTGTCAGAAACTGTCCGCGCCAGCGTCAGGACTTGGTCAAAGCTGTACATCCCCCCGCCACCGATGGAGGCACGCTCATGAGCCAGCATCGTCATCGCCACGCCCCAGCCTGCACCTACCGGGCCAAGTGTGTTGGCGACTGGGATTCGCACGTCATCAAGGAACACCTCATTGAAGTGAATCGCCCCATCAATCTGGCGCAGCGGTCGAATCTCAATTCCCGGTGAATGCATCTCTACCAAGATGCAAGTGATGCCTCGATGCTTTGGTACATCAGCATCGGTTCGAGCGAGTAGCACTCCGTAGTCGGAATAATGCGCAGCAGAGGTCCAGACCTTCTGCCCGTTTACTACCCACTCATCACCATCCAACACGGCCTTTGTGGCCAAGCCGGCAAGGTCCGAGCCTGCACCAGGTTCAGAAAAGAGCTGACACCAAATGTGCTCGGCCGTCAGAATCGGGGCGAGAAATTGATCTTGCTGGGTCTCGGTTCCCCACTCGATGATCGTTGGACCGGCCATTCCCACACCAACCGAAAACATATTTCCGGACACATCAAACTTCTGTTCCTCTGCAGCGAAAACTCCTGCCAGCAGGGGCGAAAGCCCACGTCCGCCGTGCTCAATAGGCCAGTGTGGGGCTGCCCAACCAGCCTCAGCCTTATGGCGTTGCCAGACTCGAGCCTCGTCAAGCAGCGCCAGATCTTGCTCCTCGGTATGCGCTCGGTGCGTGCGTAGATCACTCAGCGACTCAACATCAAGTGGCTTGGCATTCGCCTCGAGCCATGATCTTGCCTCGGCTCGCAGACTGCGTTCTTCTGGGGAGTCCTCGAAGTCCATACCTATCTGAGTGTGGCCGCCGGCCCAAAAAACTGCAACCTGTTCTAATTCGTACTTCGCTCGGGCAGCCCCGATGAGAACCAAACTGCTCAAAGTTGAGAGACTGATCACCATGGAACAACTCCCAGGCAGTCCCGGGTTTGATGCCGGCACCTATGGCCAAAGCTTCGCTGACATCTACGACGCCTGGTACCCAGCTGACCACTCCACCCAAGCTGCCGTCGAGTACCTATCGCTGCTCGCTTCAGAGGTCCTGTCCGAATCAGTGTCAGCCGAATCAGTGTCAGCCGAATCAGTGTCAGCCGAATCAGTGCTGGCTGGGGCTGGCTCTAGCCCAAGGATTCTGGAATTAGGGGTTGGCACCGGACGCCTCGCACTTCCACTCGCATTGGTAGGGAACCAGATTCACGGCATGGACTCTTCGGCGGCCATGCTTGAGCAACTGCAAAAAAAGCCTGGTGCGGCCAACATCAAACTGGTACTTGGCGATGTAGCAGATCCTGAAGCTTGGCCAGAAGGCCCCTTTGAGCTTGTGGTGGCTGCATTCAACCTGTTGTTCAACCTGTCTCAGGAAGCAGCACAAGCCGCACTGTTTCGGTCTGCGGCGCAGGCTCTTGGCCCGAATGGACGCTTCGTAGTTGAGGCATTTATTCCCGCTCCGCTTGATGTGAATGAACGCCGGCTCGCGGTGCGCGAAGTCA
>JBAXCX010000032.1:0-24176 GCA_037141255.1 Actinomycetes bacterium | reverse complement strand
AACAACAGAGCAACGAACAACAGCAGTACGAACAACTTCTCAAGATTGCCGTCGAAGCAGCGCGCCTTGCGGTTGACCTCATCTACACCGAGCGGCCGACTGCATTTTGGATTGAACAAAAAAGCTCAGCCACCGACCACGTCACTGAAATGGATCTGGCGTCTGAGCAGTTGATCCGGAAAATCATTTCTGATCACCGACCAGGCGACCGGATCATTGGCGAAGAAGGCCAGCTGTCCCCCGGTACGCTCAACACGGAGAGCCCCGAGGTGGTTTGGTTCGTTGATCCGATCGATGGAACCACAAATTATGTGTATGACCTTCCCGGGTATGCCGTCTCTATCGCCGCGCAGATTGACGGTCAAACGGTGGCTGGCCTCGTAGCTGACCCCACTCACGACCGCGTCTACTCAGCAACTCTTGGCGGTGGTGCCTTTTGCAATTCTGCTCTCATTCACCTGCGGCCGAGCAGGAGTGACAGCCACCAAGAACTGCTTGCAACGGCACTCGTGGCAACGGGATTCTCGTATTCAGCAGAACGGCGAGCCCGACAAGGAAAAGTCATTGCCGAACTGCTGCCGCAGATTCGAGATATCCGTAGAATGGGGTCGGCCGCGCTCGACTTATGCTCGGTGGCCTCGGGCAGAGTTGACGGATATTTTGAACTCGGGCTCTCGCCTTGGGATTGGCTAGCTGGCGGTCTGATCGCCACAGAAGCAGGGGCTGAGTTGGGCCCACTTGATCCAACTGCCGATGACTCCGCTGGGCTTCTCGCGGCAGGGCCGGAACTGTTCAGTCCCCTCAGGGAGCTCCTCTGCAGCCTCGGTGCAGACAAAGTCTGAACCGAGATCTGATCACCGCAGTCTTGTATCCACCTCTCTATGAGAACCAAGTGAGCATCTTGACCCCAAGATGGGCGAGACTAGGGGTGTGGGTACACGAATTCTCTACGTCGAGGACGATCATCGCATCCGTGGATCAGTCAAGCTTGCGCTCGAAGATGAGGGATGGCAGGTTGACGAATCCGAAACAGGCGAGGACGCCATCATCTCTTTTGGGCGGTCACCCACGGATGTGGTCCTCATCGACATCATGTTGCCAGGCATAGACGGCTTTGAGGTATGCCGGACGATCCGGCGGCGAAGCGACGTGCCCATCATCATGGTGACGGCCCGTGCAGATACCCACGATGTGGTGGCGGGCCTTGAAGCAGGCGCAGATGACTACATGACTAAGCCGCTCCAACCCAAGGAACTCTCTGCCCGAATTCGTGCGATGCTGCGCAGAGCCCGTCCCGCTCAGCCCGGCAACCCGCACCTTCAGTTTGGTGATCTCGAGATTGTTCCGCAGGAGGGGGTCGTCAGCCGAGACGGGGTTCAGATCCACCTGACCAAGACAGAGTTTCGCCTCCTCGTCGAGCTTGCAAATAGCCCAAGCAAAGTGTTTTCACGGGAGGACTTGCTCGAAAAGGTTTGGGGTCACGGGGTGTTTGGGGATGGCCGACTTGTGGACGTTCACGTCCGACGGCTGCGAACCAAGGTTGAAGTGGACCCCGCAAACCCAAGGCACGTGATGACCGTTCGCGGCCTTGGCTACAAGCTGCAGCCGTAACTGAGGCCCAACTAGCCCGCAGCCAGAGTTGACTGACCCGAGTTGAGAAATCAGAGATGACTAGCCCCCAAGATTCACCCGCTCAAACTCCCGAGACCGAACAGCGCAGCGTGATTCGGCTGCAACGGGCCATCCAGATTGGCCTGCGGGGAAGAATCGTCCTTGCTGTTGCCGCTGTAGCCATGCTCCTGTCGGCGGTGCTCGCACTCACCACAGTAACGGTTGCGAAGAACACCCTGCTCAACACACGCGAAGATGCCTTGACCACTCAGGCGCTCGCAAACGCCGACACGGTGACAGGCGCGCTCGGTGCAGCCGAAACCGCAGACCTGCAAACACTGTTGAGTTCGCTACCAGAGTCAGGGTCACCACTCCTGCTCACCGGAGCGGCAGTTCCGCGCAGTGGCGAGGACCCCAGCACCGTCTCAGTAGATGCCCGCTACGGTATTGATGCTTTGCCCACCGAGTTTCTTGACTCGGTGGTGCAGGAGCGAAACAACGCAGTCATGCGGTTTCGGTTCGACGGGGAATCGCTCCTCGTGGTGGGGGTTGCCTTGCCCGATTCCAATGTCAGCTACTTTCAGATCAATCAACTCGGTGACATCGACACAGCAATTCGAAGCCTTGGGTTACGACTAGCGATTGCCGCACTGCTCACGACGCTCGTTGCCGTGGGCCTTGGGTACTGGGCAAGCAAGTACGCCCTCCGCCCGCTAAATCGCATTCGAGATGCGGCAGAATCCGTTGCGCTCGGGCAGCTCGACACCAGAATTGAGTACGCCGATTATTCAGCCGACCCAGATCTGGCTCCCCTTGTCGCCAACTTCAATGACATGGTCAGCGCACTTCAGGAGCGCATCAACCGAGATGCGCGATTCGCGAGTGACGTCAGCCATGAGCTTCGCTCGCCCTTGACCACGCTCAACGCATCGATTGAGGTTTTGCAAAACACTCGTGAGGTTCTGCCCGAACGTTCGCAACAGGCGCTCGATCTGCTCTCGCTAGATATGGGCCGCTTTACGCAACTCGTGGAAGACCTGCTTGAGATCTCGCGGTTTGACGCTGGAGCAGTGCGGCTTGAACTCGACGCGGTGGCGCTTGTTCCAACCGTCGAAGCTGCTGTTCGCATGGTGGCACACGCATCTGTGCCGGTAGAGGCTGATCCAGCGTTACTCGATGTGGTCATTGCGTGTGATAAGCGCCGCTTGATGCGCATCCTTGCCAATTTCTTCGACAACGCTCGAAAGTACGCCGACGGTGCAACGAGCGTCACGGTTGAGCTACACGAGCCCGATCACTTAGGAATCGTTCTCTCGGCAGCCACCGTCCGAATCGCCGTTGAAGACAGTGGTCCAGGGGTGCCCGAGGCTGAGCGGGAGAAGATCTTTGACCGATTCAATCGCGGCGATCAAGGCGGCAGTCGTGGCATCGACATGGGTGTAGGACTCGGGCTTGCACTGGCAGCGGAACACGCACAATTACAAGGTGGCAGCGTCTGGGTTGAGGATCGCCATGATGGAGGCCAGGGATCGCGCTTTGTGTTGGAACTCCCCATGATTGAAGCCCTCGAGGCCGACGACCCCGAAGACCTAGCAGCAGTCACCCCTGAAGAGGCAGAGACGTTTGCGCTGACTGGGCAGATGCCAGCCATTCGCCTTGATGAAGCCCAAGATCAATCCTCATAATGCAACGCTCCCGAGTTCCCTTCGCAGTTGGACTCATCGTGAGCCTGGGCTGGCTGAGTGCATGCGGTGTGGGCGTAGATTCCAAACCTCGAGTTCTAGAATCAAGTTCCTCAACTTCAACGCTCCCTGCGGGGCCTGCATCGGGCAGAGTCACCTCGGTGCTGTACTTCGTCAACGATGGCGCATTGGTTCCACAGCTCTCGGAATTAACCGATCGATCTCTCCAGACGGTGCTCGAGGCGGATCTGCTTCCACCGCAGGCCGGGTCCGAGGCGAATGGCACGATCACCTCGATTCCGGCGGGAACCAGATTGATTGGATTACAACAAGTAGGAGACACACTCACCCTCAATCTGTCGAGCGAGTTCGACAATGTGGTCGGCTTGTCCCGGCAGCAAGCAATCGGGCAACTTGTCCTCACCGCCACAGAGCGACCCGGAGTAGGCCGTCTGAAATTCGAAATCAACGGCGATCCGATTCAGGTCAGCACCCCAGCAAGGGGCGACTCAAGCATCGTTACGGCCTGCGACTTCGCGCCGCTCCTTGCATCCGAGGATGACGCAAAAAGTGCCCACCTAGAGGTGGAAACCTCTCGCAAGCTTGATGCCCGGCTAGCTGATCTAAATAGTCACTGCTAGCAAGCAAAGAACGGTCTGACCACCTGCTCGTAAAATTCGAGGTCGACGGTCTTGGGGTGACTCACCGCGGCTTCTAAGTCAACGCGGCAGATGCGGTCAGCCTGGAGAGCAACCATTTTCCCCCAGTCCCCCGCTGCTGCTGCGTCAGCAGCCTCAACGCCAAACCTGCTTGCCAGAACCCGGTCAAACGCCGTTGGCGTTCCACCGCGCTGGATATAACCAAGCGTGGTGACCCGAGTCTCCAACCCCGTGCGTCCTTCGATCTCTGACGCCAACAATTGTCCTACACCACCAAGACGCTCATGACCGAAACGGTCGACGTCATAAACCACTGAGCTCATCGATCCGTCTTCAGGTTGTGCACCCTCAGCCACGACCAGAATCGAGGCAAACTTATTTCCCCCATGTCTGCGGGTCAGCGCAGCGCAGATCTCTTCGATCTGAAAGGGCACTTCGGGAATCAGCGTCAACGTCGCACCGCCGGCAAGTCCGGCTCGTACTGCAATATGGCCCGTATTGCGGCCCATGACCTCAACGACCATCACCCGATCATGCGCCTCTGCGGTTGTATGTAAACGATCAATTGCAGAAGTAGCTACGTGAACGGCGGTATCAAACCCAAAGGTCATTTCGGTGGCAGAAATGTCATTGTCGATGGTCTTTGGGACTCCAATGCAGGCAATACCTTCAGCCATCAGGTCCCGAGCAGCACCGAGTGAACCATCGCCACCGATCACCACGAATCCGTCCAGACCCTGCCGTTGCATAGCTTCACGAACCCGGGCGGGACCGTCTGGAAACTGATACGGCTGGATTCTTGAGGTTCCCAAAATGGTGCCCCCACGCGGCAGAATCCCGCGGCAACGTTCAATATCGAGTTCTTCCCAATCGTCTTCGAGCACCCCCCGCCACGCATCACGAAATCCAACGACGGTTCCACCGTGCACTCTTTCGGTCTTGCGCACGATCGCGCGAATAACAGCGTTCAAGCCAGGACAGTCACCACCGGAAGTCAGTACACCAATTCGCATCCGGCAACAGTAGGTCTTTGCGGCGAGTCGAGTCAGCAGAACGCTGGTGTCGCTAGTGTGACTGCTTATGTGTCAACCAACTCCCAACAATGCGGTGATCATCACGATTGATGCAGGCACGACTGGCGTTCGAGCATTTGCCGTGGACCTTGATGGACTCCCGGTCGGGCGGAGCTACCGTGAATTCACTCAGTACTTCCCTCAGCCCGGATGGGTCGAGCATGACGCTGCAGAAATCTGGAGCGTCACGCAGACCGTGATTCATGAACTCGTGACCACGCTCGGCCGAACAGTTGCAGCGATCGGCATCACCGCTCAGCGAGAGACAATCGTTGTCTGGAACCGCCAAACCGGGACTCCCCTGCATGCTGCAATTGTCTGGCAGGATCGTCGAACGGCACAGCGATGTGAACAACTCGAAGCTCAAGGGGAACTGCCCAAAATTCGTTCTCTTACCGGACTCGTACTCGACCCATATTTCTCTGCGTCGAAAATTGAGTGGTTGCTGACCCAAGGCAAGGTAACGGTCGACGCCGACATGCTGCTTGGTACCATCGACACCTGGATACTGTGGAACCTGACGGGCGGGGCCTCGCATCGGACCGACCCATCGAATGCCTGCCGAACCATGCTGTTTGATATTCGCACAGGTGCTTGGTCTGAGGACCTTTGCGAGTTGTTCGGCGTGCCTGTCTCGGCGCTGCCGGAAGTCCACCCTTCGGCCGGGAGTTTTGGCACCACCGTGGCTGGCAGCGGGCTGCCTGCAGGGATACCAATCACTGGCATTGCGGGTGATCAGCAGGCAGCACTTTTTGGGCAGGCCTGCGTGCAGCCTGGCATGGCGAAAAATTCCTATGGAACTGGCTCCTTCGTCTTGATGAACGTTGGTTCCACCTGCCCCGAACCAACCGAGGGACTCCTCACCACCGTTGCTTGGACACTCCCTGCGAGAATGATCAGTGCATCAGGGAAGGACAGTGCATCCGGGAAGGACAGTGCATCAGGGAAGGACAGTGCAGGTCTTGTTACTCACTACGCTCTTGAGGGATCCATCTTTGCAACTGGAGCTGCTGTGCAATGGCTGCGAGATGGGCTCGGAATCATTCAAGAAGCAGCAGAGATCGGACCTCTCGCAGCCTCGGTAGCCGATAGCGGCGGCGTGGTCATGGTGCCCGCGTTTGCCGGCCTTGGCTCTCCGTACTGGGACCCGTATGCGCGCGGCGCGGTGCTCGGAATTACCCGAGGTTCTGGTCGTGCGGAGTTAGCCCGGGCAGTAGTCGAAGCAATGGCATATCAAACTCGAGACGTAGTGGATGCCATGAGCGCCGCTTCGGGAACTCAGCTTGAGGAGCTACGCGTGGATGGCGGAGCTTCAGTCATGCCACTGCTGTTGCATCTTCAGGCTGACCAGCTCGGGGTACGCGTATTGCGCAATTCGGTGGCAGAAACAACCGCTCTCGGCGCTTCGTATTTAGCCGGCCTCGGCGCTGAAGTTTGGTCGAATGTTTCCGAGGTGTCTCAGAACTGGCATGCCGATGCACAAGTCGAACCATCCGCAGATCGCTCAGCAGCCGAGGCCGGGTACGCACAGTGGCTGCGCGGCGTGGAACGGAGCCGCGGTTGGGCTCCAGACTAAAAACCCGGTTCTCATCTTCGTTCCCCATCTGGCGTAGGCCTACTCAGCGAGCAACGCGCAGAGGGCCTCAAGCACACAACGCTCACGAGCTCGGATGGGTAGTCGACCACGACCCACGACGAGTTTGAGTTTGGGATCAGGCAACGCAGTCACTGCAATGTCCTCGTGTTCGCGACTTACTCCACCCGTGGTAGCTCCGGCAACAAACGCACAAATCCACTTCTCGCTCGGCATATCCTCCCCGACAAAGCTTCTCAATGCCGAGGTCTCGAGATCAATAACCACTGCCCAATCCGCGCCAATCAGACCTTGAGCTCCCTCGACAAGCCGGCACAACTGCTGTTTCAACGAGGCGCCCCGTTGGATCAACCCCGCCACATGCAGTGCTTGCCGAGCCGGGTCTGGTGGCGCGCCATCAAGTTCGCGGATGTCCTCAACATCAACTCCTTCGATTTGGTTCATTTCCGCAAGCAGCGTTTCAACGCTGTCTCCATCGGGCAGATCAATAACCAAATCATCAATTGCACGACCAGCTCCCCGCTCAATGATGTCGATCCCAATCACATCAGCCTGCACAGCCCCAATTCGGGTGGCAACAGCACCGAGTGCCCCCGGCCGATCAGGGACCCACACTCGCAGCACATACGTAGTCATGCGCAGCAATGTAGGCGGATCAGGTCACCGCTCTGTTTCGTACTCGTGAATCGACTCGCGAAAAATCAGAAGTCACTCACCCGAGAATCGCTCCAGTCATCTCGAACAACCCCAACGCACCACTAGGCCAATAGGAGCAGAACATTGCTATCTTTGGGCGAATGTCACGACAGCTCACCCCGCGCGGAAAACAACGCAGGGCACAGCTCATTGCCTTTGCTACACACGAGTTTGCTGAAAAGGGATACCACCTGACCTCGGTTGCAGACATTGTTGATGGGCTCGGGGTCGGTAAGGGGGTTTTTTATTGGTACTTCTCCTCCAAAGAGGAGCTCTTTGTCGAGATCATGCGCACTTCTCAGCGAGGAATGCGTCGCCGCCAACAAGAGGCGATCTCGGCGGTGGACGACCCCGTTAAGCGGATCGAACTGGGCATCAGGGCAGGAGTGCTCTGGCTCGCTGAACACAACGATTTGAGAAAGCTCTTTGAGTTCGCCCGCACGGAGGCAACCTTTCGAGATGCGATGCGCAAGGGGCAGGAGGTGCTCGTCAGCGACGCCCAGATTCATCTCGAAGAAGCAATCCAACTTGGCCACCTTCCCGACCGCGACCCTGAGGCGCTCGCTCTCGCAATCATCGGGGTCTCGAACCAACTCACCAACGTCTACATCGACAGTCGAGGTGAAGATCCTGAGGTTGTTGCAGACCTCGTCGTGTCGTTTTGTCGCGATGGAATCGGAGTGACGGTTCGGGGCTAGCCCAGCTTCGGTAAAGCACGTTTCAAGTTGCGCACTGCCTGATTGATTCGCTGTTCATTTTCGATCAAGGCAAAGCGGACGTTGCCTTCACCGCCTGGTCCGAACCCCACTCCAGGAGAGAGCGCAACCCCTGCCTCACGCACCAAAAAGGAGCAGAACTCGACCGAGCCCATCTCACGGTAGGGCTCAGGAATGGGTGCCCAAGCAAACATCGTCCCCATGGGTGGTTCCATCTGCCAGCCGATTCTCGACAGACCCGAACACAGCGCGTCACGGCGTACCTGATAGATCCCATTGACCTCGACGGGGTAATCCTGCAGTTCGTTCAGCGTGACGGTTGCAGCAATCTGAATTGGTTGGAAGGTTCCGTAATCCAAATACGACTTGAGCTTGGCGAGCGCTGCTATCACTTGAGGGTTACCCAACATGAAGGCCATTCGCCAACCTGCCATCGAGAACGACTTCGTCATGGAATACAACTCCACCGCTACCTCTTTTGCACCCTCTGCCTGAAGGATGGATGGGGGGCGGTACCCATCGAATCCTAAATCTGCATAGGCGTTGTCGTGTACCAAAATCACGTCTCGCTCTCGGGCAAAGTCCACGACCCGTTGCATGAAAGCCAGATCAACGCACGTGGTCGTTGGGTTGTGCGGAAACGACAACACAATGACCCGCGGCCGAGGATAGGAATACTCCCAAGCCTCGACCATGTTCTCAAAGAACTCATCACCGGTCCCGAGGGGAATTTCTCGCACGTTTGCTCCAGCAAACAGTGGTCCGAAGATATGAATCGGATAACTCGGCGAGGGAACAAGTGCCGCATCACCGTGTTCAAGAAGCACCCACATCAGGTGGCTGAAACCTTCCTTTGCGCCAATTGTGGTGATGACTTCAGTCTCGGGATCAATATCTACATCGAAGCGGTGTTTGTAGTATCCCGCCGCAGCTTCTCGCAGTTTAGGAATACCCCGTGAGGCGGAGTAGCGGTGGTTCTTCTCATTGTTCGCTGCTTCACAGAGCTTCTCGACCGCAATCGCAGGCGAGGGCAGGTCCGGGTTTCCAAACCCGAGGTCAATAATGTCGGCGCCGTCGCGCCGAGCGGCCACCTTGAGCGAATCAATGATTGTGAACACGTACGGGGGTAGCGAAGTAATTCGACGAAACTCCATCCCCGCACGATAGCCCTCCCGATAGAGGGTCTCAGGAACCTGTTTGAGTTGAGAGTGCCGCGGCAAGCAGTGCCGCTCCAAGCGCTCCGGCCTCTGCGCCGAGGGGCGCTGACAAGATCTCCACGCTGCGATCTCGAGAGGCCGCAGGAAAGCGCTCCGAAAGATCGGCCTTGACGAGCCCCGTGAGTTCCTCACCCAGCTGGGCTAATCCCCCACCGATCACAATCACTTCAGGGTCAAATAAGAGGATCAGATTTGCCAAGCCAAGGGCCACATAACCCGCAAACTCAGCAAATACATTCGCTGCCTCAGGGTCGCCTTCTTCCATCATCTTGCTCACCATCTCGCCATCGATCAGGTCCACGGAACCAGCTCGGTCGACCATGGCATCTGCACGGCCAGCGGCCGCAGCACTACGACCCAGCCACCCCAAACCCGAGCCCGAGGCATAGCGCTCCCAGCAGCCCCGTTGGCCGCACGGGCATTTCGGGCCATCAGGATTGATGACCATGTGTCCGGGTTCACCGGCAAACCCATTCGCACCGCGCAACAGATCGCCGCCAAGCACAATTCCACCGCCGATACCCGTCCCGAGCGTTACCGCAAGAATCGAACCAGTTCGGGAACCGAACATGGACTGCGCTGCAACGGCCACGCAATTTGCGTCATTATCAATCGCCACGGGCACACCAAAGCGGTCGGTCAGAATTGCAGCAACATCCACTCCAATCAGGCCTGGTGCATTGGGTGCAGAACGGGCAATTCCATCAAGTCCAATAAACCCAGCCAACCCCACCCCGATTGCATCGACCGGCTCCTCAGAACGGTCGAACACTGCAGCTGCTGCTCGCTCAATTTGGGTCAGTATGGCCACTTCATGAGAAGAGGAGCCGACGAGTTCACGGTCCTGTACCGTCGGCCGGCCAACCGGAGACTCGGGTTCAGCGGGAGGAGTGGCAGATTCGCTCAGAGGCCAAGCAGGAACGAGTACCCGAGCAGCCAGCGTTTTCGTCCCGCCAACATCTACCCCAATTACGTTTTGTGTTCGCTGATTGAAAATCATTGCTACGCAGTCGATCACAGTCTGGCAATCTCGGCCAGCGGGAGCGCAGATTTGCCTCGCTCGAGCCCACTTTTAAGCCGGAACGAAGCTCTCTGTCAGTTTCTACAACTGCAGAGCTGAGGCAGAGAATTTCCCCAGCTGAACTTGTTCAAAGAGCCAAGGGTTGTCACTCAGAATCAGCAGCTGTACCACCGAAGACAAGCTCTTCACCCGTTCGATCACCTGGTGCTGGGCAAGCGGATCACTCGGCAGGCCATCGATGAGCAGCGGAACCGAACCAGAGAACGACACTGCACGCTGTTGCGCAACTCGCTCAATCAATAACCATTCGCAGTCGTCAGCATGGGTACGTTCCTGACGCAAAGCAATCCCAGACCGCTGAGCAGGCGGTAGCGCAAACGCAGTGGCACTGTGGAGCTGAGCCTGTTGCAACTCGGATTCGGCTTGGGCGAGAGTGGCCAGCAGGTCACGCTCTTGTGACCTCAGTTGCAATTCCTCATCGCGCAAGGCTGCTAGCTGCAGCATTGCCTGTTCATGCCGAGCTACCCGATTCTGTGCATCGACCATCACATCCATGACGCTGTCTAGATCAGCTTCAACTTCCGCCCATTGCGTCACGTCACCCTGATAAAGATCTTGGGCATCCCCCGCTGCAATCTGGGCGCGCAGGTCATGAATCTGTGAACGAGTGCTTGCAACCCAGTCTGCAGGGTCCTGAAACACCGCAAGCCACAAGTCGACTCCCTGCAAGAGTGCCTGTGGGTCGCTGGACCAATCCTCGGAGTTCATCCAGGTGTCGTTGAGCCCTGGACCCGCAGCTCGTTCCACGGTCTCACGCAACCTGTCAGCAACAAGCAACACCTCAGGGCTATCGACGATAACTGAGGCAATTTTTCGCTCGCGGAGCAGCGCAACAACCTCTCGCACATTGTCTGCCCGCTGAGCATCTGTAGCCGCTGAGAGCGGTTGCTCTGGCAGTGACTGCACTCCAGGATCAAAAGAGGCACGGTCGCCAAGTAGTTCCGAGGCAGCCTGAAGCATCACCGTGAGTTCCATCTCTGCAAGCTCTAGGTCTTGTGGGTCCGGAGACCCAGCAATCAGTTGCTGCAACTCCTGCTCATACTGCTGAACTCGCAGCAGCGCGCTCTCTCGGCGTGAAGTTCGTTCCAGATCCGTCTGCACGAGCGGAATTCCGCGGACATAGGCGCTGTATGACTCATAGCCGAGTCGGTGCAGCAAGCGAGCCTCTTCAGTTCGCAGATCCTGCAGCGAGAGATACGGCTGGGCAGATGCCGAATCTTCGGCGAACATCTCTGGGAAAGCGACTGTGCTTGGATACGAGAAAATCTCTAGGCGGAGTTCTTCAAGGCGGCGTAGATCATCAGGATCTGGAGCGGGGGACAAACTCGCTGAAGTGCTCGAGACAACGTCGTCCTGGGCTGCATTCAAACTCTGCTCGGCCTCAATACGGCGAGAAGTAGCTGCTACTGCAAGGTCACTAATCTCACGCAGATTTCGCAGTGAGTTGTAAATCCGAACAGCTAGGTCTTGAGCCACCGGGTCGGGGACCAGTGTGGTGGCAAGGAGCAGCCTGAGTTCATCTCGAACAGAAACCACAGCGCTCAGGTCGAGAGTCGCAACCATGTCGAGCTTTTCGGTCAGGGCTCGCATCTCAGCCTGAATTTCATCACGACGGGACTGCACCTGAGCTCGGTCGTACTCCCAATCTGCGCGCAGCACCGCTCGACGTGCTTCGAGTGCTTCGATCTGACTCCGACACCCTTCGAGCACTCCAGCGGCTAGCGCATCGAGGCCCTCTCGAACCTGCTCCATACGTTCAACAAGCTCACGGCGATTCTGGTCCACCCGCTGCAGATCCTGCCGATTCTGGTCCACACGCTGCTGAGGCAGGGCCGATTCAGCCTGGTGGAGTGGGGCCGGAAAGAGCCCGCCGGGGCGGTCGGGTTGGAAACTCGCCCCAGGGTCAGACTGGTAAGGAACCGCAGTTGCATCCGGAGTAGCCAAAGGCACTGCCGAGACCCAGTTCAAGACTGCCCGAACGAGCGGATCAAGCTCAAGGCCCTGCAAAGTGAGCTGATCTAGCGAGAGTTGCACACCGCCGACTTCGATAACTCCGGAGCATTCCAAGTTCTCGGGAGTAGAAAACGCCTGAAATATCTGGATGAGTTTGCGTCGCATCTCGGGGGTTGCGCCGCGCAAAATCGTCAGCTGTGGATGCAGCTGAATCTGTGCCCCTTCTGGAGCGAGGTGATCAATGCGTACAAGTTTCATCAGGTTCTTGTGTATCTGTCGGCCGATACCTGCTCTGACTAAATATTGCGGTTTGAGGAATTCTTGTACCGAGGGCTAATCAACCGTGATGCGTCGAACCCGTGAAGACGGTGGAGTTCTCTTGGAATCGCGCTCCGAAACCGTCACATCAACAGTTTCGGCAGCTGATTCGGTGTCTGCTGCAGCTCCAGGCTCGGCTCCAGGCTCGGGAGCAGGCTCAGCTTCAGGCTCCTCCTCTGACCAGGCGCTGCGTTCCCATGGCTGCTCAGACCTTCCAAATCCATTCTTTACCATCTCCGCCACCGCCGAGGCAGCCTCCGTAATGCGGTCAGGGTCTTCAACCACTTCCTCAACCATATCCAAAAGGGATCGGGCGGCTTTCAACATTTCTCGAGCCGCCCGCTGAAGGTGCTCCACGCCCTCTGCCGCTCGAGAATCTGCTGACCAAGAATCCTGCATGGCTTAATGATTGCCGGTTTTGTAGGCGCCCGTCAGGTTGACCGCCCGATCGCTGAGCCAAGCGGCAGCGGGGCAGCAACAAATCTGATGGCGAGCGAACCGTTCCGCAAGCCTGCGGAGCTGATCTCACGACGAGAAAGCGAGTCCGGCAGACTCAGATTGCGCCGGTGCGGCCCGATGGAGATGAACAGGTCGTCACCCGAGCGACTCAGGTCGAGATCCTCTGAATCTGCGAACGGAAGATCGATGGACAAAACGTACTCATCACCCTCGCGGTCAACGCGAAGCGGTCGACCTGTCAGGAGTCGGCAAGACGCGTCCACCTCACCCCAGAGCCCGTCAGCAAACTGCTTCAGTGCATCCATCCCCACGACCTCACCGCCTACGTGATCAGCGCGAAACACCGGTAGGGCACCAAAACTGCTTTCGATGGTCTCAAGGTGGGATTGTTGTTGCGCTCTCCAGTTCTCAAACCAAGGGTCCTGCACCGACTCCGGCAGAATTCTATTGACGATCACTGCGTCAACGTGATAGCCGAACAGTGACAGATAGGTATAGGTTCGCCGAGCCTCGGCGATTACCATCGCTTCGGCGTTCATCACCAAACGAGCAGACGTAACCTTTGGATCAGCCAGAATCCGACGCACCGAGTCGAGTCGATCGTAGAGAC
This sequence comes from Actinomycetes bacterium, assembly GCA_037141255.1. GTDB lineage: Bacteria > Actinomycetota > Acidimicrobiia > Acidimicrobiales > Microtrichaceae > IMCC26207. The sequence goes on along the minus strand of JBAXCX010000032.1, from coordinate 10,507 downwards.
GCTGACCAGCGCTAAAGACTGCGTCATCCGCCACCGGCAATGAAGTCAGCCTTGAGAGCAGCGGGCCAACCATGCGGTTCATCCGTCGAGAGGCGGGATACAGCCGCTCCATGTACCAACTCAAAATATCTGGCAAGGAGAGCAACCGGATGGTCTCGGCTGTGGGCGCACAATCGACCACCACGACATCGAAGAGGCCAGATTCGCACAATGCCTCTACCTCGGTTAGGGCGAACAACTCATCGAGACCAGGAATGATCGAGAGCTCCTCAGCTTCAATTGCTTCGACCCCAGCCCAGTCGAGCATCTCCATCATCCATCCACGAATCTCTCCCCAATTCTCTTCCAAGCGTTCGCGAGCATCGAGTTGTTGTGCCCAACATCGCGGGGCCACCTCGATGGGCTCCGTGCCGAGTGCAACTCCCATCGAGTCCGACAGCGAATGTGCCGGGTCTGCCGAAGTCACAATCACTCGCTTGCCGAGCTCAGCTATTCGCAGAGCCGTGGCAGCAGCAGTCGTCGTTTTCCCCACGCCACCCTTACCCGTGAACAACAGCACTCTCATGGTGCGCGCCGCGTTGACTGCTCCTGCTGCGCCGGGAAGAGTCCATATCGAACTGCCCACAGGCCGCAGAGCGACAGGCCGAGGACAGGTACGAGCGTGCCAAAGGCAAGCGGAGTAAACGGCCGCGCAGCGGCTCCAATGAATGAGATCAACAATTGCGCTGCGAGCGACCCCAACAAAGTGACTTGAACGCGTCGGGGGGCCGAGCCAACCAGGAAGAACAATCCACCAATTCCCATGAGGTCATCCCGGCTCCTCGCTGCGGCAAGCCCGATATCGGCCACAAACAGGCAGCAACCAACTCCGAAGAGAGCAACCGAAATCAGAAAAAACAGTCCAATGAACTGGTCAGGATTCGCCACAGCTGCAGCAGTTACCAACGCAAAGATGGCGGTACTGATCCAAGTTGCAACCTCAATTTCGCGCCCGGGGGTCTGGCCACCGAAGGCTGCATCCATCCGCTCTCGCCGGGCTGCCGAGGATGCCGCTCGGTCGGCCTCGAACTCTGCCCGCGCTTGGGCTGCAGTCTGTTTGGGAACGGTTTTCCCATCGGGGGATGAACTCATTGCTCCCTATCATGGCGTTGCGAAATCGCTGACGCACGTTTGAAAGCCCTCATGGCGCACTGACCTCATGGGCTCGCAGGGCGAGTCGCTGCTTATTCGCAAGGAATTCTGCTCGCTCCCGAACAACGGCTGATCGTCCCGCCGGAGCCGGCTCATCAAGAAGCTCGCCAAGGCCCAGTTGCAGCGCCGCCCAAGCCGCGTGTGCAACAAGTAAGTCATCTGGATCATCGAGATAGCGCTCCAGAAGCACCCTCAGGCGATCGTCCAGTGCCTGTTCAGAATTGCCAAGCACGAGCAGTGCATTTCTGCGCACATATCGCGGCTCACGAGCCGGGATATACCAACGGCCAAGCTGTGCCAGAAGCTCATCATCGGTGGCAGTCAGCAACCAGTGAAGATTCACCCAGGACCCCGGAGCGGCCTGCACCGGAATCTCGGCGGTGGCCTCGTGTTCGGGGCCCGAGTTTGTTTCGGCTCGACGACTTGGCGGACAAACCTCTTGGCACTCATCGCAGCCGTAGATGCGATCTCCGAGCGCCACGCGAAACTCGCGTGGGAACTCGCCTTTGGCCTGAAGCAGCCAAGCTAAACACCGCCTCGCATCAAGCACTCCCGGTGCGATGATTGCCTGAGTCGGGCAGCCGTCAAGACAACGCTGGCAACTCCCGCAGCCATCATCCACAGGTGCTGAATTCGATGGAAGATCGGCATCCGTCAACACCGACCCAAGCAAAAACCAGCTTCCCTCTCCGGGCAGCAATACGTTCGAACTCTTCCCGTACCATCCCAGGCCAGCACGCACCGCTGCTGCACGATCCACCATGGCATTGTCGTCCGCGAGCACGACTGCCTGATACCCCTGAGCATGGAGTTCCTCAGCCATCATCTGCAATCCGAAGCGAAGCTGTTCGTAGTGATCAGCAGTGGCATAGCGGGCCACTCGGGCCGAGGGCTCAGCCGGCCGCGGAGGAGTTCCCGTGTCATATCGGTAGGCCGCTACTAGCATCGACTGTGCGCTTGGGAGTGAAGCGGCAGGATCAGTCGAACGAGCCGGGTTCCGATAGGTGAATGCCATCTCAGCGTTCAAGCCTTGATCACGCCGCTGCTCAAGAATCGCTCTTGTCTCGACGAACGGTGACGCATCGCATACACCGATCGCCGCAAGCCCATGGGCTCGGCCGATAGCAAGTAACTGCTCGCAGAGTTGTTCATTGCGCAAACCCGCAGAGAACGTCATAACACCATCGTGGCCTACGCCAGACCTAAACGCGCTACTTACGGCGGATCCGGTTCAAGGAATTCACGAGCGAGCGAGGCAGCATCGTGATCAATTGGACCTCGTGTTCGCGGATCGATTCCACTCCTCAACAACGCGAGAGCTGCGATTGCAGCTAGGGCAGCCAAGGTGAAGCCTGCCCGGAAACCTCCAACCTTGACCGACACTCCAAGTCCCGCAGCCCCAACCGCCTGGGACAGATCAAAGAAACTACTGATCGTGCCCACCGCGGACCCGCGCTCCGAATCGGGCACCCCGGTAAGTGCAAGCGTTAAGACTGATGGGTACAACAAGGAGATGCCGGTAGCGAAGACGAACGTTCCTAAGTACAGGCCAAATTTGGTCTGTACCACTGCGAGGATGAGCAGCCCGACAGCCGCGGCGGAAGTAGCCCACGTGCCCGAGCGCAGTGGCCCAATTTTGTCTGGAACCTTTGCCGCCAGAATACGCACCCCTAAAATGGTGCAGCCGTAGAGCAAAAACACGCTGCTGGAATCCTGAAGTCCTACATCGCTCACGTAGAGCGGCGTGAACGCAGCAAATCCCGCCAAGCCAATCATCCCAAGAAATAAAACGGACCCCGGCATCAGCGAGGAGCGGTTGATCAGCGGTGCGGCGACCGTTCCCGAAGGCGCAGGAACGACCGTCTCGGAAGTAAACAATCCAATCACGGCTGCAACTGCCGCAAATACCATCGCAGCCACCCAGACTCGCTTGTAATGATTCCCATCCAAGATGAACTCGCCGAGAGCTGGGCCAAAGGCCAAGCCGCTATAGACCGCTACCGACCAGTAGCTAATAGCTTCGCCACGACGATCTGTCGGGGCAAGGTCCGTAATCATGGTGCCCGCCCCAACAAAGAAGGCAGCCTCGCCAATTCCGCCGAAAAGCCTCGCAGCAAAGAGCATTTCGGGGCCGGTGACCAATAGGTACAAGCTGACCGAGAGCGCCACCACAGAGGCTCCGCCAACAATCAAGATCTTTCTGCCCATGCGGTCACCGATTCGCCCCGCGAAGGGGCGAATGAGTACCGCTCCGATCGAGAACGACCCCACCAGAAGGCCAACTGCTACGTCGCTGCCGCCGAGAGGACCCTCAACAAAAAGCGGAACAGTGGGCAACAACATGCCCAGAGAAAAGAAGTAGAACAAACCCGACATCACCACCGTAAGGAATCGGAAGGTGACGAGTCGTTCTGCGCGTGGAGCAGTCGAATTCCTTGGCACGCTAGGAAGTAAACCGAAGAAGCTGCGGGGGCAAAAAGAACTCTCCCGATGCATCCGGTGGAAAATCAATCATCTCTGACACAGCGTCAAGATTGAGCGGCCCGTAGAGGTGTGGGAACAACAAGTCTCCTTCTGCGGGAACCCCCGGCTCCCAGCGCAACTCTGAGGTGAGCATCGAGGGGTCAATAACCAAAAGCTGTAGATCGGTGCGGCCTTGGTAGTACTTGTTCGCTGGAATGAGCACCAGGTCCAACGTAGACAAGTGCATAAAGCCAACCGTGTCCTGATCAGGAGAGGTGTAGACGACTGCTGATTGTTTACAGCGTTCGGCCTCTGAAGAATCGCAAATATGTAGAAGCAGGCCACTCTCCTCTCTCATGAAATGCTCGCCGCTCATGAAATGCTCGCCGCTCATGAATTGCGCGCCACAGCCAGAAGTTGGCTGGACTTGACAACATTGGCCCCAAGACGTCGGGCCCCATCTTGAACCCGGCGATCTGAGCTCACCACAATGACGCCTTGATCTGTAGGCAGTGAAGCCACCATCTCCAGAATCACGTCATCAGCTTCAACATCGGCGGGACTGAAATGCACGCGAACCGCCAACGGGGCTCCAACCGCAGGTCGATCTCCTGCACCTTCGCCGTCAAAGACCACGTGCATAATTGCCGCGGTTCGGGCTTGCAGAGCGGTGAGCATATCGAGCAAGGAACTGCGCTGCGCTGCGCCGTTCAGTAACGGCCAAGCTTCCATAGAGATGTTGTAACCATCGAGGATCACGATGACTTGTGGAGTAACGAGTAGCTGCTCCACGCCTTCGGGAGATCCGTCGATCACCCCTCGCACCAAGTGGATCGGCGTGCGCCGAGGTGGTCGCTGATTGGGTTCTGGGGCTGTGGAATTAGGAGCGAAGGACTCGTCTTGTTCTCGCAATGTTCGAACAATGCCCGCGGCGCGAGCTTGCTCGGCCTGAGCTGCTGCCGGGGAAACCGTTTGCGCCAAAGCGGCTAACTGCTGCCCAAGCGAAGCTGCTGCCTCGGCAGCAAGGCTCAGGGCAGCTTGAATTTTGGTGGGGTCAATTTCATCCCAGTGCGAGCGCGCCGCCAACAACGGAGGCCTCACACTTGCGCTTGAGGCTTGTTCTGCTCCCTGTTCTGATCGGGCTCGCTGTTCTGATGCGGCTCCTTGATCCGATGGGGCTCCTTGTTCTGATGGGGCTTGATCGCTTCGCGCCTCAAGCGCTGCCGTGTGCTGTTCGGCCAGATCTGCGCGGGCGGCAGCGGCGCGTGCCTCGTCAAGGCGAGTCGCAGCGCGCTTCTCGGCGTCTTTCATGGAGCGCACAGCTTGTTGGCGTTGCTGCTCCAGAACCTCTACCTGTTGCAGCAACTCCTGCTCCTTGGCTTTCACCCCAAGAGCGGCAGCGCGCTCGGCGGCCAAGGCCTCTGTTGCAGTCAGTGCGGCAGCTTGAGAATCGGCCAATTCAGCCTTGAGTCGAGTAACTGCCTCCTCTGCCTGACTCAGGCGGCGCTCTGCGGACCGGCCCTGAACACCAGCAGTAAGCTCTGCTTCCTCTTCAGCCGAAGCAGCAATCAGCAGTTCAAGTTCATCGAACCAGCCCGTGGGTCGACGAAGGAACAACCAAGAACCGCGACCGAGATCCTCTTCAGAAAGGTTGCCCGCCACTCGGTCACGAAATCCCTCATCTGAGTCGAGCACCTCAATCACCGTCCGAGAAGCAGCGCTTGGCAGACGAACAAAGTTGAGCAGCGGCCTGAGCGCAGCTGGAGGCAACGGAGCGCCTTTCTTCCGGTCTGAGGCGTCTCTCTTCGCTTGGACTACTGCGCTCTCAATGGCCCTGCTGAGGACGCGGGCTCGACTGATCTGCCGGTAATCATCGCTGCTGCGATCAGACTCCTGATTCGGCGCCAAGAGTCTCACCATCTCTGCCATTGAGCTGAATCTCGGTCACCGAATCACCGGTTCCACACCAGCGACACACCACAGCTTCATAGTCTTCATCAAGCACGACTAGGTCCTCAATCGTGAGTTCGCCGCCCACCGTGTAGTGATAAAACGACCGAGTGCGGCGACTGACCGTGACTTCAAATCGAGTCAGGTTGCCGCATGCCGTGCATCGATAGCGTGGTGGCGCTGCTGCTGCAGCCGAGTCCGAAGCAGTATCCATGCCCAGATGTTAGCGCTCGTCCTTGCTCGGTAATTCAGCCCAGCCCAGCACCGCTCTGCACCACTCAGATGCCGGGCGCTTGAGCGTCAGCATTGCTTGTGGCCACCAGCTTCTCAAGCACCTCAGCCGCCGAACCGTCATCAACCGCGGCAGCGGCCAGTTCCAGTGCTGAGACAAGGTCAGGCGCAACGTCTGCCACCACGAGTCCTGCTGCAGCGTTGAGCAGCACCATGTCTCGAAAGGGTCCGCGTTCGCCGGCCAAAATGGATCGCGCGGCAGCAGCGTTTTGTTCTGGGTCACCAACGCTAATCTCAGCGAAGGAGACACGAGCCAGGCCCACCTGCTCGGGTTCCACAACGAAACTGCGCAATTCACCCTCAAAGAGCTCCGTCACCTGTGTCGATCCCGTGGTGGTGAGTTCATCAAGACCGCCTTCTCCGTGAACCACCCATGCCCGAGTCAGGCCCCGGCGGCGAAGCACCTGGGGCACTAAGTCCAACAACCGAGGGTCAGCAACCCCCAGCACCTGACGCCCCACTTGGCCGGGGTGAGACAGCGGACCCAGCACGTTAAACACCGTGGGAACGCCAAGTTGCGCGCGAACGGGCGCCACGTGGCGCATCGAAGGGTGAAACACGCGTGCAAATGCAAAGCCGACTCCGGCTGAGCGCACACAGGCGAGCACACCATCGCCCTCGATCTCGACTGCAACGCCAAGGGCCTCAAGCAAATCCGTAGACCCCGAGGTTGAGGAGGCTTTGCGGTTGCCATGCTTGCACACGGTGGCACCCGCAGCAGCAGCTACAAGCGAAGCCATAGTGGAAACGTTGAATGCTTTGCCCGAGAGGGCTTTTGATCCTCCGGTTCCGACAATGTCAAGCGTTGCCTCGGGGTCGTCGAGTTGCAGGGGTGCAGACACAGCGAGCATCGCTCCCACAAGGCCAGCTACCTCGTCAAGGGTCTCGCCCTTGATGCGTAATGCAACGATAAAGGCAGCGATCTGCGAATCGGTTGCGGTGCCCTCAAGCATGCGGTCCAGGGCAGCAGCCGCGACCTCAGATTCAAGATCATGGCCAGCAATGAGTTCCGCTAGTACACCGGGCCATGCGCCTGCGGCCGAAAAAGCACCCATATTCCCTCTCTCCCTTTTGGCGGGCTGTCTCTTCTGGCGGGCTGTCTCTCTTTTGGCGGGGCCCCGTGGGGCAACGCCCGTCCTTATCCGGCCACCACTCCAGAGGAGACCGAGGCCACATCGCCTTGTGCAGGCACCCCCATGTTTCTTGCCCTGCGTCGACGACGAATGATCCGTTGACGCTCGCGCTCTGTTGCTCCACCCCAGACGCCGTTGTGCTCGCGGTTGGAAATGGCATGCTCCAAGCAATCTGCTTGCACGGGGCACTCAGCACAGACTGATTTTGCGGCGCCAGCCTCTTCATCAGTAACGGGATAAAAAACTATGGGATCGATGCCCCTGCAGGCCGATCGATCTACCCATTTCAGGTCCATGGGGGTGATTCTGCCCCTGTCGCCGCCTGATGTCCAAGTGAGTATCAAAATTCGCTAGTTCTCCCGTCCCTGATAGGTCACGGGCCGCCTCCCCCTCTACACTCCAAACGTGAGTACTCGCCCCTTTATTCGTGCTGCTTCTCTCGAGGCGTTGCGTTCGGAAACCTTCGACCTTGTCGTCATCGGAGGTGGAGTCACTGGTGCTGGCGTTGTCCTAGATGCGGCCTCCCGAGGGCTTCGCGCAGCGCTGATTGAACGAGACGACTTTGCCTCCGGCACCTCCTCGAAATCTTCAAAGTTGATTCACGGCGGTCTGCGTTACCTGCAGCAAGGCGAAATCGGCTTGGTGTACGAGGCCCTTGCAGAACGGCAACGACTTCTGCAGAACGCCCCGCACCTTGTCAAGCCGCTGCCGTTCTTAATTCCGATGTTTGGCAAGAACGGAATCATCCCAGCCAAGATTGCTCGCCTACTCGGCGGAGCAATGTGGGGATATGACCTGACGGGCGGGTTGCGCATTGGAAAGAAGCATCAACGACTTGATAAGGCCGAAGCATTGGCCCTTATGCCGACGCTCCCGCAAGAACGGCTTGTGTCGGCATACCTCTATTTCGATGCTGCTGCAGACGACGCACGCCTAGTGGTTGCGCTGCTGCGAACCGCTGCACTCGAACATGGCGCAGTCATTGCAAACCAGGTTTCTGCAACGGGTGTAGCCAAAGACGTGGGCGGACGTGTCACCGGTGTCGGCGTCATGGCAGATGGCGAGGAGTTCACGATCCAGACCCGATCGGTAGTCAACGCTGCGGGCGTCTGGTCAGACGATGTTCGATCCCAGGATGAGGGAAAGCACCCCGACTCGATCCGACCCGCCAAAGGAATCCACATCACCGTTCCTTGGGAATTGGTTCGCAACGAGGTTGCTGCTGTGATTCCGGTTCCCAACGACCGCCGATCTGTCTTTATCGTTCCTCACGGAGAGCTCACCTACGTGGGCACCACCGACACCGACTACGACGGCCCCATTGACGATCCACAGTGCACCTCCGAAGACATTGACTATTTGCTGAGTGCCCTAAACGGTTCCTGCACCACCACCATCACGCGGGATGCAGTTGTGGGTACCTGGGCTGGGCTTCGTCCGCTCGTGAAGGCCGCGGCAAGCGGTCGAACTGCCGATCTGTCGCGTAAGCACAACATTGCGCGTTCTGTGTCGGGCATGGTCACCATTACCGGTGGCAAGCTCACCACCTATCGAGAAATGGCAGCAGACACCGTGGACGAAGTCATAGCGAACGTGCTGCCCCGCAACGGCGGATCCGAAGGCATCGGCCACAGCTGCACCAAGAAGCTCCGACTGCGCGGTGCCGCCGGATACGAGACCCTGGCTTCGGCACGGTCGGTCTACCCCGACGTGAGCCCAGAGCTACAAGAACATCTCGGCAATCGCTACGGCGGAGAAGCCCGGGTGATGATGGCTGCGATTCAGCAGGATCCAACGCTTGCAGAAACCATTGTTGCCGGTCTGCCGTATACCAAGGCAGAGGTTCAATTTGCGGTGCGACACGAGATGGCAAACTCGCTAGACGATGTGTTGTCCCGGCGCACCCGTGCGCGAATTTACGCACGAGATGATTCCGCCGATGCAGCCGTTGCAGTAGCGGCGCTTATGGCCGAGGAACTTGCTTGGGATGACGCAACGCTCAAAGAGAATATTGACTCCTACTGCGCCTCGATTGAGCATGAACGTCAAGCCGCCTCGCTGCCCGAGACCCATCTCAGTAGCCTGCTTCACAGTTCAGCAGACCTGTAGCAACCCAGGCTTGCGACACAGGCTTGCTACAACCCAAGCTTGCTGGAACACAGCACAGGCCAAAGAAGGCGAATAGGGGATGCCATGACGCAGGAACGTGCAGAGAACCAAAACGATCTTGGCCCCGGAGTACCGACGCCACCAATCCCTCTCGCTGGTAGCGCTGCACATGCAACCTCAAAGCGTCGGGGCTCACGAGTGGGTATCACCGAAGCAGTGCTTCGGGACTTGCGATCAAGCTGCGCTGACGTGACTGAGGACCCCGCTGTGATCGGCGAGTCAAGCCGCGACTGGTGGCCACTGGCTATGACTTGGGCACTGCAAGGCCAGGTTGGATCACGCGCTGCTGCAGTTGCTCGACCAACCTCTGCTCAGGAAGTAGCTGAACTACTAGCCGTTTGCAACAAGTGGGGTTTGCCTGTCACTGCTGCAGGTGGCCGATCCGGCGTTCTGGGCGCGTCCGTGCCCGTGTTCGGAGGCATCCTGCTCGACATGTGCGGGCTCACTGGGATTACTGACGTAGACGACACCTCGCTCACCGTCGATGTTCTGCCCGGTACGTTTGGAGATCGCTTTGAAGACGAGCTTCGTACCAAGCACTCGCTGACCTGCGGGCACTGGCCACAATCCATGAACCTGTCCACAGTGGGTGGCTGGGTTGCCTGCCGCGGGGCGGGGCAGATGTCTACCCGCTACGGAAAGATTGAGGACATGGTGCAGGGCCTCGATGTTGCCCTAGCCGATGGTCGCATTCTGAGCACCGGCGGCTACCCACGCTCAGCAACGGGCCCTGACCTGACCCAACTGTTTGTCGGATCTGAGGGGACCTTGGGAGTCATCACGAGCGCACGCCTGCGAGTGCATCCCAGCCCGCCCGAGGATCGCCGATCTGCATGGTCGCTAGCCTCCTTCGACGAGGGCCTTGAGATGTGCAGACGGATTATGCGACGCGGTGCAACACCAGCTGTTCTGCGCCTCTACGACAGCATCGAGTCTGAGCGGAACTATCACCTTGGCGATGGCCGCTGTGTGGTGTTGGTCCTTGACGAGGGTGACCCAGCACTCATCGATGGTGTCATGAGTGTGGTTGCCGATGAGGCGCGAGCAGCCAACGCCAGCCCCCTCGACGCAGCACTGTTGGATGTCTGGCTAGCGAAGCGAAATGACGTGGCCGCCCTAGAGCAACTCATCTCCCGCGGCCTGCTTGTTGACACCCTCGAGGTATCCGGGCGCTGGTCGGTGTTGGCAAAGCTTGACCAAGCTGTGATCGCCGCAATCTCAGCTGTTCCAGGCGTCCTAGCAGTCTCGGCGCACTGCAGTCATAGCTACATAGACGGCGCCTGCTTGTACTTCACCTTTGCCGCACAGCC
>JBAXCX010000031.1:0-24224 GCA_037141255.1 Actinomycetes bacterium | reverse complement strand
GGGCGCTTTCTGCGCGCAGCGGTCGCATCCTCTTCGTCATCCTCGCTCAGGACGTCTCCAACACCTTCGCCGACGATCGCATCTGCTGTTACGAGGTCGTCGAGATCTTCGTCTTCATCCTCGAGTTCGTCCTCAATTTCGCCGTCTTCGAGTTCGTTCTCCTCGAGTTCGTCTTCCTCAAGGGCTTCGGCCTCTTCGCCGTCAACGTCATCTTTCAAAATTTCTCGTCCATTCGCGCGTACAAAGCTAGGTTGGGCTCAAGTCGGGCCGCATCATAGACACTGATGAGTCGCTGTTGTTGCATCTTGGGTAAAAAAGCCGCTTCATCCTTGATTCTCAACGGTTTTTAGAGGGAGCACTCGGTGGTGGCCTCGGCCAAACAACCTGTCAGCTAGCGGGTGAACGCCGAGACTCTGCTTGCCGCTCAGCCTGTAGGCGCTCAAGCTCAGGCTCTCCGGAATGATCCACGAAGAGCATCATCTCGGCAATCGTTCGGTGACCGGCCTGCTCGGCAATAAGGCGATGCATCTCTTGACCAACAGATCGATAACTCGGATGGCCTTGAATTGAGGTACGCAATTCGATGAGATGCATTGCCTCACGGGCATTGAACTGCATGGCATAGCGAATTCGGTAGGCCAACGACACCGCATAGCCAGCGCGCTCGGGGAACCGCTCACTCAAATCTGTCCAGAGCTCCTTCGAGACTCCCATTGCCTCATCGAATTGAGCGGTGAGGCCAGCATCGTCGATGGATACTGGCCGCGTATAACCGTGACGCGGGGTGAGTTCTTGCCATTCGACCGTCATCAGACGGTGACGCTGCAAGTCTCGAAATGCCCCGTAATCAGAGACCACGTCAAACCGGTAGTCGGTCCGCTCAAGAGCTCGACCTGGCTTGTGTCGCCGATTCGTTCGCTCGCCGACATAGGCACGAGCTACAGCAAGACGATCCTCAACTGACATCAGTCGAACTCGATCCAGAATCTGCGCTTCGGGAATGCTTGTATGCGGATACAACATCGAGGCAATGACCTTGACTTCACCCTCTGGGTCCCAGTCAAGCAGCGTCACCGTTGGTGCGGCGAGCCCAGATGACTCGTCGCCTGGAAGCATCTCATAGGCCACGGTCTCCATCGCCTCACGGTTGGTGGTCATGTAGTTCGACCAGGCGCCTCCGCGATCAGGAAGATCAACCCGCCGGAGAAAGCTGGGAATGACCTTTCTCAGTTCGGTCAGCATCAAATCGGAATACTGACGAGCCTCTGGCAGCGGATGAGATCGCATGCGAAGCAGCAGCGCCTCAAATCCCTGACCTGATCCATAAATTCCCACATTCGACAGCGACGCGGCAGGAAGAATTCCTCGAGTCGCATCAAAGGCTTTCGCACGGATGGCCTGACGGTAAACAAAATCGGAGTCCTGCTCGCTCTTCGGGTAGCGCTCCCGAAAATGATCTTGAATCGACCTTGCTAACTCTCCGTACGTGTCGAACAGGCGATCCATGTCACCTACGTAACGCGCTCCCATGGAGGATCCCAGAACTTCTGGGTCTCGGTGGTAGCGGAACCGCCCACCGAGGCGCTCGTCGTAGGGGATATAACGCGTTGACTGTTCGAGGTACGACATGAGCCGTCCCCATTCGAGGATCTTGGTCAACAGGTTTGAGGCCTGCTCGCAGGCAAGGTGAACGCCGCCAAGCTGAGCGACGCTGTCATCGCCGTATTCGAAAAAGATTCGATCGTACAGAGCCTCGGCCCGATCCAAACCGATCGTGGCATCAACGCTCTCGTCACCAGTGGTATCGAGTTCACCAACAAATTCGTCCACAAAGAGTCGTCGCAGCGATTTCGCAGATCTTGAATAGCGCGCAAACAAGGCGCCCTTCACCACCTCGGGAAGGTTCACTAGGGCAAATACAGGACCGTCGAGATTTGAGAAGTACCGGCGGAGGACAACTTGCTCCTCTTCGGTGAACTGCTCTGCGACGTACGTTGGTACGGGGGAGCTCACGCACTCACACTAGGCCCGTTCGAGGGCGGCCTCGGTGATAGCCCGTCGAACGCGAGGGAACTTCGCCTGCTTCTCTGCCTCGGGACACAGCACCTAGGTAGGGAAAAGGTTGGACGCTGCACTTAAAGTGGTTCTAGCCAGCAGTCGATCACCGTGGCGGCGAGTGCCTTCGCACCATCAAGCACTGCTCGATCGCCTGGTTCTCCGCGAGCAAAAGAGGCAAACTCTGGCGTGTGAATCGACACACCCGGGGGTGCAACCGCAATCAGCGGATGAATCGTGGGAAGAACGTGGCTGATGTTACCCATGTCGGTACTGCCCGTTACGAACCCCACGACGAGGGGGTCAGCAAATGGGCGGTCAAAGGACCGTGCATTTTTCTGATATCGATCAAGTAATCGGTCATCGTCGACCATCTCGGAATAGGCAGGGTCAACCCAGTTCAGGTCCATGACGCAACCCGCCGCTAACGCGCCAGCCTCGAGGCAGTTCACAACGCGCAGCTTTAGTTCCTCAAGCCGATCGGATGTTCTTGCTCGAACGTACCAATGGGCTCGAGCCGTGCGGGGAACAATATTGGGTTGCTCCCCGGCCTCGGGAAATACGCCATGAATTCGTTCATCACTTCGGATGTGCTGACGAAGAGCAGCCACGTTCATGTAGCCGAGGACCGCCGCATCAAGCGCATTGCGTCCTAGGTGTGGTGCTGCGGCTGCATGAGATGCAACGCCGGCGTACTCAACGTGCAACGTGTGCACGGCAAGGGTAGTGAGGGTTGGCAGGTCGTGATCAGCAGGATGCACCATCATCGCGGCATCGATGCCGTCGAACGCGCCCCCACGCATCATGAAGACCTTTCCTCCACCACCCTCTTCTGCTGGAGTTCCGAGAATTCTGATGCGCCCACCAAGCTCGTTTGCCAAGCTTGCAGCAGCCAATCCCGCACCGAGGCCTGCCGCCGCAATCACGTTATGACCGCAGGCATGACCAATTCCGGGCAGCGCATCGTACTCACACAGCACCGCAATCTCGGGCCCTTCAGTACCTGCCTGAGCCTCGAACGCAGTCTCAAGACCGTAGGCATGCGGCTGCACATCTAGGCCAAACTCAGTCAGAGTCGCGCATAACAAGTTGTGCGCATGACGCTCTTGAAATGCTAACTCCGGCTGCTCCCAAATACGGTGAGACACATCAATCAGGGTGTCTGCAATTCCGTCAACAACTTCAGCGGCGCGCTGTTTTGATTGAGCTCCGTCTGGAATCACTCGGGATGTTCCAAAATCACTTTGCCAAGCTGAGACGCCGTGCGGAGGCGATCGAGCGCTCTCGGAAATTCTGATAGCGGCAAAATCTCGTCCAGAACCACCGGCAAGCCCTCCTCCATCAATGACGTCACGTATCGAAACTCCTCTTGGCTTCCACAACTCGCCCCAAGGATATCTAGTTGTTTAAAGAACAAGCGAGGCAGGTTGAGCTCGACCTTTGGCCCTGAGGTACCACCACAAACACACATGCGACCACCATTGCGCAGCGTGCGCACCGAGTACTCCCAGGTCGCCGGGCCAATGCTATCGACTACCACGTCGGCACTAATCGGATACGGGCCCTTTGAGTCGAACGCCCCTTCCGCTCCAAGCTCAAGCGCCCTCGCTCGCTTGCCCGGATCACGAGAGGTGACAAACACTCGGGCGCCGAGGTGAAGAGCTAACTGCATCGCAGCAGTGGCCACTCCCCCACCAATCCCTGTGATCAATACCGTCTCCCCTGGGGCAAGACGGGCTCGGCGCAACAGTCGCCACGCAGTAGTTGTGCACACCGGGTAGGAGGCAACCTCTGCCCACGTACGACTCTTCGGCTTCGACTCAAGCTGGTGCGCTGCAACCACGCAGAACTCACCGTGCCCGCCCCAACAGTGCTCACCTAACAGACGCATCTTGGGATCAAGTACCGAATCCAAACCCTGTGCAAGTGCCTCCTGAGGAACGAGCGCTGTGTTGATTACAACCTCATCACCAACCTCCCAACCCGTCACGGCCTCTCCAACGGTCTCAACAATCCCCGCAACATCATTGCCCGGCACATGGGGAAAGGCAGGCGGTTTGGGAAGACCTGTGGTCAGCCACAAATCCATGTGATTCAACGCTGAAGCTCGAACGCGAACCCTGACTTGGCCGGGGCCTGCCTGCGGGTCGGGTACTTCAGACCACACGAACTGACCGGGAGATTCTGGAAGGTTCCATGCCTGCATGAGTCTCAGGCTAGCGAGATCTCAGCACAAACCACTGAAGCGGCATCAAACAAGAATTCTTGCTGCATCGGGAATACAGGTGATTGAGAATTCGGCGCTCTTCCCCTGCAACCTCCCATCAGTGGACAGGTCAAACATGGACCCGCTCGAGAATTGCATTCGACTACTGACTCGACGTTCGTGCAGGCTCGGGTGAGGCAGGTGAGCGCCTGTTACGGCGCGGCTCCGAGCTTGTTTGCGCTCCGCCCACTTGAGTTGCCCTTCAGTCACGTCAAGACGACCGTCGTTTGGATGAGCGCGCGGCCCAAGATTAAGGGTCCCCATAAAAGAGGCATTCATAGCGAGCACTGTTCGCCCCTTCCAGAGTCGCATTCTGGGATCGGTGGAGGCCTGACAATGCGCAACGAACAGAACCTCTCGTTGTGTGCCCTCGGAATCGAAAAACTGCAGAATCCCGACGTCGAGAGGGAACACATAACCCTGCCCTGATCGAAGGGCGGCCACATCTCGCTGCGGTGAGCCGAGTGTGCGATGAAGCGCGCCGCCGAGCACTGCAATCACCGGGGGTACCTGCTCGCGCATGCGATACCCCTGGAGCAGTTCGGCAAGTTCATAATCGGTCGAGACCACAAGCCCGGACTCCTCGAGCACCCCTGGCTCACCCCAGGACTCGCCTTTCTTGATGGTCACTTTGGCAGCCGGATTCGTTGCAGAGGAATGGTCATGATGCTTCTCCAGAGGCAAGCACCACTCCTCGAGAGAGCGACTCCGCACTACGTCGTGCCGCTCGTGCGGTCTCTTGAACTGGCGCAACCTCGCCGAGTTGCCTCAGTAAATCAATAAGTTGACGAATATTGCGCACAAAGTCGCCACCCTTGAGGTCCTCGTCAAGAATGTCATCAAGCTGTTGCCCGGTCGACCAGGACCAAGCAGGTGCGCTGAACCCTGCGTCGGGCTCTCGTGTCAGCGGCAGCCTGCGTCCCTTCTCCAAGCGTTCCAGGCGCTTCCATGTGGCAGTCAGTTGAGCAACGCGTCCGCGCAACTCGGCGCTTGGAAGTATCGGCGCTGCAGCTGGTTCCGAACTGCGATGCTCGTAGGTTACGCAGCTCACGAGCGCCGCAAGGTCGGCATCTTGCAGACCGTCGAAGATTCCCTCGCTCAGACACAATGAGATGAGCAGGTCCGACTCGTGGTAAATCCGCCGGAGCCGAGTACCAGCAGCGGTGAGCGCCCACTCATCACTATGGCCGGTCTCTTGTAACACGTTGCGAACTGAGTCAAAGCGCTGCACGAGTCCCGAGCCGCGTCGCTCAATCTCGTGTAGCAGGCCCTGTTGTTCGAGTTGAAGTCCCCGCCGCGTGTACTCCTTCTTCATCAGTTCTTCTCGATCAGGATGTTCATGCAATGGGTGAACGAGCTGTGCCTGCACAGCCTCGGCGTAGGGGTCGCCTGAGAAGTGCTGATCCGAACCGGGTCGAGAGCCTGCAGGACTGCCGTTCGCTGAATCTGATAGCCGCTGTGGATTGACCCTCCGGAGTAGAGCTGCCGCCTCCCTGCGAAAGTTGGCATCTTTGGGCATGTACGGCACCGGAAGGTCAACATGAGCCACTGCAATGAGCGAACCGGTCACGGTTGCGGCATCAACTGCCGCTGAGTTTCCGCTTGGGTTCACCCCACGCACCTTGACAGCTCCACCCTTGCGGGATGAAACGGATAACACCAGAAACAATTTGCTGCCCTTGCGCGTCCCTCGCTGAATCACATCACCGGGTTTCAACTGTGCCATCGCCCGTTCAACTGCAGCACGTGCTCCGCGAGAGTCTTTCTGGAGTTGCCGGATCGACTCGGTAATTTCCACGTATCCCGCTACGTCGAACACTGCCTCGGAACTGTTTCCCTGAGCCAATTCTACGGGGTGCATCTCGGCCTCGAGGCGGTCAACGCGTGCCGAGAGCAGTACCACTGCGCGATCGCTCTGAAATTGTGCAAATGACCGAGTGAGAACCTCCATTGCAACATCCGGCTCGTAACGCTGGATCAGATTCGCCGCCATGTTGTAGGTCGGCCGAAAAGAGGACACCAGCGGAAACTCTCGACTCGCTGCGAGGGTTGCGACTTGGGAGAAGGTGGTGAACGGGGACCATAAGACAACCGCCGAGCCTTGGTCGTCTATCCCACGCCTGCCGGCGCGTCCCGTCAGCTGGGTGAACTGCCCGGGGGACAGGAATTCGTGCCCCTCACCGTTGTATTTACTCAGGCGCTCGATCGCAACCGTGCGCGCAGGCATATTGATGCCAAGTGCAAGGGTCTCGGTTGCAAACACGGCCTTGACAAGCCCTTCGACAAAACAGTCCTCAACGGCTTCTCGGAAGGAGGGAATCATTCCAGCGTGATGCGAAGCAATCCCATGCTCGAGGCCTTCGAGCCAGTGGTCATAGCCCAGAACGTCCAAATCTGCATCGCTCAAGGAGGCAGTTCTGGCATCTACGAGCTGACGTATACGCACTCGCTCCTCGGGTTCAGTTAAACGCAAACCAGCGTCGAAACATTGGCGGACAGCTTCATCACAGCCATTTCGACTGAAGATGAAATAGATCGCGGGAAGCAGGTTCTCGGCAGCGAGTCGTTCAATCGTCTCGACACGACGCGGAGTAAAGAAGCGTGAGCGCGGTCGTCGCTGTTGTGGGGAACTCCCCCGCTGTTGTTGCTCGGCATCAAAGCGGTGCCCCTCAGGGTTTGTCGCTCCATTCACAATCAACGGCACCAGATGCTCACGTTCAGCAGTTCGGTCGCCTACAAAGAGCAACGGGTCGAGTTCTATGGGACGGCGATGTTCCAACACAGTATGTGTCGGCCCTCTGAGGGCAGTCACCCAATCCCCAAGCTCTTCGGCATTCGATACCGTGGCAGACAGGCACACAAAACGAACGCTTGTTGGAGTGTGGATCAGTACCTCCTCCCACACTGGCCCGCGATACGCATCCGCGAGAAAGTGAACCTCGTCGAGAACGACCCACAGGAGATTGTCTAGCGCCGAGGACCCCGCATAAACCATGTTTCGAAGAACTTCAGTAGTCATGACGACCACTGCAGCGCCACTGTTGATCGCTCGATCTCCCGTGAGCAAGCCAACATGTTCTGAACCGAGTTCAGCGCATAGGTCGTTATATTTCTGATTCGAGAGAGCTTTAATGGGTGCCGTATAAAAGCACTTCCCGCCAGACTGAAGAGCCAAAGTGACTGCGTGCTCTGCAACCACTGTCTTGCCCGAACCAGTAGGTGCCGCGACCAAAACGTTTTGCCCGCGCTCCAAGGCAGCTATCGCCTCACGCTGGAATGGATCTAGCGTGAACTCGTGAGAAAATCCCGGATTCAGACTGCAGCCTCGTCAGTCTCCGTCGACTCCGAATCCTCGACCTTTGCCTTATTGCGAACAAGGACCCTCCCGATCAGGACGGCCACTTCGTAGAATATGTACATCGGAATCGCCAGTGCAGCGAGGGATATTGGATCGCCACTTGGGGTGATCGCTGCAGCGATGATCACGATGATGAGCACAGTCTGTCGCCGCCAGGCAGAGAGTTGCTTCGGAGTCACCACACCAATCATCTGCAAAGCAACTAGCACCACGGGAAAGAGGAAACCCGTCCCAAAGGCAAGCATCATGAATAGAGAGAGACGCACGAACTCAACGGGGCCGGAACGTATATCAATCTCTGGTCCACCCACCCGAACCAAAAAGTTTACGGCTTGGCTCAGCGTGAAATAAGCAACGATTGCACCGGCAGTAAACAAAAGAAATGAGGAGATCACGAAGGCCAAGGCATAGCGTCGCTCCTTCTTGTACAGCCCAGGAGCTATGAATCTCCAGAGTTGCCACAAAATGATTGGCAGCGCCAGAAACAACCCACCGTAACCAGCCACTTTCAGGCGCAACGAGAACGGGTCGAGCAGGTTCGTGACCAAGAACTTGCAGTCAGACAACGGATCCACTCCGCGGAGGGCAGAGCAGTAGGGGGCATTGAGAATATCGAGTAGCCAGTTATAGAAGAACCAGGCCGGGAGCATTGCAACTAAAACGGCAACCACGCATATCAACAGCCGGTAGCGGAATTCTCGTAGGTGATCGCTCAGGGTCATGTCGCCGCCCTCGCGTTCTGCCCCCTTAAACCAAGACGGACGGCTCATTTCTCTGGCTCCGTAGCAGACTCCGCTGAGAGTTCTGGATCTGAGTCTGGATCTGCGTCTGGATCTGAGTCTGGATCTGAGTCTGGATCTGCCGCAGGCTCAATTTCGGGTTCAATCTCGAAAACTGGCTCGTCTGCTGCTTGCCGCGCGGCCTCTTTTTTCGCCCGCTCTTCCGCCTCCGCCTCGAGCGCGTACTCTGCCAGTTTTTGGCGTGGGTTTGCGGCCAGCTCGCTCAGTTCTTTGAATGGCTTCATAGCGGGGTCATCCATCACGTCGGACACCCCGCTGCTGAACCCTTCGGTCATGGTCTTGA
Source organism: Actinomycetes bacterium (assembly GCA_037141255.1). Taxonomy (GTDB): domain Bacteria; phylum Actinomycetota; class Acidimicrobiia; order Acidimicrobiales; family Microtrichaceae; genus IMCC26207. The sequence goes on along the minus strand of JBAXCX010000031.1, from coordinate 15,462 downwards.
TCTTGTTGATCATTCGACCTGCACTTCGGGCAACCTCAGGAATGCGTTCAGGGCCCAACACCACGAGTGCCACAGCCAAGATGATGATCAACTCGCCGCCAGTCACATTAAACATTGCTACCCGCTACCCCTCGGTCCGTTCATCCACCTTGGTAGCAACGGCTTCTGTGGTCTCTCGCAGGTCCTGCGCGACTTGTCGAAGCGGTCCGAACCGAACCCGATCCATCTCCTTGGTCGCCTCGGTCAACTTCTGAACCGCTTGGTGCGCAAGTGCTGCACATCCGCACAAGAAGCCAAGAGTGAGAGCGATAGAGAACACCTAGAAAAGATACCCCTTCGGGGGCCTTTCCCGGTACCTGCAAAAATGCAGCGGGACGTCCCGGCGAAATGCAGCGGAACGTCCCGGAGATCTCTGTGAATTAGCGGTCTGTCATTGTCGCTAGCGTGGTGTACCAGTCTGTGGTGCTCAGCAAGTGATGGAAGTCCAGAACATCGTCGTGGTCAATGGCCTCGCCATGACGGGCCTCTTGGAGCTCAGCGGGCAGGTGCCACTCTTCGGAGCTCACTCCAGCAGCAAGCAGCACGTCGACAACATGGTCCTCGGCGGCTCGCACCTCGATCATTCGACAGATTGGGCAACGAAACAAATACGTGGCTTCAGCAGTATCGATACAGGTGCGAATCCGAAGGTCTCGGGACCGCAATTCCACATCGCCGCAGTCAGTACAGGTTGCTCGAATCAGTGCCATCAGAATCTCCTTGTGTCACGTACCTGATTACTATCGGCCGCCTACCGGGTTGGGTTGAACATTCCCACAGAACCTTTTGAAAATTTCGACTCCCCTAGGGCGGGCGATTCTTGGATACCCCGTGTTTCTGCGGGTTTCATGGCATGCAATCCTTGAAATAGATGGCAGAATTCATACCGATGAACCCTCAATTTCCGACCCTGGGCGGGGCAACCGTGCTTTTTGCTCACCGAGGAGCACGCGCCCACGCTCCAGACAACACCCTTGAGGCCTTCACACTCGGATTGCGCCTCGGTGCAACAGGACTCGAGAGTGATGTCTGGGTCACAGCTGACGGGGTCGCGGTACTCGACCATGATGGCGTAGTAGGAGGCGCCTTTCGCCGGAAACCAATTGCTGCAGTGAATCGCTGTGACCTTCCTGCGCACATTCCCTCATTGGCTGAGTTGTACGAGGAGTGCGGTCGTGAATACCAACTCTCGCTCGATATCAAAGACCCAAACGTGACACAAGAGGTGCTGAGGGTCGCAGAAATATTTCGAGCCAGTGACCGGCTCTGGCTCTGCCATCCAGATCTGAACCGGCTCGAGAGTTGGCGTGGCCTGAGTCGAGACGCGAAATTGGTGCATTCAACAAGGCTTGCTGCAATGCCCTACGGAGCAGAACGCCATGCAGCTCAACTCCGCACCTCTGGAATCGATGCGGTGAATCTTCATCAGGGCGAGTGGAGTGCAGGGCAGGTGACCTTGTTTCACCGATTCACTCGCCTCACCCTGGGGTGGGATGCCCAATACGAACGCACCATTACTGCCCTCCTAAACATGGGCATCGATGGCGTGTTTAGTGATCACGTAGATCGAATGCTTGACGTGGCAGCTGAGATATTCAGCTAGAGGGAGCCAATTCTGCCGGGCGGCCACATGATCATGAACGCGCGGCCGATAACGGTGGTGGATTCGATGGGGCCAAAGACGCGGCTGTCTTGTGAGTTGGTCCGGTTGTCTCCCATAACCCATGCCTGTCCTTGTGCAATCTTGACTGGCTGGTCCAAATTCAAACTGGGTGTTCCCGGCGGAAGGTAGGGCTCCTCAAGACGCTTACCATTCACGTACATGGACCCGTCTTTAGCCTGAACGGTGTCACCAGGTAAGCCGATAACCCGCTTAATCAGGTCCTCAGGCTCCCCCGGTCCGGCTGGCAATCCCGGCGGTCGCTTAAAGACCACGACGTCGCCGCGATTGATCTCGTGAGCTTTATAACTCAGCTTATTCACCAGCACCCGATCCCCGATCTCGAGCGTTGGCACCATCGACTCCGACGGAATACGAAACGCCTGCACAAGAAATGTCTTAATCAGCACTGCGACAAGAACGGCACCTACGATGACCGCAACCCACTCGAGCAGGTTTCGCAAAGATGCAGCGCGCTGCTTGCGGGCGATGCTCTTGTGGTTCGCAGGCCGGTCGATCTCCCTCGTACCCCCAGAATCGACTGCAGGGTTTGATTGAGGGTTCAGTGCCGGCACGCTTTGAGGAGTTGATTCTGGTATGCCGCCAGGCGTTTCGTCTGTCACTCGCTGAAGGGTACAGGCCTGAGCATTGAGGGCGAGACTTGAGCTGAACAAACCCTTGGCCTGCCTAGCGGGCTGCAGTTGCTCGATACCTCTGAAGAATACGCTGAGCCGCAGCGGAACGAACCATCTCTAACGGCTCACCCGACTCAAGGTCAGTGGCCCGAGTCGCAGGATCGAGGCGCAGCAAGAGCCGCTCGAGCCAAGCTGTGGCAGTCACCGGTATCACCAGACGAAGATCGCCAGACTCGAGTTGCTCAAACTCGTCATAGGGGTATGCGTCTGCTACCCAGGAGATCGAAACGGGACCAACAAGCTCTACGGTCCGTGATACTCCCGTCAGAGTTGACTGCACCTCAGCTATGAACTCGGGCAGTTCGAAGCTCAACTCGGTCGAGGTCACCGACTGAATCCTGTCGATACGGAATAGTCGCTGGTCTTGGGCAAGGTGGCAGAACGCCAGCAGATACCAATGGCCATCGCGGCTGAGTATGCGATACGGATCGACCTCTCGTGTGGTGGTGTCATCGCGGCTATAGCTGAAATAACCCAGAGAGACTCGACGGTGTTGAGCCAAAGCAGCCTGAAGCTCGTTCAGGATCTGAGGGTTTGCTGGCCCGAGGGCAACTTCTACTGCTGCTTCGGGACCCTCACCAAGTGCTGCTGACAACTTCCGCACCGCAGAATTCAAGGCATCATCAGGGTCGGATCCATCACGGCCAGCGAAGGCCCTGCCTGCGGTGAGCAAAATGAGTGCTGCTTCGTGGGTCAAGCGAGCGGGACGATGAAAGTAATCAGCCAGATTGACCGTCACGCAGTCATCCTCGATCAGCACCTCTACGAGTACATCCGGCGTGAACGGGTAGAGCCCAACTTCATAGAACACAAGGTCAAGATCCTTCCGAAGATCCTCCTCGCTGAGCCCAAAACGTCGAGACAGCTCCACGACGGGGGTTCCTGGATTCTGAATAATCCACGGAAGAATCGACAAGATCCGCTCCACGCGGTCAGATGCAGTAGTACGGCTCACGGTCGCCCCTCGGCCGCTTCCACAACAAGCAGGTTCAGCCAATCAACGATGGCAGTACGAAACTCCTCAGGAGCCAGTATCTCGGCCCGATCGAGGAAGTTCATCATGAAGCTGCACAGTCCAGCAATGTTGCGAACCTCGAGTTCAAGAATCACCGCACCATCTGCCAAGGTCTCAACCACACGTAGTTCAGGGTCTTCTGCAAGAACACCCGGAGCAAGTGCAGCATCAATCAGAACTCGTGCAGGGGTGCTCGCTCCGTTGCCAATTTCCCACTTCCGCAGCAGCACACCTTCAATGGATTCCGGCTTCAGGAAACAACCCGCCGGGCCCGTAGTTACTTCTCCCTTCATGCGGTCGATACGAAAACTTCGCTGGGCTTCGCGATCAAGATCGCGACCACTCATGTACCAATGTCCGCGCTCATACTCCAAGCGATACGGCTCAACCTGCCGGGGTTGACCGCTGTAGCTAAAACTCGCAACCCGCTGCTCCAAAGTCGCAGCAAACAACTGCAAGAGTTGGGGCGGCATGGGGACTGCACCTACGGGTGAAGTTTCAGCGGCAGCAGCAGTCAGCCCGCCGAGCTTTCGAAGCCCTTCTTCAAGATCATCCGGGTCGAGGCCTTCAGCTTGAACCATTGTCGCTGCAAGGTGAAGCGCTGCTAGTTCCTCTGAATCAAGACCCGGATCCGCCAACTCGTAACGATCTCGAAGAATGGTGTACGCAGCTCGAGGCTGCTCAAGGTAGTGAACATCGACCATCTCGATCGGAATCCCTACCCCGCGAAGCGCCTCTTTATCTCGTTCAAATGCTCGGTGGAACGACTCATCTGATTCTGGATAGCCGGGCACCCGCTTGTAGATCTGCTCTGCAGTCAGTGGAATCGAAGTGTCGATCAACGCCGCTACCAAGTTCAGGAGTCGGTCTACCTTTGCCACCGTCGCATCTTACGGGTTGGCAGCAGTCAGCGAGTGTGCATTCCTGGGAGCATCTCCCCGGCGAGAACACCCGCAGCCGCTGCATTCTCGAAGAACTCGAGATCCTCCAGAATCGTTCTCCCCATGGTCGTGGTCTGCAACTCAGCGGACTCCATGAGCGACGCAACATCGAACACCGCTGCTAGTTCAGCAACGCGCACACCAACAAGTTGAGAGGTCTCCTCAGAAACACGGGCTACCCAAGGATGGCAGTGCGACAGGCTCGCAATGGTAGATGTGTGATGGGAAATCCCCCGATGGCGAGGCCGTTGATCTCCACTCGATGCACGCACACACAGAATCGGCGTGCCATCGAGACGGTCAACCATGTCTAAGACCGAGGCAACCTCTACGGCAGTCGTTCCCAGAGATGTTCCCGTTCCGACCACCCCAGGGCCCATGCACACCACCACGGCATCAGCACCAAGGGTGTGTACCGCTAGTCCTAACGCAGAGGCAACACTGACCGCCTCAAGGTCACCGCCGAAGGCATGTCCGGCGGTTACCGAACCAACAAGCAGGCGCTTTGCGAGCAAGTCACAGACCAAGTCTGAGATGACAAGTGGGAGCGATGCACCGTCGGTCATCACATAGGCCAACGACTTATCGGGTGCTACGCTCGCAAAGCCTGCCGCAACTGCTGCGACCTGACTATGGACCGAACAGACCACCACTGGAGTCTCGCCGAGCGGAAAATCGCACTCAGGGTGCTCAATCTCATCCGTACCCGCATCAAACTGAAGACTCGTATAGCGAAGCTTCATAATGTGCTCAGGTCCCGGGGATGTGAACTCCCGCAGCGACAGGTTCCAATGCACCACGTGCCAACCACCGGTACCGAGTTGAAGTTCCACCGCGGTGGTGTTGAGGATCACCTGATCTCCAACACCGCATTCACCGGTGAGCGCTGTCAATGAATACGCCCGAGCATGGCTTCCATCAGGCATCTCAACCGACATGCGCTGCATGCCGGGCCGCTCCTGTAAAATCTCCAACACGAACGCTGGTCGAAAGGTTGGCACTAGGCCACCGAGGCATTCCGAATAGGAAGCCACTGTCGCGTCGGTTGGCCACGAAGCGACCCCGCTGAGGGATAATCCGCAGGATAATCAAGCTCGATGGCCCAGATGGGAAGCAGTAGCGATGAGGGATGCTCCACGGAGCGCCCGACGGTGTGAATTGCACCCTCTGTTACCGGATTATCGAAGCACCAGAAAGGGTGATCGCGTCCCGGTGTCGACAACGCAACCTGTAGCCGGGAACCCTTACGCAGCAGATGCACCACGGGATGAATCGGAACCCGGAAATTCATCCACTGTCCGGCGAGGAGCGGCTCTCGGTGTTCATCAAGGAACGTGTAGTCAACTCGAAGTTCATCAGAGTGATGCGGGTCTTCGACTGCGTGAATTGGGCGGTGCCAACCACATTGCAAACGCTGCTCAGTCCCATCTGGTCGCACCTCAGTGAGTGACACTTGAACTGCGGTGTCACTGCTCCCTGGAGCGAGCCAGAGATCAACATGCCCAGATCCCGCAATCACGAGGGGTTCGATGAGCGGCGCTGTCTGATACGCCACCCGATGCAGGTCACTGAATCGTGTCCAGTCGATGAGCACGGTCGGACGAGCGAACTCATTGAGATCACTCAGTAGTTCCATGGAGTAGGCCAACTCGCCGGCCGCCGGATCATCGAGATAGGTATCCGCCCCGTCCGACTCGGCAGGTTCCCCGGTAAGTGCACCTGATTCACCGAAGTACCAGCGCTGAGCCTGCACCTCAGCGGGTGGGAAGGAGTCCGTCTCCACCTCAAATCGGTGAGCGGGAGCTCCGAGCACCTCATGGCCTGCACCACTTTCAAACAGGATTCTGACTCGCGGCTCGGCTAGGTATTCCTGAAGTGCCGCCTCGAAATCCTCGCCGTGATGAGAGAATCGGTCTGCATCGAGTTCAACGCTATAACCAAAAACTTCCTCGAACTGAACGGGAGCGAAGGTGCGAATGATCTCGGCCACGATGGGAATTCTGCGGGCGACATGAAAGGACAGAAACTCGAACCATCGCAGAATTACCATTGGGCTGTAGCCATCCGGATGGTGGCCGTTGAACAGGTTGAACCGCTGCGAGGGGCTTGAATCAAAGGACTCCAACATCAGCCCAAACCTGCTGCCCGTTTGCTCATCCTGCCAGGCGCCGGTTAAGTAGACCGGCACCTCGATGCGACCCACCAAGGAGGCTGCTCGACGGGTTCCCATGGTGGGTCGAAAGTTCTTCATCGCCCTGCCAAACTGCTCGAAATCAAAGTTCTGGCTTCGGATCAATTGGTTCTCGCGAGCGATCTCATCGCCTGCATCGATTCGCTCCTGATCCCAGGCCATTCCGCCAGCGGCACTTTCTGAATCTCGCGCAACGAGCCAAGCTCGTGTGAAGCCGGTGTTATAGATCCCCCCCGGCCACTGCTGACGCCACAGGTCATCAATCACCGACAGGGGCGAGATTGCAGCCAAGCTTGGAGGGGTGGTGGCCGCAACGTAGAGCTGACTGATACCGGGATAGCTCAAGCCAACCATGCCCACATGCTGATGAAGAACCCATGGCTGGCGTGCGACCGTCTCGATAACGTCATAGCCGTCCGCTGCCTGAGCGGGACTAAAAATGTCGAAGACGCCACCCGAACAGCCAGTGCCACGCATGTTGACTCCGACTACCGCAAAGCCCATCAGGTTGCCGAGGAGCGTTCCGGGCTGCGGGGCATTCGGATTCGATGGCCCATAGCCCGAGTACTCAATCACGGTGGGATACGGGCCAGGACCGTACAGGTCTTTGTTCGGAAAGCGGACCAGCACAGAGAGCGTCACGCCGTCGCGCACCTGCAGGTACCCAAAGCCTTCGAGTAGGTCCTGCTGATAGAGCGCCGAGTCCGGAATGTCCTCAACGGCGAGCACACGAACCTGAACCCCAGCAACGGTGTATTCCCCCGGCTTGAGCACATCGCCCGTGGAAAGTGCTTGGGCCAACTCAGCCTGACCGCGAAGGACCACTGGCTCTGCTGGAACATATGCCAAGTGAGCATTTCCTGCCTGATCGGCCACCAAGGTGACAAACAGTCGGCCCGACGCGTCGCAAACTTCAAGTTCTGTGCCGGGTGTCGCCCCGGTCACCGTGAGCGTCTCGACTCCTCCACTTACGTTCATCAGGTCCCTCTTACCCTCCGGTTCGACTGGTTGGCCCAGGCCCCCCGTTCGGTGTAACGAAACAGAGTAGGCGCAGCCAGAACTCAGAGGGATTCGATGAGTCGTTCGACTCGCTCATCTTCAGACACGAATGGGTCCTTACAGAGCACCGTTCGTTGGGCCTGATCATTCAGCTTCAGGTGCACCCAATCCACGGTGTAATCACGCTTGCGTTCTTTGGCCTTACGAATGAACTCGCCACGCAGCTTTGCTCGAGTGGTCTGGGGAGGAGTCTCCATCCCCTCAACGATCGCTCCATCGCTCACGATCCGCTCAACTCGCCCCGCTTTTTGAAGCTTATAAAAAACGGATCGAGAACGATTAATATCGTGATACTGCAGGTCCAGTAGTGCCACGCGTGGGTCATCGAGTTTGAGTGAGTGTCGAGCGGAATACGCCTCGACCAAGTTGTGTTTGGTCACCCAGTCAATCTCCCGGTCAAGCGACAGTGGTTCATCCTGGAGTCCGGTCATCACGTGTTCCCACATGCCGAGCGCCTGCTTCTCTTGAGGTGACAGATCGTGATTGTCTGCATACCGAAGCGCTCGGGCGAGGTACTCGGACTGAATCTCTACCGCCGATGCCTCTCGGCCATTCGCTAAGCGAACTTTTCGGGTACACGTAATGTCGTGGCTAATTTCTCGGATTGCGCGAATCGGGTTCTCGAGAGTCATATCTCGAAGCACCACCGTTGGATCCTCCAACATGCGCAGGATGATGGAACATGCGCCAACCTTCAGAAATGTTGCGTACTCACTCATATTTGAATCGCCGACTATGACGTGCAGTCGGCGAAAACGGTCTGAATCGGCATGCGGTTCGTCACGAGTGTTGATGATTGGACGCGAACGGGTCGTTGCCGATGAGACTCCCTCCCAAATATGTTCTGCCCGTTGAGAAATCGAGAACTGCGCCCCACGTGCGGTCTGCAGAACCTTTCCCGCCCCGGCGTAGATCTGCCTGCTTACCAGAAAGGGAATGAGCACTTCGGTGTAATGGGCAAGGTCGTCATCGCGGCTGGTGAGATAGTTCTCGTGACACCCATAGCTATTGCCTGCCGAGTCGGTGTTGTTTCGGAACAAGTAGATATCGCCGCGAATACCCTCTTCCTCGAGTCGCTCCTGAGCCGATTCCACGAGTTGTTCAAGGATCCACTCCCCCGCTTTGTCATGGGCAACAAGGTCATAGAGGGAATCGCATTCGGGAGTTGCGTACTCCGGATGAGAACCCACATCGAGATAAAGGCGAGCGCCATTCGCCAAAAACACGTTTGAAGATCGACCCCAAGAGACCACTCGGCGAAACAAGTACCGCGCAACCTCATCTGGGCTCAGCCGACGCTGCCCGCGCAGTGTGCACGTCACTCCGTACTCATTTTCGAGTCCGTAGATGCGGCGGTCCATACGGTCAACCTACAGGCAGGTGTGCGCTGTCATGTGTCGTGAGCAACATCGCTCGCCCCAAGAATCATGGTGACGTCCTCGTCCTCGACCCGACGGAACGCTCGTCGCATGCCTGATCGATCGAGGACAGCAACTTCGATCTCACTGACGACAAGACTTCGATCGGGGCCCGCAAGAGCACCGACTGCGGCGGAGAGTGCCCCTGCGAAACTGCCGCCCTCGATCCACTGCTCCTGCATGCGAGCGCCGATAGCCTCGGCCTCGCCTCCGAGTACACACCAGCCGGTCTCATCAATGAGGGTTCCGTCATAAAGAATGTGGAAGAGCTGATCTCCGGATGGTTCCCTGCCGATTTCGGCTACCAGAATCTCGACTTCCATGGGTTTCATTTCATGGGTAAAAACCTGACCGAGCATCTGGGCGTACTGATTTGCCAGGCTGCGTGCATCTACGTCTTCGCGGCTAAATGAGAAGCCCTTCAGGTCTGCGTGCCGAACCCCGGCAATACGAAGCTGATCAAACTCGTTGTACTTGCCAACTCCCGCAAAGGCGATCCGATCGTAAATCTCGGAGATCTTTCGCAACATTCGAGACGGATTCTCGGCGCATAACAAAATGCCCTCGTCATAGGTGCATGCAACGAGGGCGCGACCGCGAGCTATGCCCTTGCGTGCATAGTCGGCACGGTCTTGCATCATCTGCTCAGGTGCTACGTAAAATGGTGCGGTCATTTTGATCCTCCGCGCTCCGTTGCAACCTGTTCCAGAATCCTGACATAGCGAGATTCAAGATCATCGTCAGGAACTCGCTCAAACCCCTCGGCGGTGATCGTCGCCACAACAGGGAAAATCCCCCGCAGTAGGTCTGGCCCGCCCGTAGCCGAATCCTCATCAGAAGCCTCATACAGGGCGCGGAGCACAAGATCGATTGTGGAATCTGCAGTCAAGGAGTCCCGCCATCCCATCTTGATCACCGTGCTCGCATGCATTTGCCCTGACCCGGTTGAGGCATGATCAAACTCTTCGTATCGCCCGCCCGTCACATCATATTGAAAGAGGCGGCCTGCATTTCTTGTGGTGTCGAACCCTGCGAAGATGGGAACCACGGCCAGCCCCTGCATTGCTGCGGGCAGGTGATTCCGCACCATCTGTGAAAGCTGGTTCGCCTTTCCCTCAAGGCTCAAAGGAGCACCCTCAACCTTCTCATAGTGTTCAAGCTGCAGTTGGAAGAGTCGGACCATCTCAATCGCAGGCCCGGCTGCTCCCGCTATGGCAACCCCTGAATGCCGATCCGCAGGAAAGACCTTCTCGATGGTTCTGTGGCTGATGAAATTCCCCGAAGTTGCCCGCCGGTCACCGGCCATGACAACCCCCTCCAGATAACGAACCGCCACGCATGTGGTTCCGTGGGTGATGGTGAGCCTGGCGTCTACGGGGCCATCTGGAACGACAGGAGCTAGGCCCACTCGCCGAACCAGTTCAGCGAAATTAGGTCCTGGATCATCGCTTTGACGAAAGCTTGGAAGAGTCACGAGGCGAAGGCTACAAGCTGCGGCTAGGAAAGATTACTGGCCGCCCTTTTGAATATAGGACTTCACAAACTCTTCAGCGTTTGTCTCGAGGACGTCGTCAATCTCATCAAGCAACTCATCGAGCTCTGCCTTGATCTTGGTCCCCGACTCCGAGGATGCCGGGGATTGATCAGATTCGCTCTCACGTTGCTGTGGTGCTGGTTTCTTTTTGAGTTCTCGTTCTGGCATGTTCAACCTCCGCTTGATCTAACCGTACCCTGCGTTGAAGCAAAATCGGCGACGCGTTTCAGAGTTCTTCGCTCCCCGGGATTCACCACAGAGTGCATTCGTTCATTGGTTCAAACGCTTCAGCAACTCGCCAGCATTGGCTGAAGAGTCAATCAACTCCCCCACAGTGGCTTGAGTTCCACGTCCAGGCTCAAGCATCGGAACGCGTTGCAAGGAGGCCGCTCCCACATCAAACACGAGGGAATCCCAATTCGCAGCCACTACTTCCTCAGGGAAACGGGCGAGGCAACGTCCTCGGAAATAGGCGCGAGTATTCGTGGGTGGCTCCGTGATGGCCTCCACGACTTGGGGATCAGTGGTGAGTCGCTCCAACCCCATGCGACGTGCCAACGACGTCCCGTCGCGCAGGTCGTGATATTGCAGATCCATCGCCGCTAGTTTCGAATCGGACCACTCAAGACTGTGTCGATCCCGATAGCCGTTGAACAGTCGGTATTTCGCAACCCAATCCAGCTGTGATGCCAGACTGAGCGGATCGGACTCAAGGCCGTTCAGAACGAGTTCCCATCGATCCAAAATCTGTTCACCCACGTTCTGACCGACAGCCTCGAGTCCTCGACTTGCAGCCCACTGCTGCGCATATTCAAGGATCACCCACTGAATCTCGAGCGCAGTCATCTTGTTGCCATCGGCAAGGAGCAGCGGCGCGCTCAGAGAGAGATCCTGGGACACTTGGTGCATTGCGGGAACGGGGTGCGCGAGACGTGGCAACTCGTCCAAGACTTGATCCTCGATCATGGCGAGCAGAATCGCCGTGCTCCCAAGCTTCAGAAAGGTTGCAACCTCGGCCATGTTTGCATCGCCCGCGATGACGTGTAAACGCCGATACTTTGTCGGGTCTGCGTGAGGTTCGTCGCGAGTGTTGATAATGGGGCGCTTTAGCGTTGTCTCAAGTCCAACTTCCTCTTCGAAGAAATCGGCTCGCTGGGTCAGCTGAAAAGGTACCGAGTCTCGTTTGACTCCGGGCATTTCTGAGCCGACTTTGCCAGAGCCGGTGAAAATCTGCCGAGTCACAAAGTGTGTGGTTGCATGCAGAATAATGGACGGAAATGGAGTTGCCCGATCCATGAGGTAGTTCTCATGACAGCCGTAACTATTACCCTTGCCGTCGGAATTGTTCTTGTAGACCACAATCTCTTGACCCTCTGGCATCTGCCGCTGCGCCGCCGCCATCGACTGCAACAGAATCTCCTCTCCTGCGCGGTCATACAAAAGTGCTTGCGCTGCGTCGATACATTCGGGTGCAGAAAATTCCGGGTGAGCATGGTCGACGTAATAGCGAGCTCCATTGGTGAGCACTGCGTTCACAAGATGCGTTTCAACTTCAGGTGCGACAGCCAAGAGTCGCTGATCCTGCCGCGCGTCGTTGCCGGGCATCTCATCTTCGAAGTCCCAACCAATGCGATCGCTCTCGAGCAGCGACAAATATGCGTTAATCAACAACGAAGAAGAGGAGATGGGATTCGACTCGGCCACGCCGCGCACCAAGATGCCGTACTCGGTCTCTATCCCGCAGATCTTTGGAATGGCCACACCGTGACGCTAGTGGCAGAGAGTCTGAACTACTTGACGATCGGCCCGAGACCCACCAGCGGAGTCAACGTGAGCGGCATAATGGTGGCCGATCGACCACCATTTGTGGTCTCGTGGCCCTCTGCAAAGGTTGAGAAAATTGCCCTGCTAGCACCCGTGGTATCGGTAAAGAAGCTCAAACCGCCGGGGGCGGTTCTTCCTGCAGAAGCAGAGATCCATGGCCCCGAGGGGTCCGAGGTGCAAGGCCCGAGCGGGCTGGAACACCGCGCAATTCCGGTCGAGTAGTCACGCTGCCACCACACCCCAGCGGAATAGGTCAGCAAATAATTGCCGCGTGTGTAGTCATAGGCCATCGAGGGGTTCTCTATGAAGTGGTACTCCCACCCATACTGGCGACCAAGAATCTGAACCGGTGGGCCAGTCGGGTTTGCGTTGGCATCCAAAGGAATTGAGTGAATAGGTGCTTCTGTGTCGCTAAATGCCACGAGCAGGTAACGGTTGCCTTGAATGTCACTCACCACTTCTGGGTCAAGCGCACCACCAACCTGCCCTATTCCGCAGTTAAACGGTTGTGGCTCCGGCACAAATGGACCCTCGGGTCTCTCGGCGAAGGCGCGACCAACACATTGAGCGTTATAAGGTTGGGGCGGATTTATACGATCAGCTGCGTAAAACATCACCCAGCGAGTACCAAACTGAGCAACGCTCGGCGCCCAAAGTTGCTGTGGCCTCGCCACCCATGCGGCCGAGGTGGGCATTGCCTCTTGAGTAATGCTGTTCTTCTCCGAGAGCGAGTAGCTCCGATCGATGTCAGTCGTCTTCGTGACCGGAGCTCGTAGGTAGTTATTGGATCCGTAGACGTAGTACTGGGTGTCTACACGCACCACCGATGGGTCAGAGGTTTCTGGAAGCGAGGGTTGCGCGATGGCAGCAAGCTTGAACAGCGGCCCAAGCTCGGGAGCGCAACCGCTAGCGACGAGGGTTGCCCCAAGCAGAAGCCCAGCCAAAGCACCGAAACGAATCATCGAATGCCGCTGGGGTTTGTCCAGCCGCCTTCTTAGTGTACGCAAGTTCCCTCTTCCTCAAGAGCAACGAGATTTCAGAGGCTAAAGATACTGCCCGGTGGCGACGCGGTCAATTGAGCGGCCTCCGGAAGGGTCTGCATCAATACGATGGACAAGCGTTCGCACATAGACAATTCGCTCACCCTTCTTTCCCGAGATCTTTGCCCAATCATCTGGATTTGTGGTGTTCGGAAGATCTTCGTGCTCCTTGTACTCCTGATGAATTGACGCGATCAGGTCGGCTACTCGAATCCCCGTGCTTCCGCCGGCAAGCTGACGCTTAATCGCAAGCTTCTTCGCACGACGAACCACGTTCTCGATCATGGCACCGGATGAGAAATCCTTGAAGTACATGATTTCTTTGTCGCCGTTTTGGTACGTGACCTCCAAGAACTGATTCGGCTCATCCGTCCGGTACATCTCCTCAACAGTCTGTTCGATCATGACGAGGATGGCCTTATGCGGATCGCCTCCCCCGAGGCGCTGCACCTCCTCTTCGTCCAACGGAAGCTCTGGAGTGAGGTAGCGGCCGAAGATCTGAGCAGCCGCACGCTCATCGGGTCGATGAATCTTAATCTTTACGTCGAGGCGCCCCGGGCGAAGAATCGCAGGGTCAATGAGATCTTCACGGTTAGAAGCTCCGATGACAATCACGTTCTTGAGGGTTTCGACACCATCAATCTCTGCGAGTAATTGCGGAACGATTGTGGCCTCCATATCAGAGGAAATTCCCGTCCCTCGGGTACGAAACAGCGACTCCATCTCATCGAAGAACACAATCACGGGCGTGCCATCGGCTGCTTTCTCCCTCGCACGTTGAAACACCAGACGAATGTGTCGTTCGGTCTCGCCCACGTACTTGTTGAGCAACTCAGGGCCCTTGATATTCAGAAAAAAGCTGCGTGCCTCTTTGCCGGTTGACTCGGTGACCTTCTTCGCCAAACTGTTCGCCACGGCCTTCGCAATCAGCGTCTTTCCGCAACCGGGAGGGCCGTACAACAAGATGCCTTTCGGAGCGGGCAACTGGTACTCACGGAACAGGTCCTGATGCAGAAATGGCAGCTCAACTGCGTCGGTAATCATCTCTATTTGCTCATCAAGGCCGCCGATGTCCTCATAAGAAATATCTGGAACTTCTTCGAGGATGAGCTCGTCAACCTCTGGTCGGGGTAGGCGCTCCAAGAGCATCCCTGAGCGCGAATCCATCAGTACATTGTCGCCCGCACGCATCTTGACATTGAGCAACTTGTCGCCGAGTTCCGCAACGCGCTCCTCATCGGCTCGACCTACAACAAGAGCACGGCGACCGTCTTCAAAGAGTTCTTTGAAGGTGACAATCTCGCCCGAAGACTCTGAGTCGCGAATCATGACGACGTTGTACGCCTCGTTGAGCACAACTTCGGCGCCGCCAAAGAGTTGTTCTGCCGCAATTCCTGGTGATACTTCAACGCGCATCTTGCGACCGGCAGCTTGCACATCAACGGTGCCATCATCATTCACGCCGAGCAGGGTGGCGTAGGCAGCGGGAGGTTGGGTGAGTTTGTCGACCTCGTCCCGAAGCGAGGAAATGTGATCACGGGCCTCTCGCAGTGTGTACGACAGTTTCTCGTTCTGACTCACTGCCTGTGCAAGTTGCCCCTTTGTCTCAAGGAGTCGCTCCTCAAGCGTGCGAACCCGTTTTGGTGCGTCCTGAAGCCGACGAAGGAGTCCGGACACTTCGTCGGAGAGTTCGCGCACTTGCTCGCGGAGTAGATCGTTCTCGCTCGCGGCGGAATCGGAATCGTTCGTGGTTTCCTGATCGTCCATGGAACCCCTTCAGCTGAAAACCGGGCGAACCGAAAACGCCCTCTCTTTGTATACCCCGCATTTTGGGGCTTTTGCGGACAGAACGCAGAGAGTTCACAGGAATGTGACGGATTTCTACCGGGATTACCGTGGTAATTCCCCAGTGTGGGTAAGATGGAGCTCAGCATGTTCGTCAATCTGGTTCCCCCGAGAACCAAAACTAAGGCAGGTTATTCACATGGGTTTGAAGGTCTGGATCGATCAGGATCTCTGCACAGGAGACGGACTCTGCGAAGAGAT
>JBAXCX010000030.1:0-24464 GCA_037141255.1 Actinomycetes bacterium | reverse complement strand
ACCAACGAACCGATGCCACCCAGAACGGCAGCGGTCAGACAGGTGGCGGCCAACGTCAGGGTTCGCAGCAGTCAGGGTCGCAACAGCCAGGTTCGCAACAGCCAGGGCCGCAACAGCAGGGTAGTCAGAGTAGCGGCGGTCAAAACAGCACCGGTCAGCGCCAGGGTGCTCAAAAGCAGGGCGGCCAGCGTCAGGGTGCTCAAAAGCAGGGAGGCAAGAACAACGGTGGCCGCGCCAACGGCGGTCAGCGTCAGGGTACCCAGCCCAAGCCGGTTGAGGCTGTGCTGCTCGATGAGGATCCGCTTCAACTTGACGAGCAGACCCTCAAGCGTCGAGGTGGCAAGAGCCGCAAGGGTCGAGCCGTTGGGCGCTTTCAGATGAATGTGCAGGTTCGGGGAGAGGCAACCCAGATTGCAATTCTTGAAGGCCGTTCGCTCGTTGAGCACTACGTCTCAAAGCCTACGGATGACACCACCCAAATTCACGGCAATGTCTACATTGGCAAGGTCGAGAACGTTCTCCCGGGCATGGAAGCCGCCTTCATTGACATTGCTACTCCGAAAAACGCGGTGCTCTATCGAAGCGACGTCGTGCATGATGCTTCCGAACTCGATAAGCGGGCGGACCCTCCTCGGATCGAGGATGTACTCAAGTCTAAGCAGCTCATCCTGTGTCAGGTGACCAAAAATCCCATCGCGCACAAGGGTGCGCGGCTCACTCAAGAGGTTTCACTGCCGGGGCGATTCGTGGTGCTGGTTCCGAATTCGACCACATTCGGTATTTCCAAGCGATTGCCAGATGATGAGCGTAAACGCTTGCGTCAGTTGCTTGATCGGGTCAAGCCGAAGCAGCACGGGGTCATCGTGCGAACCGCTGCCGAAGGAGTAACCGCTGAGGAACTTGAACGAGACGTGGCTCGACTCGTCAAACAGTGGGACCGTATCTCGGACCTTGCCGCCAAGCAGAACCGCCCTGGACTTCTGTATCGAGAGCCAGAACTCGCAGTGCGCTTTATTCGTGAGGAGTTCAGCGCCGACTATCGCGCTGTGGTCATCGACGACGAAGCGCTGTACGCAGATGTCAAGGAGTACGTCGAGGCGGTAGCTCCGGCCCTAGCGGAGCGCGTGCAGTTCTACGATCGCAAAGCTGAATCATTGCCAATCTTTGAGCGGTTTCACGTGATGGAGCAGTTAGCTAAAGCAGTGGATCGAAAGGTCTGGCTGCCATCGGGCGGGTCGCTCATTATTGAAGCTACCGAAGCGCTCACGGTGATTGACGTGAACACTGGTCGAAACGTTGGATCCTCGAATCTGGAGGAAACCGTATTCCGCAACAATCTGGAGGCCGCCGACGAGATTGCGCGGCAGCTTCGCCTTCGAGATATCGGCGGAATCATCGTGATTGACTTCATTGACATGGAGATTAAGGAAAACCGAGATCAGGTCGGACGGCAGTTCCGTGAGGCCCTGAGCCGCGATAAGACCCGAACTCAAGTGTTCAGCATCTCGGAGCTTGGACTAGTTGAGATGACGAGAAAGCGCATCGGTGAGGGACTTTTGGAGTCGGTTTCAACCATGTGCGAGCCATGCTCAGGCCGTGGAGTGTTGTTGTCGGCGGAGTTCTTGTCCTAAGGCGAATGCGCTCAACGTGCATTGAGTAGCTTCTCTCCGGTAGAGTCAGAACCCGTATGTATGCAGTCGTGAAGTCCGGTGGAAAGCAATATCGTGTCGAGCAGGGCCAGCGCCTGCGTGTTGAGCGCTTGGGTGCGCCAGAGAGCGAGGTTGAGCTCCGTCCGGTGATGTTGGTGGACGGTGACACTGTGCTCGCCACCC
The DNA here is from genome assembly GCA_037141255.1 of Actinomycetes bacterium. Taxonomy (GTDB): domain Bacteria; phylum Actinomycetota; class Acidimicrobiia; order Acidimicrobiales; family Microtrichaceae; genus IMCC26207. Next base: position 22,632 of record JBAXCX010000030.1, on the reverse strand, counting down.
CAGAGGAACTCAAGGGCGCCACGGTGTCTGCTCGTGTCGTTGAAGAGGTGAGAGGGCCAAAGATCAACGCCTTCACCTATAAGAACAAGTCCAATAACCGTCGCCGGTGGGGTCACCGTCAGACGTACTCGGCAATCGAGATCACTGGAATATCTCGAGGCTAAGGGCAACCCCCGTGCAAGGCTCCGGTTCAGAATCTCCAAGCTAGGAAGAGAAAGCACTCATGTCGAAGACCAAAGGTGGCGGTTCTACAAGGAACGGTCGCGATTCAGAGAGTAAGCGCCTCGGCGTCAAAGTATTCGACGGCGGCGTGGTTCACGCCGGAGCCATCATTGTTCGCCAGCGTGGCACCAAGATCCACCCCGGCGAAAACGTCGGGATCGGTGGAGACGATACCTTGTTCGCTCTCGCAGACGGCCAGGTCAAGTTCGGATCTCGTCGGAATCGCAAGATCGTCAACGTCTTTCCTGCAGCCGAATAGGCCGGCCGAAAGCTAGAAAATGCCGACTGGAAGGTCGTTGCTCTTCCAGCCTAAGAGTTGTTGAGCCTGAGTAAATGCGTATCGGTCGGTCATCCCGCCCACGTAGGTCACGGCCTCGGCGAGCGCATCTACGGAGTCTGCTTCAAGTGGCGTGTGCTGTGCTTCCGCTCGTGGTAGGAGCTTCGGGTTTAACCCGAGATATTCGACGAGGGCTCGAAGAATGCGGATGACGGTAGCGGATTGAGCGAGTGACTCAGGTCGCATGTAGATACGTTCGTAGTTGAATTTTCGAAAGCAAGTAAGTGCCTCGGCGAGTGAGTCAGTCATGCCGATCTGCCCCGTCTCCCGGGCAGCCTGAACGACTGCGGCGATGAACGCACTGAGTTGCTGGCTTCTTCGCTCCCCGCAACGCTCGCGCACGAGTGCGGGGAGTTCTTCTGGCATCACGATGCCCACGTGTGCAGCATCTTCAAAGTCGTGACATACATAGGCAATGCGATCTGCCCAAGAGACAACTTCACCCTCGGGAGTCAGAGGTGCCGGTCTCGACCAAGAGTGATTTCGGACCCCGTCTAAAGTCTCAGTGCACAGGTTCAGCGGCTGCAGCACCGTATCGGCACCCCAAACTGCGTGATCGTAGCCACCTGGAATATACGGCGAGAAAGCGTCCTCGCTGGCATGCCCACCAGGGCCGTGGCCACAATCGTGGCCCAGTGCAATAGCCTCGGTAAGAGCCAAGTTGAGTCCCAGCGATCGAGAGATTGCGACGGCGACCTGAGCTACCTCGAGCGCATGTGTGAGTCTGGTCCGTTGGTGGTCCTCGGGGAAGACGAAGACCTGAGTTTTGCCAGAGAGTCGACGGAAGGCAGGGCTGTGAAGAATGCGGTCTCGGTCGCGCTCGAAGCAGGTGCGCTCAGGGTCTGGCGGCTCTGGCAATGCACGGTTGCCCGCACCGGATGATTTCGTCGCACCGCTCACTAAGGTCAACTCTTCGAGGTGTTCTCGGGTCGCCCGGTTCATGCGAGCGGCAGTTCCAATGTGGGCAGTTGAGTCGCTATGAGCGAGCCGAATGGCAGCCTCGCCAATCTGGTGGCCGCCCATCGTGGAAGCCCACACCGCGCCGCGGTTCTCGGAGTCAGAGTCTTGCTCCGCCTTCGCTCTTGGGTCTGCCTCTAAGTTGCTCACTCCCCCATAGTAGAAGGCCGCAGGGACACTCTCAGGGGTGGTTCAGAATCAGCATGGCTCGAGCATGGCTGACTAGCCGTATCCTTATGCGGTGTCGAACTTTGTAGATGAGTGTGGTCTGAACGTAAAGGGCGGAGATGGCGGGGCGGGATGCACCTCGTTCCGCCGCGAGGCGCATGTTGCCATGGGCGGCCCTGACGGTGGAGACGGTGGGTCCGGGGGAGACGTTTGGCTCGTGGCCGACCGCAACGTTGCTTCGCTGCTGTCGTTTCGAGATCACCCCCATCGCAAGGCAACGAACGGTACACACGGGTCTGGCAAAAAGAAGCACGGCCACGGGGGCGATGACTTATTTGTGCATGTTCCCATCGGAACAACCGTGAAGGATCGCGATGGTGAGATCCTCGCAGACCTCGTACATGACCGAGATCGCTGGCTCGCAGCCGAGGGGGGTATCGGTGGCAAGGGCAATGCCAAGTTCTTGTCGAATAAGAGACGTGCACCCGGGTTTGCGGAGCAGGGTGAGGTCGGCCAAGAACGCTGGATGTGGCTCGAGCTCAAACTGATGGCAGACGTAGCACTCGTTGGATTTCCAAATGTCGGAAAGTCCACCCTGATCTCACGGATATCTGCCGCTCGGCCCAAGATTGCGGATTACCCCTTTACCACCCTGGTACCCAACCTTGGAGTGGTTCGGATCAAGGAGGGCAACGGAGTTGCCTTCGAGATGGTGGTTGCCGACATTCCTGGTCTGATTGAGGGCGCAGCCGAGGGTCGAGGGTTAGGCCACCAATTCTTGCGGCACATTGAGCGTGCGCGGGCGTTGGTCCTCCTCTTGGATCTCTCGCCGTTAGCTGAGCGATTACCCGAAGAGCAAGAACGGGTTCTGTTAGCGGAACTCGAGAGTTATCGCCCTGATATGTTGGACCGTCCGAGAGTCCGGATCGGCTCACGCGCCGACATGGCTGAGCAAGACTTGGCTCATCATTTTGATGGACTGTCTGTTTCTGCCGTCACTGGCACGGGGGTTCCGCAGTTGCTTGGCCTACTTCGAACAGCAGTAGAGACGGCACGTCAGAGTGAGCCCGAATCAGAAGGGTTCGTGACGCTGCGCCCGGTTGCTGAAGGCATCAAGATTACTCGCAGAGATGATGGCAGTTTTGAAGTGATCGGCCGCGAAGCAACGCGTGCCGTGGGGCTTTCAGATATGACAAATGCAGAGGCACTCGATGTGGCTCGTGAGCGATTGACCAAGCTCGGCGTGGATCGTGCGCTGGCTCGCGCTGGTGCCCGAAACGGAGACGTGGTGCACATCGCTAAATTCAGTTTTGATTATGAGTCTGATGACACCCTCGAGGTACAACCCTTTGATGATGCAGCCCCTGTGGCGCGCCATAGAAGAAATCGCGAGGCCCACACGGGTGATTGGCTTGAGGAAGATCAATCTGCTGAGGTGACAGACGTGACAGATGGCGCAGATTCTGAGGGCGCAGATTCTGAGGGCGCAGATTTCGAGGGCGAGACTGAAGTGATCTACGTGCAGAGGGAGCAGGGCTCGAAATGAGGTTGGTCGTCAAGATTGGATCCTCAAGTCTGACTGATGCCGACGGAGCGATCGCTGCAGCATCAATACAAAAGCTCAGCGTTGAACTCGCCGAGTTGCGTGCCGGCGGTCATGAGGTGGTGTTGGTTTCTTCAGGAGCAGTTGCCTCGGGGTTGCCGGTACTCGGTTTCGACGCAACCTCTCGTCCAGTTGACGCGAGAACCCTGCAGGCCGTGTCTGCAGTCGGACAGGCTCGCCTCATGCAGACCTGGAACGAGAAACTCGAAGCTCAGGGTCTTGTTGCTGGGCAAGTTCTGCTCGCTCCCCATGACTTCATGGTGAGAACGCAGTACCTGTTTGCTCGAAGCACCTTGGAGCGCTTGCTTGAACTCGGTGTCATCCCTGTGGTCAACGAAAATGATGCCGTTGCAGACGATGAGATTCGCTTTGGGGACAACGATCGGATTGCCGCGTTGGTTGCTCACCTGATCTCTGCTGACCTGCTGATTTTGCTGACAGACATGCCCGGCCTGATGGATGCCGACCCACGGAGCGAGAAACAAGCCTCGTTGATCGAGGAAATCATCGAGATCGACCAAAAACTCGAACTTATTGCAGGTGGCGCAGGTACTGCACGAGGAAGTGGCGGAATGGCATCCAAACTCTCGGCAGCTAAGATCGCATCCTGGTCCGGAGTCCGAACGGTGATCGCTGCAGCGACTCGGCCCGGTGTGCTGATGGACGCAGTTGACCAGGTTCCTGGTGTGGGCACGACAGTGCTCGCACGAGACAATCAGCTTTCGGCGCGCAAGCTCTGGATTGCATTCGCCTTGCCTTCTTCTGGGCGCATCGTGATTGATGCCGGTGCCGTGAGTGCACTGAGCCGCGGAGGAACGTCGCTTCTTGCCGCGGGAGTGAGGTCAGTGGAGGGCAGCTTCGCGGCCCTTGATGCTGTTGAGATTGTGGACGAAGGTGGCAACGTGGTGGCAAAGGGTCTTTCCCGGCTCAATGCGAGCACTGTTCACGACCTTGCAGGCCACCGATCCGAGGAATTGGGCGACCGCTCTGGTGAAGTCGTTCACTGCGATGACCTGGTGATTTTGCCGTAGCCCGTGACCTTGCCTTGGGCGGTGATCGCTCCCTAAGCCGGAGGGGTGTCTCCACGAGAGGTTGCGGTCTGAGCATCCTCTGGCGCTGCCGCAGTTGCCGCGCTTGCCTCGGCTGGAGCAGCTTCGGTGATTCCTAGTTGTGAGCGAATCTCGGATAGCCGCGCCTGAGCCTCGAAGTTGACCGAAGCTTGTTCAACCTCGAGCATCTTTGACTCCACCGACATTCCCTGAATCTCTGAGGTTCCCTTGGCCTTGGCATATCGGGTTTCGATCTTCTCTCGCACCTCATCCAAGGTGGGAACGTCCTCGCCCACCTGCTCCGTCAGTGATGACATCGCAGTATTCATCTGCTCTTGCATCTTTGCTTGGTCGAGCTGTGAGAGCAGCTTCTGCTTCTCTGCGAGCTTCTGCTGCAAGACGCGTGAGTTCTGTTGCACGGCTGCTTTGGCCTGATCAGAGGCTTGCGCTGATTGCAGAGCGAGTTCCTTGAGCGTTGCAGCCTCTGACTCCTTTGAGATCAGCTGATTGGCAAAGGTCTCGGCGGCGTTCAGGAACTCGGCTGCCTTTGCCTCGTCACCACTCTTTGAGGCCTCGTCGGCCATGATCACGGCCTGTTGTGCGTTGCGGTTGAGCTTCTCAAGCTCATCAAGCACCTTCGCTAAGCGCATCTCGGTTTGCTTCTGATTCGCGATGACGTTCGCTGCCTGCTCCTTGAGGCGCCGGTGCTGCTCCTGAGCCTCGGTGATTGCCTGCTCGAGCTGAATCTTGGGATCGGCATTCTCATCGAACGTATTCGAGAGCTTGGCTTCCATGTACTTCCACCATTTTTTCAGCGATTTCCACATGGCCGACAGCCTAACTGCATCCCGGTCCCACTACCTCGCTTTGTCTTGCGCCTGACCCTCCATGGAGGGTCAGGCGCATAACAGAACGGGGGATTGGGGGTTAGCTGCGAGATGAAGAAGGGCTGCTCCGGCGGCGCAGACGGTTGAGTATCGGGTCGAAGCCGTATGGCCGAAATACCACAACAGCAACAGCGAACACGGGGATTGCCACTGCTAGGCCGACGAGCAACTCGCCCAGATCGCCGACCTTTGGTCGAACGAAGAGAACAGCTGCTGCCAACGCCACTATCACACAAGCCGAAACCATAAGTGACCGGGTCAGCATCCAGAGAGTTGACCAGGTGAGCAAGCCGTGAACATGACGATTCAACACGATCACTGCTGCGACTGCGGCAGCGCAGTAGGCGAGCGAGTACGCAAGCGACAGGCCTGTTTGCCCGATCAGTGCAACGAGCGGAATGACTAGGGCCACGTTGAGGGCATTCTCGAAGAGATTTAAGTAGAACGGTGTGCGAGTGTTTCGGCGCGCGTGAAGCGCCCGAACACAATACAAAAACACGGCAAAGGCCGGCATGCCCACGGCGAATCCGATCAGCATTGTCAGCGTCTCTTTCGTAGCTGCTGCATCAAACTCGCCGCGTTGCAGCAAGAGAGCGATGAGTGGTCGTCCCAAAAGAAAGTATGCGGCAGCTGCGGGAATCATGAAGGTGAGCAACAGGCTCAGACCCTCACGAAACTTCTCGGCGAAGGCAGCGGTGTCTCCATTGTTGGCCGCCGTCGCAAGCTCGGGAAGCACCGCAGTCATGAGGGAAACAGCAATGAGACCATAGGGCAGTTGGAAGAAAATGAAGGCGTACTGATATGCAGACACAGCGCCGGTGCCTGCGCCTCGGGCCAAGGTCAACACAATGAGCAGGGCAATTTGATTAGAGATCGCAAACCCAACAGTCCAGCCCGAGAGGCGCAACACCGAGCGAACCGCTGGATGTTTTGGTCGAAAGTCCCAGCGCAGAGTGATGCCCGAACGCCGGAGTGCGGGCATGAGCGTTGCGGCCATGGCTGCCACGCCGGCCGTGGTGCCAATTGCAAGCACGTAGACGGTGCTCATCGGATCTGCACCCTGTGCAGGGTCGATCACCTTGTAGACAATCAGCGCAGCCAGGGAGATGATCAGATTGGTTAAGACCGGAGCAAACGCTGGTGCGGCAAACCTTCTCCGGGCGTGCAGCATTGCGGTGGCCAACGTGGTGATGCCGTAGAAGAAAATCTGCGGCAGCAGCAGCATCAAGAAGTCGTCGCCGATGACGAGTTGCTCAGCACGATTCCTGCCTCGAACCGTGAGAGCGAACAACTGATTAATCCAAGGCGAGAGCAATACCGCAACGATTGCGAGCAGGGTGATTGCTACGAATCCAACCGTGACCATGACCGAGGTTGCATCATCAGCATCGGGGTCTGACTCGGCGTTTTGGTTGGCCTGCACAAACAGGGGCACCAGCGTGGAAGACAGCACGCCGCCGATGACAAGTTCATACAAAATGTTTGGCGCCGTATTGGCCAAGTTGTAGATGTCGCTCATGCTGCTGAGCCCGAGAGCCGTAGTCAGCGCAGCAACTCGAACTAGGCCGCTCGCCCGAGACAACATGGTGCCAATCGCAGGTGTTGCGCTGGCCCGGAGAAGGCTGGGGCCCCCGCCGAGTGGTTCTTCAGCGGCTGCCTCGTCAACGAAGTCCTCGTACACCCAAGTCTGATCAGGGAACTCATCGTTCTCCCAACCTTGCAGGCTCTGTTCATGCTGCGGGCTCTGTTCATGCTGCGAGCTCGATTGAGGGACTCGTTCTGACTCCTCCCTTCGGGTGGCTTCGCTGTGCGGATCTGTCACACCGAACCTGAACTTGTGCCGAGCTGAGGCTCCTCGGGTTCTTCGCCTTCTGGCTCATGCCCCTGAGTTTCTTCAACTGCTTGGCGCAGCGCTTCCATATCGTTCACGATCGAATCCACCTCGGCGCCCAAGCCACCAAGGTCGTCCGTAGTTGCCTGACTGACCGACAGCTCCACCGTCCGCGTCACCATCTCATCGATCCGGGCATCGAGCAGGCGCAGTTGGTCGTAGGTGTCGCTGATGGTCAGGTCGAGGCGTTGTGCAGAAGAGAGCTGTGCTTGCAGCGCTTGTATGGTCTGATCCGATCGCCCTGTGTGGGCAGTGGTTTGGGCTTGTTGAAGTTCGGCGGTGATTGTGTCGCTGTTGATCTGCTTTCTGCCAAGGCTGAGCTGATTGCCTGCCTGTGCAATGGTCCAAGCCTCGTCCACCCCGCTCTCTAAGCGTTCCCCGAGCTCACCGAGACGGTCTTTGAGTGGTCCCGCCTGCATGGCTTTGAGCGCGGAGCGATACCGCTTGCGGGCGTCGAGAATTCCTACCATGAGCGACTGCCATGGATCGATGAGCGATTTTGGCGAGATTCTTGGTCGGGCTGAGTTGCGTGGCACTGAAGCTAGAACCCGAGCAGCAAAGGCGCCGGCACCGAGGAGCACAACTCCGGGCAGGCCAAGGCCCACAAGAATGGCTGCAGATGCTCCCGCTGCTGTCACCAGAATCGCCGAAGGCGAGGTGATAGCGCGAGCCACCTGTGGAGTCAGAAAACGGTCACGAAACGACGGCATTGCACACCATGTTTGCAGGGGTTCGGGCTAAAGGGTGGTGACTCATTGTTGAACGAGCGAATTACCCCTAGAAGTTGCTCACCACAGCGGCAAACACTTGATTGATTGTGGTCGCATCAGTTGCCTGGTAAGCAGTCGCATTTGAGGCTTCAGAGATTTGACGCAACTCTTTCGGGTCGGTCCCGGAGCCGTATGCGACCGTAAAGATACGAACAGGTTTTGAGTTCTCGCCATCGCTATGGAGCTTCACATCGGCGAGCAGCGCAGCGAACTGCTTTTTGTCATCCTCTGGCGTGCCGTCATCGTTCATTCCATCAGTGAGCACCACAACGGCGTTGATCAACTCGGGGTCATAGGCCTCGAGCATGTCGTTGTAGGACTGTTGCGTCACGTCATAGAGCGGCGTTCCCCGCAGTGGTTGAAGTGTGCTGACCTGATTGATGAGCGCCTCACGGTTTGGTCCAATTGGAGCGACGGGGCTGAGATCGGTGACGATCGGGGTGCCATCATCGCTGGTCGTAAAGATTCGTAAGCCGACTAGGTCCTCGGGTTTGAAATTGCCGAGGCCTTTGCTGACCGCTTCTTTGGCTAAGTCCAGCTTGGTTGGACCAGATGGATCTGCTGGGTCGGCCGGGTCGCCCATCGAGCCTGAAACATCGAGCACCAGCATGACCCGTGCCCCCTTACGTTGGGTGGCCCAGGCGGAAAGCAGGTCAACCATGACCTTGCCCGAAGGTACCCCCAGCAAGGTGGCAGGTTGGTCGGGATTCACGCCGTTGGCCGCAACAATCGGGGCCGCAAGTGGAACCTCGGGATTGCCGGGCCGAAACCCGTACTTCAGCACCTTTTTCTGGTTTGCTGGTTCTTGTACATAAGCCTGAAACTTTGCTGCAGCGGCAGCCTGTGCAGGAGAAACCCATGGAGCATCAAGAATGAAGAAGGGGTTATCGGAGTACAGCGTGCCTTCGGTCGGGTAGATCGCTACCAGGGGAATCCGAGGCTTCTTCGGCTTCTCTCCCTGATCCAAAATGCCATCCGGATTTCCCTTGTTGTAATCAATAAGGGACTTCTCTTCAACTGCAACTGCACTGGCATAGGTGAGTGCAGTTCCTCGCCGATCCGCCCGGTACCAGTTGTTCAAAAACGTCATGGTGATATCGCCGTAGTGAACCACCGAGGATTCAATATCGGTTCCGGCTTGGATCACCGCCGGCGAGGCAAGGTCCTCAGAGGACAGATCGCTAGTCTTGCCCGTTGCGGCGTAGGTCTGCGCAATCAGCGCAGACAGCCCCGAGGTGGAAAAGTTGGGATTCGTCTTGCCCAGGCGGAACGGGCCCCACTCGGGGTGGCCGTACTCGGCCCAACCAGTGGGGGATTGGGCGAGTCGCAAAATATCTGCCCAGCCAATGGGTTTCTCGGGGTAACCAAGCGCCTGTGCCATTGGTGCTGGCATGGCTATCACCAGCGGAGTCAACATGAATGAGGTGGCGTCTTTCGGTGCCATGGGCGGTTCTCCCTTGGCGGCAAGCTTCTGATTCAGAATCGTTCCCCAAGCACTTGAAGCCGGTGACCAGATCACGGGGGCTGGGCCATTCACGGCCTCATCCCACCCCTCTGACAGAGCCGTCATTGCGCTGCCCGAAGACTTGGAATGCACATCCACAAACACGCATTTGCCTTTGAGGGTTGCCTGTGGGGAATCATTAAACGAGGAGGCTAGATCGCCAAGCAGATCTACTTTTTCTGAGCTCACCGTCAGGTCAACGGTGATGCAGGAACCGCGACGGGGATCTGCTTCCTGAGCGGGAGTGGCTGCTTTTTTGGCTTGGCTAGATCCGCCGACACAAGCGGCGGCGAGTAGCGCGCAGGCCAACAGTGATGCCGTGTAGAGGGCATGCTTTTTGGTTCGCGAGGGCCGACTCTGCGGAGTTTTGGCAGTCGGGCCTGCTGCTGTTCGTGGGTTAGTCATTCTCGAGCCTCCATCTGTTTGGGCTGCATCTGAACTTGAATCGGATTTTGGATCGGTTCGGGTCGAACTAAGTAACGCCTCATGAATTCCACATGTCTCGAAGAACCTGCAGAACGCCAGGGTCGGGCAAATTCGACTCGGGGTTTTGCGGAGCGGTATCCCAGTTGGATTTCGCCAGCAAGTTAGTGAGGACTTCACTGTTCACCTGGTCGAGCGCATCCTTTGCATTAACCCCACGAGCAGGGACAAGCCGGACCTGAGCAATCACTGGTTGGGCAGGAGCACCTTTCGGCGCCGGGAGAGGGTTGAACTTCTTGGTACTCGTGGGGAGTGACGCCACCTCGGAACTCAGTGCACCAACGGTTGTATACGTTCCTGTTGCTACCACAGCACGCTCAAGAACAGTCTGCCCGCCCAAGTTGGACTCTCGACTCTTCTTGGTGAGTTGATCGAACCACCCGATGAACGCTGCATCCTCAAAGTCGGAGGCTGAGTAACTGTTACTGCCGAAGAAACTATTTGTAGCATCAGCCAGCACAGCGAGGCCCACCCCAGTGTTTGGCGAAGGCATGCCGATGCCCTGTGGCTGTGGCAGGGACTGGTTCTGGCCGAGACATTTCCAGGTGATAGTTCCACCGCACGCAGTGTTCAGTGCTGTCTCGCCTGATTTTAAGGTCACGAGTTTGGCCGGGGAGCTGCCTAGCACCCCCGAGGGAGTGCCAAGAATTGCTCCTGTGTTTTCGGTGAAGTTTCGGTTGTCTTGCACAATCTCGGCCCAAGGCCCGACAGTGAGCCAAGCATCAAAGCCTGGGTTCGCGTTATCAGGCAGCTTCGTGAGCCAGTCCGCAGTTATTCCGGCTTCCTCGGGCTTCACTGTCAGATTGGGTTGAGTCGCAGCTAGCGCGTTGCAGACATCGGCGAGTTCAACCGCGCAGGTCAGGCGAAATTTGGCATCCGAGCTTGCCGAATCGCTGCCGCCTGATTTTCTGGAATCCGGGTTCTCGGTATTCATCGAATTTCTAAGCGCAAGGGACCCAAAAATCATCCCTACTGCGAGTATCAGAGCGCCAAGGCGTTTCATGCGGACTCCTGCGCCGGTCCGCTCAAGTCGGGCTCGCTCAAATCTGGCGCACCTAAATCTGCCGGGATGAGTGCAGTCAAATCATGTTCGGTGGGCTGGTCAATCTTGACCACACGGCTTGCATGTCGGTTCACGGCAGCTTCAAACATGTTGCGAACAACCCGCGCGTTGCCAAAGCCTTTCTCTCGTGGCAGTGCGTCCAACTGCGCAGCAAAGGCCGTGCGCGCCTCGGGGGTGAGTTCGTAGCGTTCTTTGGTTCCCATTGAGTCAACAATCTGCATGAGTTCCTGGGTTGAATAATCTGGGAACTCAATGGTTGTCGGGAAGCGAGACCGCAGCCCCGGATTTGCAGAGAGAAACTCTTGCATTTCTTCTGGGTAACCAGCTACTACAAGCACCACCGAGTCTCGGCGGTCCTCCATCAACTTCACGATCTGATCGATTGCCTCACGACCAAAATCGTTCTCGCCACCTCGCACTAGCGTGTAAGCCTCGTCGATAAAGAGCATGCCTTCTTCGGCTTCGTCGAATTTGGCAAGCACAAGCGGAGCAGTTTGGCCAACAAAGCCGGCAACGAGCCCAGAGCGGTCAGTCTCGATGAGTTGACCTCGAGCTACCACGCCAAGAGTGCGGTAGATCTGGGCCAGAAGTCGCGCAACGGTGGTTTTGCCGGTTCCCGGGTTTCCGGTAAACACCAGGTGATTGCTGGTTTCCATGGTGGGCAAGTTGCGCGCCGCTCTCAGACCCTGCACGCACAGAAAGTCGGCCACAAGGTGAACGCGTTCTTTCACCTCGTTCAGCCCCACGAGCTTGTCGAGCTCGGCGAGCAATTCTTCGAGCGGCCGCGCTGGGGGATCGGCCTTGGCGGCGACTGCTTCCGTTTCTCCTTTGGTTTTCGCTCGAGCAGCTTCCACTGGGTCTGCAGCGAGTTTGCGTTGAGCGTTCTTGGAACGCAGCTGTTCAGCTGCCTCGGCATCTGAGGAATTGATCCCAGCTAGCAGCCTTGAGCGAAGCGCCGAGATTGCTGTGAGCTCTGCGGTCGAGGTGACGACGTCGAGTGAAGCCACCACATGGGCAATATCAAGGGAGCGGTTGTAATAGTGCTGAGCTAGACCGGTGCCGTTTCGAGCGTCTGCATCGGTAAGAATCCCAAACAGTTCGGAGTCTGACTCCAGCCAGTGCCGGCGGCCCACAACTAAGTCGCTGCCCCGAAGAGTCTCGGGTGTTGCCATCAGGAGCTGCGTGTCTGAAAGTCGGTGACCGAAGGCTTGAATCAGATTCTCGAGCTCCTCTGTGGTGTGGCGCTCGTCAGCGTCGATCATCGCTGCAGTCAGGTTGAACGCCTCAACCGTAACGACTGCGCGTAACTCTTCGGGATTCATGTTGTTGAGCTCTGCCGTTGCGGTCATCAACGCATCGGTGAGATCCTCCACAAAGCTGTCGACAACAGCGTCAAGTACAGAAGTAGACACAGCTAGAGAGTATCGGGGCTGCTGTGGCCGTGAGCCATGGTTATTCTTGGAATCGCCTTTCTGGGAAGGAAGTCTGAGCAAGCCATCAGGGCTGCGAGTGCAGAGGCGACAGAAGCTACCCTTGTGAGGTGACAACCACTCCGATCCCCGATCTCGCGCGACGATCCAAGCTTGCCTCCCGTGAGCTTGCAACAGCATCTACCGCTACCAAGAACGATGCTCTTTATGCGGCCGCCGACTCACTCGAGCAGAGCGTCGAGCCGATCTTGCAAGCAAATGCCCAAGATGTGAGCAACGCTCAGGCCGCAGGGATTGCTCCGGGCCTGGTGGATCGACTGCGACTCGATGCAGGCCGCATTGCGGCAATGGCAGGTGGTCTGCGACAAGTGGCCACCTTGCCAGACCCTGTGGGAGAGGTTCTTGACGGTTGGGTTCGGCCAAATGGCCTGCGAATCAGCAGAGTCAGAGTGCCACTCGGTGTGATTGCGATTATTTACGAAAGCCGACCCAACGTCACATCCGATGCCGCCGGTCTGTGTTTGAAGTCGGGTAACGCTGCATTTCTGCGCGGTTCCTCAACTGCCATTCACTCAAATATTGCCATTGCGCAGGTGCTTCGCTCAGCCGTGAGCAGCGTTGGGCTACCCGAGGATTCGATCATCCTTGTAGAGGATTCCTCTCGTGAGGCCGCCGTTGAGTTCATGCAGCAGCGAGGGTTTGTTGACTGCCTGATTCCACGCGGCGGCCCGTCCCTCATACAATCGATTCTGGAAAATGCAACCGTTCCCTATGTGATTGATGGTGATGGCAACTGTCACGTCTACATAGACAAAGACGCCGATCTTGCAATGGCTGAATCCGTTTTGATCAACGCCAAGACCCAGCGCCCATCGGTATGCAACGCTGCGGAGTCGCTGGTTCTGCATAGTGCGATTGCAGAACAGTTTTTGGCTCAGGTGGATACTTCGATGGCCGCAGTTGAGCTTGTAGGAGATGACCGCTCGCAGCGGATGCTTGGTCGAATCGGGGCAGCCACCGAGGACGACTTCTCTACTGAGTTCCTTGACATGAAGCTCTCGGTCAAAGTTGTTGATTCACTTGATGAAGCAATTCTTCACGTGAACGAACACAGCTCGGGCCACTCAGAGTCGATCATCACGAGTGACTATTCGGCAGCCGAAAAGTTTCTCGCCCAAGTAGATGCTGCTGCAGTTCTCGTCAACGCTTCGACTCGCTTTGTAGATGGCGAAGAGTTTGGCTTTGGCGCAGAGATTGGAATCTCTACTCAAAAGCTGCACGCACGCGGCCCGATGGGCCTGCAACAGCTCACTACGGCCAAGTTTGTGGTTCGGGGCGAGGGACAGACTCGGGGTTAGGAGCTCTCCACAGTCCGACTTCGGCGCAAGGAGACGACTGCAAGGACTATTCGATGCCGAGCAGAACAACTTGCAGAGTTCCGCCTGGGGACTCATAGGCGATGGTGTCGCCAATCTTTGCGCCGAGCAGCTTTTCTCCAAGTGGGGAAGTTGGAGACACGAGGTCGACGTCATTTCGCCGTTCTTCGATCGAGCCAACTAAGTAACGCTCAGCCTCATCGTCTTCTTCGTCGCTGTACTTCAGCAGCACAATCGAGCCAGAGCCCACCGTGTCTGAGCCTGAGTTATCAACAATGACGTGGTTCTCCAGAATGCCAAAGAGTTGAGCAACTCGCCCCTCCATCTTGGCCTTCTCTTCCTTTGCCGCGTGGTACTCGGCGTTCTCCTTCAAATCCCCATGTTCGCGGGCGCGTTCGATCTTGTCGGCCAGGTCAATGCGGCCGTGGGTGCGGAGATCCTCAAGTTCCTCAACAAGGCGATCGTGCGCAGCCTGAGATAACTCGTGTGTTTGTGCCATGGCCACAGAATAGTTGCACTCCCTCAACTCAGCGCCACAGATGGGCCTGTGCGGCCTGCTGCTGTTAGAGTTTGAGTATGCAACGGCAAGCAGTTTGGGTTGTAGCCATTCGATAGCGCACGCCGTTCTCGTCGTGCGCTGATGGCCGTCCACGCAAGTGGACGGTTTCTTTTTGCCCAAGCCACCAACAGGAGCAGTATTTTCATGACACACAAGATCGGCGTGATCGGCGGCGATGGAATCGGTCCCGAGGTGATCGCTGAAGCGATCAAAGTTATTGATGCAACTGGGGTGAGCTACGAGCGAACCGACTACGACCTTGGCGCACACCGCTACTTAGAAGACGGAACCGTGCTCGATGACGAGACCCTTGAGGAGTGGCGCGACCTTGATGCACTCCTGCTTGGGGCTGTTGGCGACCCAGCGGTTGGAGTCTCGGCTCCCGCAGGACTTGTGGAGCGGGGCATTTTGCTGCGTATGCGTTTTGATCTGGATCAGTACATCAATCTGCGCCCGTTTCATCTGCCCCCAACCTGTGACTTTGAAGTGATTCGCGAGAACACCGAGGGGACCTATGCGGGAGAGGGCGGGTTCCTGCGAAAAGGGACGCCGTTCGAGATTGCGACTCAAGGTTCGGTGAATACTCGCATGGGCGTTGAGCGCTGCATTCGATTTGCCTTTGAGCGTGCAGCAAAAACCGAGCGTCATCACCTCACGCTGGTGCACAAAAAGAACGTGCTTACCTTCGCCGGTGACCTATGGCAGCGAGTGTTCAACATCGTGGCCGAGGAGTACCCGAATGTCTCTACTGGCTATGACCACATCGACGCTGCTTGTATTCACTTCGTGGAGCGCCCCGAGCGTTACGACGTCATCGTGACCGATAATTTATTTGGCGACATTCTGACCGACCTTGGCGGAGCCGTGGCCGGAGGCGTGGGCTTTGCTGCTTCTGCCAACTTGAATCCTGCACGAACTGGACCATCCATGTTCGAACCCGTTCATGGAACAGCCCCCGATATTGCAGGTATGGGTTTGGCGAATCCGAGCGCAGCGATCATTTCGGCTGGACTCATGCTCGAGTTTCTTGGCGAGGCCGATGCTGCAGCCAAAGTAGCCGCAGCCATGGTCTCGCCAGAGCGCTACGTCGGCTCCACCTCAGAGATCGGCGACGCAATCGTGAACGAGGTCAAAAACAGCTAAGCCAGGCCAACTGCTCCTCGGTCCAACCTGGCCGTCTCTACCCACAGGTTTGCAAACCCCTAGAATCTGACAGCTTTCTGCATATACGAATCTCAGCCAGCAGAAACCAAACCGGGAGTGCCCGACATGCCCTTTACCCCAACCGAAAAAATCTGGATGAACGGCGAACTCGTCGATTGGGATAAGGCCCAAATCCATGTGCTCACGCATAGTTTGCATTACGGAATGGGGGTTTTTGAGGGGATCCGAGCCTATGAGACCTCGGAAGGGCCTGGGATATTTCGCCTGACCGAGCACATTGAACGCCTTTTCAACTCAGCCAAAATCATGATGATGGACATTCCCTACACGGTGGAGGAACTCATTGAGGCCACCAAGATTGTGGTGAAGTCATCTGGTCTGCCCTCTTGTTATATCCGTCCGATTGCTTACTACGGCTACGGCGAGATGGGGCTGAACACCTTGCCCTGCACTGTGGACGTGGCCATTGCTTGCTGGCCCTGGGGCGCCTACCTCGGTGACGATGCTGCCACGAAGGGTGTGAGCTTGAAGATCGGAACTTGGATGCGACATGATCACAACTCAATGCCACCCGCATCGAAGACCACCGGCAATTATGTGACGAGCTCTCTGGCCAAGATCGAGGCCCTCAAGGCAGGCTACGACGAGGCCATCATGTTGAACCGGCAGGGACTTGTCTCTGAGTGCACCGGCGAGAATATCTTCGTCTCTCGCGGTGGGGTGCTGCTCACGCCACCTGGATCGGCTGGAGCCCTCGAGGGTCTGACTCAAGACACCGTGATGGCTATCGCTGATGAGATGGGAATCGAGTGTGCGGTGGCAGACCTGACGCGGTCCGATCTCTATATCTGCGATGAGATGTTCTTATGCGGAACAGCGGCAGAGGTGTCTGCCGTGAACGGGGTGGACGATCGTGCGATTCCGTGCCCTGGTCCGTTTACTGCCGCTATTGCCGCTGAGTATGGGCGTGTGGTTCGCGGTGAAGTGCCTCAATTTAAAGATTGGGTCGAGTTGGTCTCATGAGCACCCCTGAGTCGGTGGAGATCTTTGACACCACGTTGCGTGATGGTGCACAGTTCGAAGGCATCTCGCTCTCGGTTGAGGACAAACTCCGCATTGCGGAACAACTTGACTGGCTCGGCGTGCACTGGATTGAGGGCGGCTACCCGCTGTCGAACCCCAAAGACGAGGAGTTCTTTCGCCGGGCTCGCACTGAGTTGCAACTCAGCACATCTACCTTGGTTGCATTTGGCTCTACCCGACGGCCGCTGGGTCGATCAGATGATGACCCCACGCTTCGTGCCCTCGTTGAGGCAGGCACCTCAACGGTTTGCATTGTGGGAAAGAGTTCGGAGTTTCACGTGACCGAGGCACTGCGCACCACCCTTGATGAGGGTGTTGCCATGGTGGGGGAGTCGGTACAGTTTTTGAAAGCTGCCGGCCTGCGGGTGTTCTTCGACGCCGAGCATTTCTTTGACGGATACCGGAACAACCCGGAATTTAGTTTGCGAGTGCTCGAGGCGGCGGTTACGAACGGTGCAGACACGCTCGTGTTGTGTGATACCAACGGTGGGTCGTTACCCCATCAGGTTCAACGCATCACCTCTGAAGTCGCTGAATATTTTCAGAACACTCAAATTGGGATCCATACCCAAAACGACTCTGGCTGTGCCGTGGCGAACTCTGTTGCTGCCGTCGTCGGTGGGGCGACTCAGGTGCAGGGAACGGTAAATGGCTACGGGGAGCGAACCGGAAATGCCAACCTGATGACCGTCATCCCAGACCTGACACTCAAGATGGGAATTGCGACTCTGCCCGAGGATCGCATGCAACGATTAACTGCAGTGTCTCGCCACGTGGCTGAACTGGTGAACCTTCCGCCGCATCCGGCTGACCCTTACGTGGGGGCCTCTGCCTTTGCCCACAAGGGTGGGTTGCACACCTCGGCTGTAGGGCGAGTTGGCGGGGCGAGCTACGAACACATCGACCCGACTGATGTTGGGAACCGCACCCGAGTCTTAGTTTCAGACCTCGGTGGTCGTGCGGGAATGATCATGAAGGCTGCCGAGTTTGGCATCGAACTTGATGACCGCGAAGCAGGCGCGCTTTCGGAGCAACTCAAGCAACTCGAGGCTGAAGGGTTCGTTTTTGAAGCGGCCGATGCATCATTAGAACTCCTCATGCGAGCCTCAACGGGCTGGAAACAAGAGTATTTTTCGGTTGAGTCCTATCAAGTGACTGCCCACCATGAAGAGATTCCTCAGACAGAAACCGAACCGCTCATTCAGGTGACAACCGAGGCAACCGTAAAGTTGGCAATCAAGGGGGAATCGCTCGCTTCGGTTGGAGAGGGCAACGGCCCCGTCAACGCGCTTGATGCCGCGTTGCGATCGGTGCTTAACCCGAGCTATCCAGCGCTTGAGCGGATTCACCTGATTGATTTTAAGGTGCGAGTTCTGGACTCCACCGCCGACACCGGAGCAGTGACTCGCGTGTTGATCGATTCAACCAACGGCGATGACACGTGGACCACTATTGGCGTGTCGCCCAATATCATCGAAGCCTCATGGATGGCTCTCATCGATGCTGTTGTATTTGGCCTTCTTCTTGCCGGTTCTTGAATCGCGGTAGGTTTATCTGATCATGGC
Source organism: Actinomycetes bacterium (assembly GCA_037141255.1). Lineage (GTDB taxonomy): Bacteria > Actinomycetota > Acidimicrobiia > Acidimicrobiales > Microtrichaceae > IMCC26207. Next base: position 4,521 of record JBAXCX010000030.1, on the reverse strand, counting down.
AGCACCCGAATTTGTTCCCACGCATCCCCTCGCAGCAGTTCGTTCCTATTCTTCTCCACCACCGAGGAGCGGATCTTGGATGGCGGATCGACCCGGAGAAATCTCGGGACGCCAGCCAGTCGGGGAACAACTTGGCGTACCCGGACCGGACCAGGGTTATGCGCTCACTATTGCAGCAACATTTCGGGGCAAATTGTCGCTTGTGGCGGGTGAGCATGAGGCCGATGCGCTCGCTGGGGCCTCGGCCATAGCAATGAAACGCTCAGGCATCTTTGGTCGATCCCCGGTGGTGCATGACCTACGAGTTGGCCTCACGCTATGGGGATTTTTGGAGGCGGACTGTGCAGAAGACCTCGTGGCTCTGCGGCGTGCCTGGTTTGAAGAGGTTCATCTGGTGATTCACTACCAAGCACTTCGACGAATTGCTGATGCTGTCTCTGTTGATCTGCTCCGCAAGCCGCACAAAGCAATCTTGGCTCAGCACAAGACCGATTGGCGGAGTTGTCTGGCGATCGAGACGCTGTAGCGCTCCTGCTGAGCCCGCCCGCGTCGACAAGGACTTTCTTCGCCCGATTGGCTTGCATTGGCATCAGCGAGATTGCTTAGGGGCGTATGTACACCGGGGTTCCCTGCGGGAATGTTTCTGCGAGCTGGGTGATGACTTCGTTGGGCACGCGGATGCACCCGTTGGATACATCGGTGCCGATTTTGTCTGGAGTGTTTGTTCCATGCAGCGCAACAACGGGTGCTCCTGTTGCAAACTTGTCCATCTTCTCGCTGTAGCCATTCGTTGCCAGCGCGAACGGGCCGTAGGGGCCGGCTGGATTTTTCTGGGGCACGATATCGGTCACATAGAACAGTCCAGTAGGGGTTGCTGTGTTTGCTGCCCCCGCCACAACTCGAGTTTGAGCAACAACTTTGTCTCCGTCGAACGCTCGCAACATGTTGTCGGTCAGATCGACTTCGATACGCTTACGGGTGGTGGACAAGTCCACGTCACGAACCGAGATGTATCCCTCGGTGTGGTTGGGACGCAGCGGAAGCAGAACCTTGAGCCAGTCTCCTCGGCGTTCCGTCACCAACACGGTGAATGGCTGCGGCGGGGTGTAGGGGCCTGGATTATCAAACTCCCAACCCTCAGCAGTTGCCCGCCGACCCTGAATTGGGGCCGCTGTTGTTGGCAATGGCTCGCGGGCGGCAACTCCATCTTGACTGCTCTGTGGAATCGTTATGGTCGACTTGAACAGCAGCACTGGCTTGGCTGTATCCCAGTCGGAGGGCTTGTTGGCAAACACCTTCAGGACGGCAACACTTGGCTTTGTTGTCGCAATGCGAGAAGCATCTGAGGGAACTTCCCTGACGGTGGTGGTTGGGCGACCATTGCTGTCGAGCGAAGAGGTGGGGTCAGTTGGGTCTGGCCTATCTAGGAGCAGTGCTACTAGGCCGAGAATCAGCACGGCACCCACAATTGCCGCTACTGCTAAACGGAAGTTCGTGACCCGGATGTAGGGAGGAGGCTTCTCCCCAGTGGCGATGGCCGGCACATCTTCAAATTCACTTCCTTCGTCCATATCGATCCTGTTCTCTACCGGGTGGCCCATAGTAGAACGCCTCCTACTTTGGCGCCCCCGTGAGCTGATAGACCTCGCAGAGTTTCTGCATGCGGATGCGATGACGAAGAACAGGGGTCAGTGATCGGTCATGCGTTGGACGACTCAGCTGAAGAACTCAGGTTGTGAAGTGAAGCAACTAAACTCTGCATGGTGACCAATCCGGTACGTGTCCGATTCGCCCCATCTCCTACGGGTTACCTTCACCTTGGTAGTGCACGAGCAGCCCTGTTCAACTGGCTGGAGGCACGCCATACGGGAGGTTCGTTCCTGCTCCGAATCGAAGACACGGACCTTGACCGATCCAAGCCAGAGCTGATTGAGGTGATCTACCAAGGGCTGACTTGGCTGGGTTTGGACTGGGATGAGGAACCTATTCTGCAGTCATCTCGAAATGCCGCGCATCAGCTCGCAGTTGATGCCCTTTTAGAATTGGGAGCAGCGTACTGGTCCTCTGCGATTGCAGAGGAGGATCGCGCTCAATTTGGCAATAAGGCCTACGACCCAGCTGACCGGGATCGCAACCTTGGCGCGGGTGACGGCCGTGCGGTTCGTTTCCGTGTCCCAGAGAGCGGAGCTACGAGTTGGAACGATCTGATCCGCGGGGAAATTACCGTCGAGCACGCCAACATCGAAGACTTCGTGATCCGCCGGGCAAATGGGTCGCCCACGTTTTTCTTAGCGAACGCCAGCGATGACGCCTTCATGGGAATCACACATGTGATCCGGGGCGAAGACTTAATCAACGTGACCCCGAAGTACCTGCTTCTGCGTGAAGCTCTGAACACCCCCGGGCCGATCCCCGAGTTTGCGCACATGCCACTCATCGTGAATGAGCAGCGGAAGAAGCTGTCGAAACGCCGCGATGACGTGTCATTGATGGAGTACAAGGATCGCGGGTTTCTGCCTGAAGCCATGGTGAATTATCTGTCCACCCTCGGGTGGGGCCCAAAGGACGGGCAAGAGGTTCGGCTTGATCCGCTGAGTTTGACCGATGGGTTCCCAACCATGTTCGAGATCGCTCAGGTGAGTTCTAGCCCGGCATTTTTTGATACGAAAAAGTTGCTGTTCGTGAACGGGGAGCATCTGCGTGCGCTCCCGCCTGAGGAGTTTGCAGAGCGTTCCGCGCCGTTTATCGCCGCCGCCGATTGGTATAAGCGCTTTGAGTCCAACCCTGAGAATGCGCAGCGACTGCTGCAGATTCTTCCCGAGGTGCAAACTCGGGTAGAGACACTGGCCGAGGTGCCGGGCTATGTGGATTTTCTCTTTCTGGAAAATCCTGAGATCGATGAGAAGGCATGGGACAAGGCCATGGGGCCAGATGCGGCGAGATGGCTGACGGCCTGCATCACAGGAATTGCCGCATGGGAATGGTCGGCATCGGAACTGCATGAATCATTCATGGCTCTCGCCGAAGAGATGGGTGCGAATCGCCGCAAGTTTCAGGCGCCCGTGCGTGTTGCAGTCACCGGAAGAAGCGTAGGACCCCCCTTGTTTGAGTCCATGCAAATACTTGGCCGTGCCGAGGTCCTTCGGCGGTTGCAGGCAACACTTGATCGTGTTGAACTGACTGCTTGAGACGCCAAAGATGCTGCGATGGGTCCGACGACTACTTGCACTCTTCGTTGCAGTTGTTCTTGTGTACCTAGCTGTTACTACCGTTCAGGTTTACGCAGCTTCTCGCTCCGATCAGCGTGAACCAACCGACGCAGTCCTTGTTCTGGGCGCTGCGCAGTATGACGGTCGTCCAAGCCCGGCGTTGCAGCGAAGATTGGAGCACGCCCTTGCGCTGTACCGAGGCGGAGTGGCTCCTCGCATCATGCTCACGGGTTCGAAGCTGCCTGCGGATCGATTCACCGAGGCTTATGCCGGGTACAAATATCTGATTCAAGCCGGAGTTCCAGAAAAAGACTTACTCCTCGTCGACACCGGTTCGAGCAGTTGGGAATCGCTCGCTGCGGCCAAACGCGTGTTGCGGAAAGAGAACATCAATCAAGTCACGCTGGTCTCAGATAGCTACCACAATCGACGTCTGCAAAGTATCGCTCACGAGATCGGAATTCGCGAGCGAGTCTCACCCACGAGCGGTACACCCACCGCCCAGCAAATCGCCGGGGAAACAGCCCGAGTAGCGGTAGGTCAAGTGTTTAGCTACCGCCGACTTTTCAACGCAACCGGCTAATCCGGGGATGGCCGAAAAAGCCGTGGTTGTATTGGTGAACTCTGTTTTGGATAATGCAGCCGTTGACTTTCGGATCTTGTGAGTTTCCGATTGAACAGTTGCTTGTACGTTCTGCACGCACAACAGCAGGGTGAAGTTGTCTTGGCAGGTGCCCGCTGTAATGTCAGGCTGGGGATAGTGACACCCCTGCGATTTTCGAGGAGAACGAATGAATGCTGCAAAACCAGTAACGCTCAAGCAGCTGTTGAGTCGTCCGCTGATGAGGATTAAGTTGATTTTTATGACTGCCGGTTTCTTGTCGCTGGTGCTGTCGGTGGGGCTTTGGGCCAGCGGAAATAAACTGCAGGGAATCTTTGTTGGGCTCTGGGTGCCCTCGATTCATGCTCTTGGAGCGCTACTACTTGCGGGTGAAAATTGGGGCGACCAATGAGTGAGAAAATCCTCCTGACTATAGGAGTCATTATCTTTTCAGTCACTGTGTTGGGCGTGTTGTGGTACTTCTACCTTCTTCTTGCCGGAATCTCTCCGATCTCGCCGATTCCGGGCGTCACCGAAGACTCATCCGACACAGGCGAGAGCGGTGCTTGATCGGCTTTCCAAACATAAAGAATCGGGTCATCAGAGGCAATGATGGATTCCCCTAGCAAGAGGATGAGCGCTCGTTCAACGGTCTGGGTGCTAGGAGATCAACTCAACCGGAACCTAGGTGCGTTGCAGCTAGCCGATCCG
>JBAXCX010000029.1:0-24690 GCA_037141255.1 Actinomycetes bacterium | reverse complement strand
AGCCCCGTCACCGGCGGTACCCCCTAGAACACGCCCATTTAACTGGGCTGCGAGCTCTGCAATGAAGAAGCGCATTCCTTGATTCTCTCAGCTGCGTACACTTCTGCAGTGCCTTTACCCACCAGAGTTCGCCTTGTGGTCCTCTTTGGAGGGCGATCTGCCGAACATGACATCAGCAAAATCTCTGCCAGCCATGTGCTGCGAGCCGTTGACTTGGCCCGTTATGAGGTAACTCCCATTGGAATCACCAAAGAGGGAGCATGGCTCCTCGCCCAAGAAGCAGCTGACCTCATTGAGCAAGGCCGAGCAGACGAGCTTCCCGATTCCCTCAAGATCGATGGCCCCGAACTGCAGCCCTTCGAGATCCTGAGCAGTTCGACCGAGGACCCGCCCACGGTGGTGTTGCCGATTCTTCACGGTCCCAACGGCGAGGATGGCACTGTGCAAGGCCTGCTCGAGATGGCTCAGGTGCCCTATGTCGGTGCTGGCGTGCTCGGTTCGGCGGTCGCCATGGATAAGGCCATGGCCAAAACCGTTCTCGACGCCGCAGGGATTGCTCAACCCCGCTGGGCAGCCGTGCGTGTCACAGAGCTAGACCAGGCCCAAGAGCTTGCAGCAAAACTGATTGCGGTGTTGGGTGAAACCATCTTTGTGAAGCCCGCCAATATGGGTTCTTCGATTGGGATTACCAAAGCACACGGCTCAGAACAGCTGCTTAGGGCGTTGGAGCTTGCCTTTGAATACGACGAGATTGCCGTGGTCGAAGAGGCCGTAGTTGCGCGCGAACTCGAGGTTGCTGTGCTCGGAAACCGCTCGCCGCGAGCCAGCGTTGCGGGAGAAATCATTCCGGCTGCAGAGTTCTATGACTACGAGGACAAGTACGCCGACGGCACTGCACAAAGCGTGATCCCAGCACAGATCTCGCCAGCAGCTTCAGAGGAACTGCGCGAGTTAGCCGTGAGAACGTTCACTGCTCTACGAGCCGAGGGAATGGCCCGAGTGGATGTGTTCTACGAGGAAGGCACCGCCGAACAGCCTGGCCGAGGCTTCTTGGTCAACGAGATCAACACCATTCCGGGCTTTACACCGATCTCGATGTATCCAATGCTGTGGCAAGCAACTGCGCTGTCCTACCCTGATTTGATTGATGAACTTGTGCTCCTAGCCATCGAACGCCATGCCCAACGGGCACAACACCGCACCGATGTCTCGGAGCGCGGGGCGGCGCAACAGACATGATTCTGCAGAACCTGAGCGGGCAACGAATCTTCATTACGGGTGGAACAGGTTTTGTGGGAACGGCCCTCGTCGAGCGACTGCTTCGCTGCGTTCCCGATTGCCAACTCGTGTTGTTGGTTCGTGATGGCCGCCGCAGTTCAGCCCAGCAGCGAGTAGAAAAAGAGATCCTTCGCAATGACTGTTTTGATCGCTTGCGTGAGGAACTCAGCGCTGAAGGTTTTGAGCAAATGGCAAACCGGGTGCAGGCAGTCTCGGGTGACGTTGGCACTGATGGACTTGGCCTTGACGAAGCTGGCCGTGCGGCCCTAGCGAGTTGCACCACGGTGATTCATTCAGCGGCCACTGTTGCGTTCGACTCTCCACTTGACCGAGCGGTTGAAGTCAACCTGCTCGGGCCGGTGCGCATCGCAGAGATGCTGCATGAGCTTGGGGTGTCGCCTCACCTGGTCTGCGTGAGTACCTGTTACGTGGCTGGTAATCGTCGCGGCTCGGCACTTGAAGAACCAGTTGACAGCAACGACTTTGTCTCGACCTTGGATTGGCGTGCCGAGGTTGCAGCCGCTCGTCGGTCTCGAAGCGACACCGACGCAGAGAGCCGTTCGCCTGACAAGCTTCGAGAGTTTGGGGATCGGGCAAGATTCGAACTTGGCTCCGCCGGCGGTCCGCTGCTAGCCGAGCGCACCGAAGCGCTACGCAAAGAGTGGGCGCATGCCCGCATGGTAGAGATTGGTCGCGCCCGTGCCGCCTCGGTTGGCTGGCCCGATGCCTATGCCTTTACCAAAGCGCTGAGCGAGGTGGCCACGGCCCAGACTCTTCGCTCCCACGGAGACTCTGCTGCCCGACTCAGCGTGGTGCGACCCTCAATCATCGAGTCAGCTTTACTTGAACCTAAACCCGGTTGGATTCGCGGTTTCCGCATGGCTGAGCCGATCATTTTGTCCTATGCCCGCGGTCTGCTCAAAGAGTTCCCAGGGGTGCCCGAGGGTGTTGTCGATGTCATCCCCGTAGACATTGTGGTGGCAGCAATCATCGCCACGGCTGGTCGCGACGCAGACGTTCCTGCACAGGCGCCGGGCCAGCCACATATTGTGCAAGTTGCGAGTGGGTCGCGTAACCCGCTGAAGTACCAGAGATTGGTGGACCGGGTTCGCGAATGGTTCACCGAGCATCCCCTCTATGACCAGCACGGGCAGCCCATCATCGTGCCCGACTGGAGCTTTCCTGGACGCGGTCGAGTAGAAGGCCAACTCAGTCGGGCAGGTGTTGTGCTTCGCGCAGCCGAGAAAGTGGTCATCAATCTGCCCTTACGAGGAGCGGGCGCGCAGCTGGGTGCAACCATTGAAGAGCGCCGCTCTCAGACCGAGCGAGCAAAGTCCTATGTTGAGCTCTATGGGGCCTACACCGAATGCGAGGCCGAGTACGGGGTTGCGCACCTGCTCACACTGTGGGACTCACTAGATCCGACAGAACAAGCGCTCTTTGGGCTCGACCCCGCTGCCATTGACTGGGACGCGTACATCACGCAGATCCATTTGCCTTCGGTAGTCAAACACGGACGAGCACGGTCCTCGCCCTCTCGAAGTAACGCCGAAGCCCGCCCGGAGCGATTGCGTCGAGCCGTGCTCTCACCCGAGCGCCATATGGCTGCGTTCGACTTAGAGAACACGCTGATTGCGTCAAACGTGGTGACCTCATATGCATGGATGGCAACCCGGCGCATGCCCACGGCTGAACGCTTGAGGTTCGCTGCGCGGACACTGGCCGAGGGCCCCTCGTTGTTGGCCCAAGACCGCAAGGATCGCTCAGACTTTTTGCGATCCTTCTACCGACGCTACGACGGTGCACTCGTTGAGCAACTCGACGAGGACGCACTCGAGCACTTCTCGGCAATGCTGCTGGAACGGTCATTTCCGGCTGCTATTCGGCGGGTTCGAGAGCACCGAGCGCTGGGGCATCGCACCGTGTTAATTACCGGTGCGTTGGACTTCATCATCCAACCACTTATGCCGCTGTTTGATGATGTGATCTGCGCCCGACTCGGCACAGCCCTTGACCGTTCCGGACGACTCACGCTCACTGGCCAACTTGATGAGGTTCCACCCACGGTAGAAGCCCGTGCCAGCATTCTGGCCGAGTACTGCGCAGCCGAGGGCCTGCTGCTTGAACAAAGCGTCGCGTATGCCGACTCCTCCTCTGACTTACCCATGCTCGAAGCCGTTGGATTTCCCGTAGCGGTGAACCCCGAACCGCGGTTGGCATCCATTGCCCGCAAACGCGGTTGGCTTGTTGAGGACTTTCGACAGGCCAAAGGTTTTCGCCATTCGGTGCTGCCCTTCGCAACCCGCTGGCGGCCCTCCTCCTCGACTGTGCGAGGCCAAGCATGAAGGCACTCGTCGTTGACTACGAGATTGCTCGGTTTGGTGCTGCGCTAATTGCCAATACCTTGCGCCCAAGCACCCCAACACGCCTTGGTCCGCTCAAGCTCAAAGAGCTGCCTCAGGCCGATCTGCCAAACGCGGAGTGGGTGCGCATTGCACCGCGAATGGCCGGAATCTGCGGTTCGGACTTGGCAACCGTGCATGGGCAGTCAAGCCGCTGGTTTGAAACGATTGTCTCGTTCCCGTTTACTCCTGGCCACGAGGTCGTAGCCGACGATCCCAACGGCCAGCGGGTGGTTGTTGAACCCGTGCTCGGCTGCGTTGCTCGAGGACTGAGCCCGCTATGCACTGCCTGTGCTGACGGAAGGCTCGGCAACTGCGAGCGAATCACACATGGCTGTCTCGAGGCCGGACTCCAGACTGGATTCTGTTGCGATACGGGCGGCGGTTGGTCAACCGAGATGCTTGCGCACCCAAGCCAGTTACACCCCGTTCCTGACGAGCTCAGCGACTCGGATGCAGTGATGATCGAACCAACTGCCTGCGGCCTGCATGCAGCGCTATCCGCCGATGTGCAGCCCGATGAGACCGTGGTTGTGATTGGTGCTGGCACGCTAGGCCTGACGACTATCGCGGCACTCAATCGCTGGTCGCCACCCAAACAATTGATCCTGGCGGCCAAGTACGCCCATCAACAGAGCTTCGGCCGAGAGTTCAGCACTGCCTGCGCCAAACCCACGGTGGTCTGCGAGCCACCGAAACTGATTCGAGTTGTGCGGAGCACGGTGGGCACACACTTGTTGAGCTCAGAGGGCTCAGTGCACCCTGAAGATGACCCGTACAGCCGACTTACGGGTGGTGCTGACGTGACGATCGATTGCGTGGGAAGCGCCGAAAGCCTTCGCACAGCCCTAGCCGTGACTCGTCCGGGTGGACGCGTGATTATGGTTGGCATGCCTGGGGTGCAAACGGTTGACCTCACCCCACTCTGGCAGCGGGAAATCTCTCTCACCGGCGCCTACACCTATGGAACAGAAATCATCCAAGGCACACCGATACGCAGTTTCGACCTTGCCGCCGAACTCGTTGCCGCAGCCGATCTTGGGCGCCTTGTTTCCGCCACCTACCCGCTGACTCGATTCCCAGAAGCCCTTGCCCATGCCAGCAGTTCGGGTAGCCGAGGTGGCATCAAGATCGCCTTTGATCTGCACTCCCCCGATTACCCCGCAGCACCCATGCTCTCGACTAGGAAGGCGGCTCGACGTTGAGCCAGCAACCGCGATCCCATCAGCCACGATCAACTTCAACGGGCAAGTCCGCGTCGGGCCAGCCTGCACAGCGGCGCGGTAAGCAACTTGCTGCCCCGCGACCCGGACTAGTTCTTGATGTCGACCGCTCAACGCCACCAGTGTTGTTGCATAGCGGCGAACAGTTCCGTCTCGAGCGCCTGCCCGCAGGACGCAGCCGCATTATCTACCCGCCCGAGCCGCTGCCCGGCCTTGAGCACCCAGATGAAGCCATACGCGATGCGCTGCTCAACCCGGTGGATTCTGACCCGCTGCCAGCGCAACTCTTCGCCGGCATGAAGCTCACCATTGCGTTTGACGACATCTCATTGCCGCTACCGAAGATGCGGCGACCCGATATTCGCCAGCGTGTTATTGAAGCCGTACTCGACCTAGCTGCCGATGCGGGAGTGGACGATATCCACATCATTGCGGCTCTAGCACTGCACCGACGGATGACCGAAGCAGAGCTGCGGTACTGCCTTGGCGATCGCATTTACGATGCCTTTGCGCCACGCGGTCAGTTGTACAACCACGATGCTGAAGACCCCGACGGCATGGTCATGCTGGGTGAGACTCGCCACGGCGAAGAGGTGCAGATGTCCAAGCGGGCAGCTGAATCTGACCTGATCATCTATGTGAACATCAACCTGGTTTCAATGGATGGTGGGTGGAAGTCAACTGCCACGGGGCTCTCTGGATACCAAGGCATCCGCCACCATCACAACGTCAAAACCATGCGCAATACCAAGTCGTTCATGGACCAAGAGAACTCGGAGTTGCATCGCAGCAATTGGCGCCAAGGTGACGTGCTCAGGTCTGCGGGAATCAACGTGTTCCAGATCGAGACCACCGTCAACAACGACTTGTTTGGTGACGGGCCGCTCTCGGTTCTTGCTAAGCGCGAATGGGAATGGTCAGCCAGGGATCGGGCCACGTTCTTGGGCGTCAAGACTGGGCTTGACCGCCTTCCCCCGAGCAGTCGGCGAAGGATTCTGCATTCTTGGGAAGCCCCGTATGCGCTGACCTCGGTTCATGCTGGCGAGGTCGAGGCAGTTCACAAACTGACCACGGCCGAGGTGTACAAACAGCAACTCGTTTCGGTTGAAGGCCAAACCGACATTGTCTTGTACGGGCTTCCGTATGTGGGTCCCTACAACGTCAACTCAATTATGAATCCCATTTTGGTGATGTGTTTGGGGCTTGGTTACTTCTTCAATATGTACAAGGGCAAGCCTGTTGTTCGTGAGGGCGGCGTGCTGATCATGACGCACCCGACGACCAATGAGTTCCACCCCGTGCATCACCCCTCGTACATTGATTTCTTTGAGCAGGTACTAGCCGAGACCACTGATCCGATTCAGATTGAGCAGCGGTTCGAAACCAGCTTTGCAACCGATGAGTGGTATCGGCATCTGTACCGAACCTCTCACGCTTACCACGGGGTGCACCCGTTTTACATGTGGTATTGGGGCAGTCACGCACTTGAGCACTTGAGCCAAGTCATCATTGTGGGTGGAGACCCTGCAACGGTTCGGCGCTTGGGCTTCCGGCCAGCATCTACCTTGGCGGACGCACTCGAGATGGCCTCGGAGGTGCTCGGTCCTGAGCCCAGCATCACCTATGTCAAGAATCCTCCGCTCGGAATGGCAGACGTGACATGAACAGGGCTGCAATGGATAGGGCCGTTACGTGAAGGTTCAGGTTCCCAATCCGCTGAACTTTCTGCGTGGATTGGGTTTCCCGTATACCGCTGCTGCTACCCCTCGCGGGGTGGAGCCAGTTGCCCAGGCAAGCAAGCTTGGAGATTTTTATGACACTGAGTGGGCGCGTTCCCCGCTCGCTCAGGCCACTCGCACTGCCGTGCTCGAAACGGTAGGTCGCGCAGTTACCTTGGCTGCGTGCAGGCCGCAGGTTCGAAACGCTGATCGAATCGATGCTCTCAGCGGACCCGCAATCTTTGTTGCCAATCATCAGAGCCATCTCGATACGGCACTTCTGCTCACCACGATTCCAAAGCCTTGGCGTCAGCAGCTTGTGGTTGCCGCAGCGGCTGACTACTTCTTTGACTCTCGCCGCAGCGCAGCCCTGGCTGCTTGGGCATATGGGGCAGTCCCGATGGAGCGCAACAAGGTCAGTCGGCGCTCCGCAGACCGTGCAGCGGGGCTGCTCGCTGATGGCTGGTCGCTCCTGATCTTCCCGGAGGGCGGAAGATCAATGGACGGCTGGGGACTCCCACACAAAGGCGGCGCCGCCTACCTCTCGGTGAAGTGCAGTATTCCGATCATCCCGATTCACCTCGAGGGCACCGGTCGCGTGTTGCGTAAAGGCAGCAAGACGCTGAACCCCCAAACAGTTGTAGTTAACATTGGGGCTCCGTTGCTGCCCGAGGATGGCCAAGATGCGCGCAGCTTTGCAGTGAGTATCGAGCAAGCGGTGGCCGAGCTTGCAGACGAAACCAACAGCGATTGGTGGAGCGCACGCAAGCGGGCCCGCTCTGGAGAGACCCCAAGTTTGGCAGGGCCCGACCATGACTCTTGGCGCCGTGACTGGACCTCGCCGGAACACAAGCCTCGTGCCACCGAACCTCGAAGCTGGCCCAACTAAGCCCAGCACAGTCAGTAGTTCGTTAGCTGCAGCGATCCGCCAGTTCGGCTTTGCAGAACACCGTGAACTCCCCAGCCTGGGTTCCGACTACCCATTCAGGGTCCTTCTTGAGTTGTCCCGTGAGCTTGTCGGAGGTTCGCCAGATCAGAACATCGCCGTTGGATCCGGCAAGCGACTGTTGCCAGCCATCGCTCAAGCGCAACATGTTTACGTAGGCAACCATGGTTGCGGCCCCAGGGCGATCATCAACCCACGTATTTGCCTGTTCCCCGTATCGCCACTCCAAATAGTTGCCAGCAAAATCGTGGGTAGTCACACGCGTGTCGTTGCCAACTAAATCTCGTGCTTCTAACCAGTCAACAGCAGCCACCGGAAACGAATCGAGTTGGTAGCTCGGAGCAATCACGCAGCGCGCACCCGCCGCCGCGCAGAGCAGCAGGCCAAACCCGCCGACTGCCTTTGCCATTCGACCCGAAGGCAGCCCAACGGTTCCGATTCCGCGCAGGCCAATTGCAGCAAAAGGCAACAACGCAACGGCTGCAATCGGAACGAGTCGCAGTCCCGAGAATCCGAGGACGACTAACAACCCGACCATCACCGTCATGGCATAGTGCCGCTGACGTATGCAGCCGAAGATTGCCAAGATGGCAATGGCAAGCATCATCCACAACATGGGCTGATCGAATCCCACCCGGCCCCACTCCTGATAACTCTGCAAGGCCTCACGCTCAATTGGGTCGCCAAATTGCTTGGCTGGCAACAACAGCAGCGCGAACCGATCAGGGTAGAGCGCCCCGCCAATCAGCACTCCAAGCAGTGCGGTGCCGGCGAGTGCAAACTGCTTTGGCATCAACTTGCGAGCGTCAATCGTGGTGGCCACCAGATACATACCCAGCACGATCAAGCCATACAGCCAAGACCCATGAACGTTGACCCACACTGCAAAGATGGGCAGCAACCACCACGCAGAGCGACCCTCTTTCCAGACCAAGACCATGAGGGCCAGCAGCACAAACCCAATCAGGTGCGGCCGACCATTCAGAAAGCTCAACAAGCAGATGAATCCCAGCCCAGCGGGCAGCAACACTGCGAGTAAGCCAGGCAGCGAACTTCCGTCTTGCGTGACCTCAGCAGCCGAGGGCGAGGCTGCGGCGACTAGCTCAGTGGCCTCGGCGCTAGCCGTCATGCGCACCAGCAAGGCCCCAAGCAGGCCTGCTAACCCAGCGGTAAGCAAGCGCAGTCCGGTTGCTCCAGCGGCCCAATCAACAGCGCCCAGCAGAATCGACCACCAGTAGCTCGGCACTGGAAAGTCCGTGCTGGAGTACAAGAACGGGTTCTGGTTCGGAAGGCCGCTATCTAGAATCAGCCGACCAGTGGCCAGATGAGTCAAGAAACTGTTATCCGAGATGGGCGCCGCCGCTATGAGCGCCGATAATCCAGCGAATACCCACATAATCGGCACATAGGTGCCCGGTGTGGGCTTTGGCTCCGATAGAGCTAGCTCGGCATCGCTCGTGGCAGGTGCCGGCACTGGCCTACATGCTCTTCTTGATCGAGAGCATCGCGGGGCCGAGCACAACTAAGAACAGCGCCGGGAAGATGCAGAACACCATCGGAATGAGCATCTTTACGGGAGCCTTCTGGGCACGTTCTTGAGCAAGCTGGCGACGCTTGATTCGCATTTCTTCAGCTTGAGCACGAAGGACTCGCCCAATGGACACACCAAAGTTGTCGGCCTGAATGATTGAAAGAACAAAGGCTCGCAACTCGGGAACATCGCACCGCTCATCCATAGCTCTGAGGGCATCCGAGCGGGCAGCTCCAGCTCGGGTTTCGCCAAGCATACGGGCGAACTCATCGGTAAGCGGACCAGGAACTGCAGTAATCACCCGGTCAAGTGCCTGTTCGAATCCAAGACCTGCCTCAACCGAGATGGTCAGCAGATCGAGCGTATCGGGCAGCGCACGTTGCATTGCAAGCTGTCGCGCTGCAACCTTGCGATTCAACGAAGAGTCCGGTCCGATCACCAGAACCAGCATCAAGAGCCCACCGGCAGCCAGCTTCATGTTTCCCGTCAGCCCCGACAGGTTAAACACGAAGAACACCAAGAACACCAGCGCTGCGCCTACTACGGTTGCAACGCGAATCGCCAAGAACCGATCAACAGCTGTAGGGGAATTGTTTCCCATATGCACAAACTTGAGCCGCACCTTCTCGACATAGCCAGCAGGGGTAAGGCGTCGACCGATCCCGGTGAGGCCGCTGATGAGCGGTGCGAACGCCCGATCACGCAACGGATCAAGCATCTCTTGGCTTCGCTGGTTTTCAACTTCGTACCCATCAAGGCGTCGCAAGGATGACCGCATCATCTTGCGCTCTTCGAGCTGGGTGATGACGGTGTAGGCAACAGTGCCAACTGCAAGTGCAATCAGCATGGTGGGGAGCAACAACAGTGGAGACATCTGTCAGACCTCGATCGTGATGGTTTTTTTCATCCAGGCAAATCCGATGCCCATCATCAGCACGGCTGCGCCTAGCAACATGTATCCCAATCCCGGCTTGAAGAGTTCGCTGATATAGGCGGGGTTCATTACCCACATCACGATGGCCAAACCCGGAGGCAAGAGTCCGATGATCATGGCGCTCATGCGGCCTTCAGCGGTGAGCGTAGAAACCTCTCGGCGCAGGCGCTCACGCTGAGTCATTGTCTCGGCCACAGTGGAGAGCAGCTCGGCGAGGTTTCCACCCACCTCACGTTGGATTCGAATTGCCATGACCGCCCAAGCAAAGTCGGCGCTGTCCATCCGCTCAGCAACCGACTCCAAGGATTCTTCGAGTGTGCGGCCCAAGCGGGTTTCGGTCACTACCCGGCGCAGCTCTCGGCCCATTGGCTCCGAGATCTCCGTAGAGACGGACTCAAAGCCCTGTGACACGGCGTAACCAGCGCGGATGGTTCCCGCCAACAGGGTCAGCGTATCTGGCAGTTGATCCCCAAAGGCCTTCTGGCGGCGCCGGATCCGCAGGTTGAGGACTGCTCGTGGAATCACCACGGCCAGGATTCCTGCGACAATCGCTGGGATCAGGCTGCGGGTCAGCAGGAAAGTCAACAACATCAGCGTTGCGCCTGCAGCAGCCACAAAGAACAGCACCTCGGGCGCGCGCAGTGGAAGATTCGCTCGCTCAAGATCAGTCTCGAGCTTTTCGGTGAGACCTCGACGATCAGCGATCGACCCCGTCATGGCAACGGCTCGCTGAATAATCGGCACTGTGGCGTGGCCCTCAACGCCCACGAGGTCAGCCTCTGAAGGCCCAACAGCAGCTTCCTCGTAGGGACGCAACCGGCGATTCAGGCTGTTCTCATCCGGGATCACCATCGAGAGCACGGTCCACGCAATGACAATCACGGCGGCAACCCCAAGCAGCACGATCAGCCATTGCATCATCGGGTTATTCAGAAACCCGAAGAGCCCCTGCGAGTTTTCTGGAGTTGCGGCCAACGAGGCAGAACCGACACGCAGCAAGCCGGGCACAACGGCAATGCTGCTAGCTGCCGAGCCGGCGCTCAGGGTAACCGGAACAACCGCGTTCGTTCCTGCCGGGGTGTTGAGCTGCAATTCAAAGCGGCCCTTGAGGATCTGGGCTGTGTTATTGAACTGAGGAACAATTTCAGTATCAGAATTCAGGACCTGTAGTGAGCCCCCAAGGTCTGCAACCATCGAGCTGATCCCGGGCAGATTTGGATCGCTTTCGGCCGCAACAACCTGCAGATCCACGCCGGCTTTGCGCAGCGCAGCAAGAGCGGTTGATGATCCGCCGTTCAGAGCAGTACTTGAGGAAGCCGCAAAGAGCACCACCGTGCCATTCGTACCGCTCCCCCGGTTCTCTAACAGATCTGCAGCTGCGCTCAAGCCGTCCCAGGTGGCTGATTCGCCAAGTGGACGAACCCGATCAAGCGCTTCTTGCACTTGAGCAGCGGAGTTGCTGTTTGCAATCTCGACCTTGCTCGCGCCGCCGGTGCTGACAATGCTGAGCGAGTCAACAACTCCAGCCCCAGGCATCAACGGTGCGATTGCTTTTTTCGACAGTTGCACAACCGCATTGCCAAGGTTCGCGGAGTTGTCAAGCACAACTACCACATTGGTTCTGCGGCCAAGTTCAGAACTCAGCTGAGCGCCTGCTGGTGTAGCTGCAGCACCCGCAACGGCGATTTTCAAATCACCAATCGGAGCTCCGGTAAGCCAACCCTGCAGGGTTGCTGGGTCACGCGTGGCGTCAACTTGGCCCACGCGCACGACGGGAGTTCCTGATGGGGCAGAGGGTTCGGCCGAGGTCGCTGCCGTGGCGATTCCAGCTGCACCCAGACCAAAGAGGGTCAGCGCCGTGAGCGCAGCGCTCGCGGTCAATGCCCGCAACAGGCGAGTCGCTCCCCGAGCGCTCACAACCGACCTGACTGAACCTGCATGCCCGTGTTGGGATTAAAGACTTCGGCTCCCAGAAGGATGCCCTGATCAGCGAGCTTCTCGGCAAACTTGGGGCGCACCCCAGTTGCTCGAAGCTCGCCACGGAATCGGCCGTGCTCATCCACGCCGGCACCAAAGTCGAACAGGAACACATCCTGCAAGGTGATGATGTCACCCTCCATGCCTTGAACCTCGGTGATGTGGGTAACTCTACGAGTACCGTCGCGAAGTCGCGTGAGTTGCACGATGATGTCGATTGCAGAGGCCATCTGCTCACGAATTGCTCGAATGGGTAGATCGAATCCAGCCATCAGCACCAGCGTCTCGAGGCGTGCGAGCGTGTCTCGTGGGCTGTTTGCGTGAACCGTGGTGAGTGATCCGTCGTGGCCGGTATTCATAGCCTGCAACATGTCGAGGGCTTCACCAGAACGACACTCGCCAACCACAATGCGGTCAGGGCGCATACGCAAGCAGTTCTTCACAAGGTCACGGATGGTGACCTCGCCACGACCTTCAACGTTGGAAGGACGAGACTCCATCGACAGCACGTGTTCCTGATGTAGCTGCAGCTCCTTGGCATCTTCCACGGTCACGATTCGCTCATCACCTGGAATGAAGCTGGACAATACGTTCAACATCGTGGTCTTGCCAGAGCCGGTTCCACCCGATACCACACCGTTCAGGCGACCAAGAATGCAAGCCTGCAAGAACTCAGCTGCATGAGCGTTGACTGACCCAAAGCGAATCAGGTCCTCGATCTGCAGAGGGTCTGCGGAGAATTTACGAATCGTCAGGAAGGGGCCGCCTATAGCTAGGGGGGCAATGACTGCGTTCACTCGGGAACCATCAGGAAGGCGGGCATCAACCATCGGGGTGGACTCATCGATGCGGCGACCAATTGCCGAAACAATCTTATCGATCACGCGTCGCACGTGATCTTCATCGAGGAATCTGACGCTGGGGTCCTTGGTGAGTTTGCCATCGCGTTCCACAAAGACTCGATCTGGGCCATTCACCATAATTTCGGTCACTGCTTCGTCTTTGAGCAGGCAATCAATCGGTCCGTAACCCAAAATATCGTCGGTAACGTCTTGAATCAGGCGTGCTTTATCTGCAGCAGAGAGCGGAACACGCTCAAGGGCCACTGCGGCCTGGAGTTGTTCGTTGACTCGCCGACGAAGCTCATCCTCAGACAGCCGGTTATCGAACAGGATCGGGCCGAGCTCATCAATCAGGAGCTGATGCACCCGGTGCCGCAACTCTGTGGCGGCTGCATCCTGGCGAGGAGCGGTAGGCGCATGTGCGGCCTGAGTTGCAGTCGCGGCGGGAGTTGGTTGCGCTACTGGCGGAAGCAACGCCGAGCCACCCGCAAGGGGACTGGACTGCTGATTATGAAGTCGTTCTGAAAGTGACACGGGAAGCTCCGATGTAGGGGCGAAAGAAACGAGGTTGCTCTGAGCTCAGGCCGCAGTATTCAGGCCAAAGCGTCACTACTCTGATCGGCCGAGGAACCGCTTTTTCTGAGCTTCTTGGGGAAGAAACATTTCGGCCAAGCTGTAAATAGACTTACTGACTGAAGATTTCGGGGCGAAGATGACCACAGGCTCACCCTTGTTGACCGACTGGGGAACCACAACGTCACTGGGAACAAGCACATCGGCCTTCATTTGCAGTGTTCGTTCCACCTCGCCAACATCGAGTTTGACCTTGGAATTGGCCCGATTCAGAACCAGAAGGAGCTTCTCCATGGGGGTATTCAAAAGGCGAAGTGTCTGCAGGCCAATCTTGACGTTCTTGACGTTCGGAATGTCTAGGCCAGAGACCAACAGCACTTTGTCGGAGGCTTCAACAAGGCCGAGCACCACATCATTGAAATACGAGGGCGTATCAACAATGACGTACGAACAAAACGACCGCAGCAACTCAATGATTGCCACCATCTCTGTGGCACCCACTTGATCTGCGAATGCAGGCTCGAGCGGAGCTGGCAACACCTTGAGGCCGGACTCCTCATGGGTGACCAAAAAGCTATCGAGTAGCGGCGCATCGAGTCGATCAAGCGCAGCAACTGCGTCCACGATGGTGTGACGAGGAATGAGCTTGAGCATCACCGCCACATCACCGAACTGCAGGTCGGCGTCAACTAGGCAAACCGGCTTGTCTGAGCGTTGGGCCAACGCCGTGGCCAGAGCGGTTGCAATAACAGACTTACCCGAGCCGCCTTTGGTTGAAAAAACAGTGAGCACTTGACCATTGACGGCCTCGAGCGCCCCTGGTGCTCGGTCAGATCCTGCGGGAGCTGTGGGAACAGCAGCCGCTTCACTCGCGCCTGCAACTACGGTTCCCGTCGGAGCAATTGCTGGCGCGAGTTGGGCCTGGCGCTGCATCTGATCAAGCAGTACGGCCAGTCGCTGCACCGCATGAGCAAGAGCAGAGGGATCGCCAGAGACTGCAAGCACATCACGCACGCCGGCGCGAAGCGCTTGCTGCAGCAGAGAGGTACTGAGTTCCTCAACCATCAGAATCATTTCGAGAATCGGGTACTGAGCCATCACCCGCTCAGCAATCTCGAACGTGACATCATTCGCGCATGAGGGGCCAAGCACGACTACCACGGGTACCGTGCCGGTGAGGCGGGCAGTGAGTTCCTCAATCGAGTTAAAGGGAGTCACGCCTGCGCTTAACATTCCCACGAGGCGATCTCGGGTCGGCGCGTCAGACTCAACTATGGCAACCGAAACTTGAATACCGTGAGCGGGGTACTCGGCTGGGTGTGCCAAGGCCACAGCGGGGGCCGAGGGTTGTTCTATGGCAGTCGGCACTGACACATCAGGCACCGACTCGGTTCTCTCTTCAAACTGAGGGCTTGCCATGAGTGTGTCGCTCACTGCCCTGTTGCCCCAGCAGATCCGGCGGCCGAAACAGCCTCAGCGGAAGCTGCCGGGTAAGGCGAGCGACCGTCTTCACCGGAGAAGGAGGGAAGTGAGCTGACGAAGGGAATCGGCGCTGGTACATAGTCAGGGCGATTCAGCGTGAGATACAACCCTGCTCCTCGAAGCGAGATCAGCAGCGGCGCCTGATCTGCTGGGATCTGGACCGTGATGAGATTCGTATCTGTTGCAGGAGCTGCAGCAGGAGCCGGCTCTGCACCGGGAGCTGTGGCCACGGCTGCGACTGGCTCACCGAGGTTCTTGCCCACGCCAAGCACTTTCACATCTTGGAACGCATACACATAGGGCTGCCCCAACGTCCACGGAGCGGACGGGTCGGCTGTTGCCTTGCTCAGCGGGGCAGTTGCTGCACCGTCTGTTCCCGGTGCAACGGGTCCCAAGGCCATGATGTTGATGGAGTCTCCTGGCTGAACAAGCCCAGCTACTCCAGCATCTGGCTCAACCATGATCGTGACAGCGACGTTTCCAGCATCGATGGTGCTTCCTTTCGAGCCTGTCAGCTCTTGAACAGGAAGGAACATCATCGAGGTGATGACCTCGCCGCCACCAAAGTCGACGGCTGCAACCTGGCCCGAGATATCTTCTGGTCGCAGTACTGCGCTTGCCGGTAATTCAGAGCGCCGCCGCTCGGCAGTGCGGATGGATTGGCTCGCAAGTGCATCATCGGCGGGGGAACCTTTGGCTACCGGGCCAGCGGCCACGAGCACCGTCACCATCTGATTCTTGTCTGCACTATCTGTCTCGACGCCTTTGACGTAATTCATGGTCAGGAACGCTGCGAGGCCTCCGATGACTATGGCGCCGATAAGGATGAGGGTTCGTCTTGAGCTCACAGGAATCTCGCTCCGTAGATGTTGTGAATGTGCAGATCCCCTGTGTCCATTGCGAACCACTGGGGAACATCGTTGTGAGTTGATCGACAGGAAAGCACCAAAGCTTGAGAACTCAACCCAAAACGCAAAAGAACCCCGCCGGCTAGCGGGGTTCTTTGCCAATCTGTAGCCCTGTTGGGCAAAAGCCAAGAATTACTCTTCGTTAGCCTCGGCCTCGGCGATTTCTTCGAGGATCTCTTCCACAATGGCTTCTTCGATCATTTCTTCGAGGATCTCTTCCACAATGGCTTCCTCGATCATCTCTTCGACAATCTCCTCCACAATGGCTTCTTCGATCATCTCCTCGAGGATCTCTTCCACAATGGCTTCCTCGATGATTTCCTCAGCCTCGGCCTCTGTGAGTGGGTTGCCCTGAGCGTCAAGACCCTGCTCTGCATAGAATTCGGCCCAAGCTTCTTGGCCTTCAGAGGTGCTATCACTGTCGAGCTTCTCGCCGGTGTAGTTACCCTCGGAGTCATAGTTCTGCTCACCGAAGTGCTGCTGATATTCCGCTGCCACCACGCCACCCTCGGCGGCCTGCTTGATTGACAGCGAGATGCGCCGGCGCTCAAGGTCAAGGTCAATAATCTTGACCCAAAGCTCTTCGGCCGGAGTAACAACTTGTTCTGGCAGGTCAACGTGGTGCGCAGACATCTCGGAGATATGCACCAGGCCTTCGATGCCGTCGCCAACCTGGATGAATGCACCGAAGGGGACCAGCTTGGTAACTCGTCCGTAGACCAGTTCGCCAACCTGATGGTTGGTTGCGAACTCTTGCCATGGATCTTGCTGGGTTGCCTTGAGCGACAACGAGATGCGCTCACGGTCAAGGTCTACTTCGAGTACCTCGACGTCGACCTCATCGCCAACCGCTACCACAGAGCCAGGATGATCAACATGCTTCCAGGACAACTCCGAAACGTGGATAAGTCCGTCCATGCCGCCAAGGTCAACGAACGCACCAAAGTTGACCACGCTCGACACCACGCCGCTGCGACGCTCGCCAGGCTTGAGGTTCTCGAGGAAATCTTCGCGTTGTTCTTTCTGAGTCTCTTCTAGCCAAGCCCTGCGAGATAACACAACGTTATTGCGGTTCTTATCGAGCTCAATGATCTTGGCGTCAAGGGTCTGACCGACATACGGCTGCAAATCGCGCACACGGCGCAGTTCGACGAGCGATGCAGGCAAGAAACCACGAAGGCCGATATCAACGATGAGGCCGCCCTTGACTACCTCGATCACGAGGCCCGAGACCACACCTTCTTCTGCTTTGACCTTCTCAATATCGCCCCAGGCACGCTCGTACTGGGCACGCTTCTTGGACAGGATCAGGCGACCTTCTTTGTCTTCCTTCTGAAGAACCAAGGCCTCGATCAAATCGCCGACGCTGACCACCTTGCTGGGGTCAATCTCATTACGGATCGAGAGTTCACGGTTTGGAATAACACCTTCGGACTTGTATCCGATGTCTAACAAGACCTCGTCCCGATCAACCTTGACCACGGTTCCGCTGACCAACTGGCCATCCTCAACTGCAACCATGCTCGCTGCATACGCATCTTCGAGCGACTGACCGTCAAGATCATCAAAGGTGATTTGGCGGGGAACGTATGCTGCTACTTCTGGCTGGTCTTCCGTTGGCTGGTCTAGGTCGGTAGTGGTGGTGGTGTCGGACACGTAGGAACTCTTCGATGCTCTAGAGGAATAGGAACCCTCAAGGGTACCCCGCCTAGGGCACAGGCTGAAAGTGCAGATTCAAATTGGCCGTTGCGCCAACAACAAGAACTCGGGTGTGTCGGCGGTTGGTTTGTTGCAGCCGTACTCCCCCGGGGTGACTGAATAGATCTGCTCAACCTGGAGTTGTGCCCGCTCTGCAAGCATGCGTAACTCCCTCGGGGTGTAACAGGTGGTCCAAAGCTGCGATGGAATCCGGCTGCCCTGGGCATTACGCAACTCGGTTTGTTCGGTGTTGACGGCAGTCGCAGCGTTGAACTGATCGGACTCTTCGAGCCATTGCAATTGGAAATACGAAGAGAAAGCCGAGACGGCGAGTTTTCCCCCTGGCCGCAGCGAGTCGCGGATTCCGCTCAGCACGGCCAGATCGGGTGCCAGGTTTTGAGGGTCGGTCACAGCCGGCTCCCCGCCAAGGCCAAACGCTCCCTGACAGAGCGAGATTGCAGCGTCAAAGCCCTGCCCCGCACAGCGATCATCAGCACTCATCTGTCTTGCATCGCAGCGGATGAACTGCGCCAGTTCTGATACGCCTGCAGTGGCTGCAGACTCACGAGCCACATCAATAAAGCTCTCGCTGATATCGACCCCGACAACAGCAATGCCCTGCAGTGCAAGCTCGAGAGCATGTCTGCCGGGACCACAGCCCACATCCAAAACTCGCATGCCCGCTTCCAGGTTGAGTGCTTGCACGAGAAACTCAACCTCTTGCTTGGTACCCATGGTGAAGGAGTAGCGCAGATACGCAGGTCCAAGATGATCAGCTACGTCTTCAAACCAATGCCGTTCCGGTAACGAGTCAGGCACTGCTCAGCCCTTTGCCGCAGCCCAAGTGCTGCCCCTAGACAGATTCACTTCTAACGGCACCCGCAGATCAAAAGCGCCAGACATTGCCGCCAGCACAACCTGTTCTGCCACTTCTCGTTCCTCGGGGGGAACCTCCAGAATCACCTCGTCATGAACCTGCAAGATGAGTTTGCTCTGCAGGCCCTGTTCGTCGAGTGCAGTGTCAAGATGCACGAGCGCAACTTTGAAGATATCTGCCGCAAGGCCTTGGATTGGGGCGTTCATAGCCTGGCGCTCCCCTGCCATTCGCAGATTGCGCTGGCCAGAAGACAATTCGGGGATTTTTCTCTTGCGGCCAAAGGCAGTCTCGGTATAGCCGCGGGTGCGTGCTTGCTCGACGGTGTCTTCCATAAACGCTTTAACGCTCGGGAATGCAAGGAAGTACGCATCCAGAATTTCTTGCGCTTCGCCAGTCGGAATTGCCAAGCGCTGAGCTAGACCGTAGGCCTCCATGCCGTAGGCAAGTCCGTAGGAGACCATCTTGGCCTTTGATCGCTGCGCCCCCGTGACTTGATCGTTTGGTACACCGAAGACCCGCGCTGCGGTGGTGTTGTGAATATCTTCACCGGTTCGAAACGCCTCAATCAGCCCGGGGTCCTCTGCGAGGTGGGCAATGACACGCAGTTCGATCTGGTTGTAATCCGCAACTAGGAACTCGGAACCAGAGGCAGGAACAAAGGCTTCTCGGAAGCGTTTCCCCTCTTCTGATCGAACTGGAATGTTGTGCAGGTTGGGCGCGTCGGAAGACAAGCGTCCGGTTCTCGCCACAGTCTGATTGAACGTGGCATGAATCCGACCATCGTCGGCCACCTCGGCAAGCAGTCCCTCCCCATAGGTGGACCGCAGTTTCTCTACCTCTCGATAACGCAACAGGTGCTCAATGATGGGGTGCTCACCGCGCAGTTTTTCAAGTGTCGCCTGATCAGTGGAGTAACCAGTCTTGGTCTTTTTTCCGGGTTTGAGTTCTAACTTCTCAAACAGAATCCGCCGCATCTGCAAGGTGGAATTCACGTTGAACTCTTCGCCGGCCGCTTCTTGGATAGCAGCCCGCTCAGCATCTGCCACCTGAGTGAGCGAATTATTCAACTCCTGCAGAACGGCAACATCTACTCCGATCCCAAGGTGCTCCATGCGGGCCAAAACCCGAACGAGTGGCACCTCAATCTGTTCGTTCAGCGCCGTGAGCCCCTGTGCCTCGAGCGAAGCGCTGAGTGGTTCACTCAGAAATGCGACCGCTAGCGCCAGACGTGCTGGTTCCTGCGAAACCGAGAGTTGGCTCTCACTAAAGTCGAGTTGACCAGAAGGCACCGTGCCCTCCCCTGCAAGTTCTGCTTGAGCGTGCTTGAGCAACAGCGCCGGCAGGTCATAGTTCGCATCCGCCGGATCAAGCAGGTAGGCGGCCAATTTGGTATCCAACCTGAGGCTCGTGATGTCCAACCCAAGACCCAGCAATGATCGAAGAATCGGCTTTGCGTCATGCGCAGCAACAGCAGGCTTGCCACACAGCACCTCAGCTAATTCAGTCGACACGGCATCGAACTGAGCAGCCGGAACCCAGAGCACCTCGCCCAGTGACTGATCCGACACCACAGCAAGGCCTTGGAGTGTGCTGCGGCCAGGTTCGCCAGTCCAAGCTGCGGCGATGCAGGCAGTAGGTAAGAGAGCAATCGCACGAAGTGCATCTGCAATCTCAGTTGCAGATTCTGCTGCAATCACCTCGGCCTCGAGTACGAGGGCTGCTGTGCTAGCAGCGCCAGAATCTTTACCGAAGATCTCTGGGAAAGCGTCCGCTAGACGTGGCACCAGAGACGGAAATTCCAAAGCCCTAAATAGTTCCAGCACCTGATCAGGGTCCACCGTCCCCTGCACCAGCGAATCAGGATCAACATCAAGCTCGACATCGCGGACCAGTCGCATCATCTCAAAATTGGAACGCGCCTGGGCCTCGTTCTCGGTCAGGTTCTGGCGGAGCTTGGGGGTTTGATCGGCCGCAGCGGCAAAGATGCCGTCGAGTCCCCCGTACTGATTGATCAGCTTTGCTGCAGTCTTTTCTCCAACTCCGGGAACACCCGGCAAATTGTCAGAAGGATCGCCTCGCAGCGCCGCGTACTCGACATATTGCTCGGGGGTGACTCCCGTGCGTTCAAAAATCCCGGCCTCGTCATAGAGCGCATAATCCGAGACACCTCGTTTGTTATAGAGCACACGGATATGTGGATCGTGAACGAGCTGATAGCTATCGCGATCCCCCGTCACGATGATCACATCGCGGCCCTCGGCCTCGGCCCGCACGGCAAGCGTCGCAATCACATCGTCGGCCTCAAAACCCGGTTGAGTCACGATTGGCAGCTGCAACGACTCCACAACTTGGCGGACAATTCCCATCTGCTCTCGCAGAATGTCGGGGGTGGCATCTCGGTTGGCTTTATAGGAGTCCAACATTTTGTGGCGGAAGGTGGGCTGGGGAAGATCGAAGGTCAAAATGACCTGATCAGGTCGGTGATCGCGAATCAGGTTGAGCAGCATGGAGCTGAACCCAAAGACAGCGTTGGTCACCTGCCCCGAGGCAGTAGTCATATCAGTGGGCAGGGCAAAGAACGCGCGGTATGTCAGCGAGTTCCCGTCGATCAGCATCAGCGTGGGCACCGGATGAATCGTACATCCGTAGCTGACTGCTCTGGGTGGCGAATTACGGCTGCAGTGAACCCGACAGAATCTGCTCTGCCACCTCGGTCATTGGGCTCCGTGAAGCCATCGCCGTCTTTTGGATGAAGTCAAAGGCCTTCTGTTCAGAAAGTCCATGCTTATCCATGAGAAGACCCTTTGCCCGGTCTAACAATTTGCGCGCAGCGAGTTGTGCGGTGGCGTCTTGCACCTGCTCCGAGAGTTGAGCCTCAACACGGAAGCGAGTGATCGCAACCTCGATAGCGGGCGCTAGGTCATGGCGTTCGAAGGGCTTGACTACATAGCCATGCACCCCGGCGTCATTTGCTTCGTCGATCAGTTCGCGCTGCGAGAACGCCGTGACCAACACCACTGCAGACAGGTGTTCCGCCCCAATTTCCCGCGCAGCTGAAATGCCATCCATGCCGGGCATCTTGATGTCTAGCAACGTGACATCTGGCCGATGCTGACGCACCAACTCAACAGCCTGATCGCCGCGACCACAGTCGGCGACTACCTCGTAACCCTCTTCTTGGAGCAGTTCACAAAGATCCATCCTGATGATGGCCTCGTCCTCTGCAACTACAACTCTGGTCGGCACCGTTGCCTTCCTAACTGCAAGTGATTGGACTTGTATTCTACGGCAGAAATCTGTGGCAGTACGGCATCGATCATCGGCGTTGGGCGCTCATGTCATCAAGAAGTTCATCTTGTTCGCGTTCGAGCTTTTCAATAGTCAGGACCAGCTCGACGCGATGCTTGGAAAGCGCAGTAGAGGTGCGCTCTGCTTCACGGTGATCCTCGTCTGCTTGGGGGGTTTCTGAGACCATCGCCCGAATCCTGGAGTCGTCGGTAATGTCTGCAAAGTGCAGCAGGTGCTCATCGGTGATCCGGAGTTCCTCACGAACCTTCGCTAAGCGGCGGCCCACGAGTCGGAGTCTGCGTTCCACGAAGAATGACACAGCGAGAGTCTACGGACTAGCCGCCTTCACATCGTGACAGGGCAATTTCAGGCTGAGAGCTGGTCCAAACTAGTGCCATGAACTCAGAGCAAGACCCCTTCGGAATCGCTTCAGGCTGGTGGGGAACAGATGGGTCTTGGCGCGAAACAGAAGCGGAAACCCGTGAAGCGCTGCGAAGAGCCCAAGGGGCAGAGGAGCACCCTGATGGTCCACCCCAGGATGCACACATCTGGTTTGTTCACCCCGGCGAGACTGCTGAGTTGTGGTCGCCCGGGGTGGTGTCGCTCGCCGAAGGTGGCGAAGTCCTAGCTCAGACTCACCTTCCTCCTGACTTGCCGCTCGGAGCGCATCAACTTCAGCCTGCGGACGGTGGCCCCGTTACGCATTTGTTTGTTGTGCCCGAACGCTCGCTGCGACCCAAGCGTGGTTGGGGCTGGTCTGCGCAGTTGTATGCATCGCGCTCTGAGCAGAGTTGGGGCCACGGGGATTTTGTTGATCTAGCTACTCTGGCGAACTGGGCAGAGGGAACCGGTGCTTCGCTACTGGCGCATAATCCACTCGGGGCCTCACTCCCCCTGGCCCATCAGCAGCCCTCGCCGTACTACGCGTCCTCGAGACGATTCTGGTCCTTGTTGTATCTGCGAGTTGAGTCCGTCATCGGGGCCGACCTGATTGGCGAGAAACTCAGCCGAGCCGCCGCAGCCGGGCGTGCGCTCAACGCAGATCAACTGATTGACCGAGACCGGGTGTGGGCGCTCAAACTAACTGCGCTTACAGAGATTTGGGCAGAGGTACGCGGCAGTCGGGTGGTGCAACACTCACTCGAAATTGCTCAGGCTGATCAGGAACTAACACTCCATGCGCAGTTCTGCGCGCTGGCCGAGCACTATCAGTCGGGTTGGCAGGAATGGGCCGAGGAGCATCGCCACCCGAGCTCGGCCGAGGTGCAGGAATTCTGCGCCGCACACAGTGACCGTGTGGCGTTTTGGCGATGGATACATGTGGAATGCGAGGTACAGCTTGCAGTTGCGGCTCAGGCCGGGGCGGGCCTGCTTGCAGACCTACCGGTTGGATTCGATCCTGCAGGGTCTGACGCTTGGTGCGATCAAGATCTGCTGGCACTTGACTGCAGAATTGGTGCACCCCCAGATGAGTTCAATCGGCAAGGCCAAGACTGGGGCCTGCCGCCCTATGTTCCGTGGAAGCTTCGACAGGTGGGGTACGCGCCATGGCTTCAGACTCTGCAGCGCATGCTGAATCACTGCAGCGCACTGCGAGTGGATCATGTAATGGGTCTGTTCCGCCTGTTCTGGATTCCCCAAGGCATGAGTGCCGCTCAGGGCGGCTACGTCTCACAGTTTGGTGCTGAGCTTCTTGACCTTGCTGTCATGGAGGCTGCGCGAGCCGGGGCAACCTTGGTTGGTGAAGACCTAGGGACCGTCGAATCAGAGGTTCGAGAAGCGCTCAGCACTCGTGATGTTTTCGGGTACCGCATTGGCTGGTTCGCCGAGGATTCGCCCGAGCAGTGGCCACCGAACACGCTTGGGGCTCTGACCACCCACGACCTGCCCACCGTTGCTGGGCTGTGGTCAGGAGCCGATGTAGATCAGCGCTCAGAGGCTGGAATCCCGCCGGATCCAGACGGGGACCAGACCCTGCGCGTCAGGCTGGCACATCTTGCAGGGGTGCAGGAAGGTGAAAGTGCCCCTGCCTCAGAAGTCATCAGGGCCGCCTACCGCACGCTCGCGAACAGTGGTAGCGACTTGGCAATGGTCACTCTTGAGGACGCGACTTTGATGACGGAGCGACCCAATCTGCCCGGCACCATTGATGAGCATCCCAACTGGCGGACTGCTCTACCGGTACTCATTGAGGATCTTGACTCGACTGCTGCAGAGGTCATTTCAGCCGACATGGGCATAGCTCGGCCCTGAGTAACCTAATCAACGCATGAACGATCCAGCACCCCCCAACAGTCCAGCTCAGACCAGCCCTGCCCCCAACCGCCCTGCCCCGACTAGCCCAGCCCCGAAGAACCCTGCTCAGAAGAATCCAGAAGGCGAGTCGGTGTCGCTGAACATCGCAGGAATCATCAATCTGCGTGATGTCGGCGGCTACGCCACCACTAGTGGCGAGACGGTTGCCACCGGCCTGCTGTATCGCTCGGGACGGCTGGGATTTGAAGGACAAGCGGGTATCGACGCCCTCGCTGAACTGGGCTTGAGCACGGTGTTCGACCTGCGCAGCGCCGCCGAATGCTCCTCATTGCCGGATCGAGTACCACCGGGTGTAGATCTGGTCCACCTTGATGTCTTAGCTGATGCTGTCACCAGCCTGGCCGCTCACCTGGCAGACATGTTTGACGACCCCGTTGCCGCTGAGGAACTTCTGCAGAGCGGAAAGATCCGAGAGCATTACCTAACTACGTACAGAACTCTGATCACCTCTAAGGCGGCCTGCGCTGCGTATCGAGAAATGTTCCTGCAGATTGCCGACCTTGATGGTCCTGCACTGTTTCACTGCACGGCTGGAAAGGACCGCACGGGCTGGGCCGCTGCGGCACTGCTGAGCTTGCTCGGGGTTGCAGAGGAGACGGTCTTTGAGGATTACCTCCTCAGCTCTGCTCCCGTTCTGGTCTCGTTCCAGCCGTATCTCGATCAGTTTGCAGCAGCCGGTGGAAACCCTGAGCTACTG
>JBAXCX010000028.1:0-25395 GCA_037141255.1 Actinomycetes bacterium | reverse complement strand
CTCTTCATTCCACTTGATCGTGCTATTGCTGAATCTGAACTCGGTCTGTTCGTGATACGGAATGTTATTAAACGGAGAATCAGCAGGCCGAGGCACTGGTTGGGGGCAGTCCTGCGGGTCGGGTACCTCGGGGGCAATCGCTCCAACGAATTCAAAGGGGCTTTTCTCGCTCAGGCCAAACACGCACATGACCATCAGGTCGCTTCGCTCGGGCCCGGACGGATCCGGAGACTCAGGGTCTAAGGCCCACAGTCGCACCAGCACTTGAGCCGCACTGCGCCCCCGCCGCACAATTTCGGCGCTCGCTGCAACGGGCCCAACTGGAATTGCCTGACAGAACATCGCCTCCGAAGAGACCAGATGCAGATCCTCACGCTCGAGTGCTGCTTCAGCAACGCGCAAAGCGGTCGCCATGGTGGCACCACCGAAGGCATAAAAAATCCTCCATGCCTCGGGGATGACTGCGCTAAAGCGACCTACAACGCCATCAACAGGGGTCGGTTCGGTGTCGCGGAGAATGTCGCCGGGTTGAACACTCACAGGGGTGACCTCATGGGGGGGGTACGCAATTGCTGCAGAAACTACGACAGCTGGAATCTCTAGGTTGGCAGCTTCGGCAGTCGATCGCGAAGTTGAGCCGCAATCTGCTCGTTCGCATACGCAGCCCACGCAACCGGCGTTGAGGTATCAATCGGAAATAGCAGCGGTCCTGGCGGAAGGGCCTCGACAATGACACCGGCCGCTCGGGCCACAACAAAGGCAGCTAGATCGTAAGGGTGAGTGTGAAAGCCCTCGGGGTGAAGGAACGGCCGGGGGTCGAGCACTGCAGAAGCAGCCCCTGATGCAACCGCCATCAGCTGACCCCCGCTACACGGGTACATGTCGTCGTATACCTCAAGGCCTTGCAATACATCGTCCGCCCAAGAACCAATTGCGGCGTGACCCCCCGGTAACAATCGCACGACGGTGACAAAACTGCGCTCAAGGTCCGCATCCGCTTTTGGGATCAGCTCGCGTTGCAAAGAGGTGCTCTCGGCGGTGAGAACGTCTTCTTGCACACTCAAAAATCCTGAGGTGTCAGCGCAAGCCACCATGGCGATTCCTGCGCGCAGCGTCGGAATCTCTACTGCAGCACCGACTTCAAGATCCTCAAGAACTTTGGCTGATCGCCCGGCGCCGATCAGAACCCATGCACTGTGGGATCCGGCCAGATAGCCGCGGGTGCCGTCAACCGGGTCGGCTAGGTACGTCCAAGTGGGCGCAGCTGCCGGTAGGGGTGTGCCAATCGGGATGGGCTCATCGAAACCCTCCATGACGAGTACCCCCGGCCACCGCTCTGCGCAGCGGCGCCTGAGCGCAGCAATCAACATCTCCTCTGCTCGGGCATCAACGCCAAAGACATCATCCCCGCCCTCGGTACGTACCACTTGGCGGTCAGTATCGACCTGCGCTCCATGCACCGCAGTGCTTCGCAGCAGCTCGCGCACCTCACGGCCGACCTCGGCAAGCTGCCGTGCAAGTGCCTCAGTAGAAATTGAATCTTGCATCATGACAATCTTGCCTCTTCACAATCTTGCCTCGTAATTGCGCGCATCTTCGTTCGATCTCAGGTACTGCAGTCGCGATTCAATGGCTGGCTCCTTCACTCAACTTCCCACTGTGCTGCCAAAACAATCGCTGCTGCACTCAGTACTGTTCGCAGATGCCAAGTATCACGGTAAATGTTGTACTCGATGCCTCTCCTGAAGATGTGTGGGCAGACATCGAGAACATCGCAACGCATCCCGAGTGGATGGAGGATGCAGTGTCGATTGCGTTTACGAGCGATCAGCAATCTGGTGCCGGAACCGAATTTGATTGTGCAACTGCCATTGGACCATTCCGCCTGACCGACCATATGGAGATCACTAGTTGGGTCCCCGCCAAAGAAATGGGAGTGCGCCATGTGGGTCTCATTACCGGAACTGGCGTGTTTCAACTCAGCCCAATTGGCCCAGCAGAATCGGCCACACAGACCTCATTCGAATGGACCGAGAAGCTGAAGTTTCCGTGGTGGCTCGGTGGCCCCCTCGGTGCCACGGTCGCCAAACCCGTGTTGCGCCACGTATGGCGAACAAACCTGCAGAACCTGCAGAACCGCTACCGTTGAACATCGAAGCACTCCCCATCCCGTTTGTTCTGCGAGGGGCCCCGTCCGGGGGTCTGGCGCAAAACAGAACAGGTGCGGCGATGGGGTGGCTAAAAAAGAGGGCGCGTTGAGAAGTAGCTGGCCGCCAGCAGGGCGAACGCCCCGAGCGTGAATGCAAACCCCACCACGACCGTTGAACGCAGCGCTGCGCCCTGTTGCGGCCAACTGACCGGGTGTAACACCGCTCCCGCTGCTGCTCCGGCGAGCAGGCCGCCCACATGACCGCCGATGGAGATCCCGGGGATTGCAAAAGTGAGCAACAGATTGATCAGGACCAGCCCGCCGATGCCGGATTTCCACGGGTTCTGATGTGCTCGCAGCTGCAACACGATCAACCCGCCCATCAAGCCAAAGACTGCGCCCGAAGCCCCCACCGTGGGAGAGACCGGGGAAATGATGAGCACTCCGAGTGAGCCACCGATCAGTGCCGTCACATACATGATCGCAAAGCGCATCTTGCCCAGCACGGGTTCCATCTCTTGAGCCAGGAACCACAGCAACAACATGTTCATCCCAAGGTGCAACACTCCGGCGTGAAGAAACGCGCTGCTGAAAATTCTCCACCAGTCACCAGCAGCAACGAGGGGGCCGAACAGTGCCCCATTTTCGTATACCGGACCAGAAGCGCCATTGGGATTCCCGCTGAGCAGCACCATCACGACGAAGACGGCAACGTTGATTCCAATGATGATCTTGCCAACCACGACCTCGTTATGGCCACGAAAGAGTGTGCGACTGTTGATCACTTTTTGGGGTCGAGACGAGGTGCATTCAGGGCACTGAAAGCCAACCGATGCCTGCACCATGCATTTTGTGCAGATTGGTCGCTCGCACCGTTGACAACTCACCGCGGCCTCCTGCTGCGGGTGCCGGTAGCACGCAGTGGTTACATCCACTGGATCACTCCCACTGGATTACGTCCGCCTGAGTGAGATCCACGTCTGTCAAGGTAGCTGCCTTGGGGCCAGAATTAACACCGACAGCGGCGGAAGTGTAAGCAGCAGCGAACCCGGCTGGTTCTGCCAAGGAGTGCTGAGGTCAACGTGGAGGAGTCCGTCTGAACCCTCGCCCACGGCCGTGCCGGTACCACCATATTCCTGCGCATCGGTGTCGAGCAGGATCTGCCACGGGGCGCCGCCTGCTACCCCGAGGCGATAGCCATAGCGAGGCACGGGGGTTAAATTTGCAACCACCGCCACGGCTTGTGTGTGAATGCCCCGGAGCTGTGCCGTTTGTGCAATCTGGCCGGTTTGCAGGGCGTACCAGTCGGGAACCGAGCGCCAGAACGAAAAAACTGAATGCTCGTGATCATCTGCATCAAGCCAACCCATGTGCTCGCCTAGGTCATCATCGCCAGCCCACAATGCCGGGTACTGCGCCTGCACCCGATTCAAGTCAGCCACCAGTTTTCGCACCCCCTCATGGCCCTCGCGCTGCAACAGATACCAGTCGATCTCGCTCTCATGGGACCATTCCCGCTCCTGAGCGAACTCACATCCCATAAACAGCAATTGTCGGCCGGGGTGGCACCACTGCCAGGCAAGCAAGCTACGAAGATGCGCCAGTTGTTCATCGCGGTGGCCCGGCATCTTGTTGAGCAAGGAGCCCTTGCCATGAACCACCTCGTCGTGGCTGAGCGGAAGAATCCACCGTTCATCGCGGGCGTACACCATTGGAAAGGTCAGCTCTCCATGGTGATAGGCGCGATGGATTGGGTCTTGGGCAAAATAGCTCAGAGTGTCGTGCATCCATCCGAGGTTCCACTTGCGAGAGAACCCCAGGCCGCCCCATTCGGTTGGTCGAGTCACCCCAGACCAAGAGGTGGATTCCTCAGCGATGACCAACGCCCCAGGTTGTTCTTGGCCCACAACTTCATTGAGTTCTTGCACAAAGGCAACAGCCTCTAGGTCTTCTCTGCCACCCTGCTCATTCGGCACCCACTCCCCCGGCTGCCTCGAGTAATCCAAGTACAACATCGAGGCCACGGCATCTACTCGCAGCCCATCAACGCGAAACTCTTCGAGCCAATACAGCGCATTCGCTACAAGAAAATTGCGGACCTCGTTGCGTCCGTGATTAAAAACCAGCGTGCCCCAATCCGGGTGTTCGCCCCGGCGAGGATCAGCGTGTTCATATAACGCAGTGCCATCGAATTGGGCTAGTGCGAATCGGTCCTTTGGAAAGTGCGCCGGCACCCAATCCAGAATCACCCCTAGTCCGCGATCGTGACACACATCGATCAAGTAACGAAGGTCATCAGGTGACCCCAATCGGGCATCCGGGGCGTAATAACCCGAGACCTGATAGCCCCAAGATCCACCAAAGGGATGACTAGCAACGGGCATGAGTTCAATATGAGTAAAGCCGAGCGAGCTTGCCCAATCAGCAAGAGGCTCCGCTAGCTCCCGTGCTGTGTGCGCCCGACCATCAGGATGGCGGCGCCAAGACCCAAGGTGCACTTCGTAAACAGACAGGCGCCCACTGTTGCGCTCTGATCGCGCCAAACGCCAAGCTTCGCCTGCACCGGAGAGCCACTCATACGTGCTCTCAAACAGAATCGACGCAGTTGCGGGAGGAACCTCGGCGGCTATCGCGACGGGGTCGGCCCGCTGCGCCTGCTGACCATCGGCTGCTTGGATCAGAAACTTGTAGCGGTGGCCTGCTTTTGCTCGCGGCTCAATCCCCCACCAGATGCCCGAGTTTCCTTGCGGAGCCAACACCGCAGCATCACCAGGTTCGGTAGACCAGCCGGCCCAGTCGCCAACTACGCAAACCCCCTGAGCGTTCGGCGCCCAGACAGCAAAGCTTGATCCGCCAGTCTCAAGAATGTGCGCTCCGAGCAGGTCCCACAATCGGCGGTGGTTACCCTCTCCAAAGAGAAAGAGGTCCAACTCACCGGGTTGCTGCGCTGCTCCGCGGTGAGCACTCACCTCTCACCCTTCCGGTTCAGTTGCCGACAGTTGATCCTCGCCATCAAGCAATCGCTCTACTGCTTGAACCGGCAGATCAACGAGTTCTGGTCGGTGTGCTAACTCATATGCAACCTCGTACACCGCTTTGTCTAGCTCAAACACGCTTAGCAGCGCGTCTCTGCTCGGCCGGGATTGTGGAAGTAATCGATGCGCAGCATCAACATCTGCATAACCCGCTAGAAACGTATTGACGTTTCGGACCGTCCACGCGTCGGCAAGCACGCGAAGCTCATGATCAGCCTCGCCATGTGTTCGCAAGGCCATTGCCGCTGCATACTGAAACGAACGTGTCATACCAGCAACATCGCGCAGCGGTGATGAGGGGTGACGGCGCTCTTCCACGGGTCGCGCCGGTTCCCCTTCGAAGTCGAGCACCATCCAGCTGCGCTGCAAACGAAGTACCTGCGCCAAGTGCAAGTCTCCGTGAATTCGAATGGCCGTTCCAAGGTCTGCAGCGTTGCGCAAGCGGTCATAAATTTTTTCGATTCGCGCGGTATCTAACTTGCCCGAGGCAACTCGATGCAGCTGCGCCCCCATGTCGGTTGCCCAGGCCGCACCGTCCGCCCGTTCAGCCCCAAAAGCCTCGGCTAGGGCAACGTGTAGGTGCGCAACGTTCTGCCCGAGCAGACGGGCATCCTCTGCAAAGTCGAGCTTGCAATCCCTTGGTGGCCGCCTGCGGTTAAACAGTTCACGAAGGGAGTCAGTTGCGAGCTCAAACCCTTGGCCACGACTGCGCTCATAGCGCCTCACCACAGCTAAGTCCGTTTGATTTCTGCGCCAGATTGCCACGGGGACAGGCACCGCACCAAAGCCCACTTTGCCCAAGGCCTCGGTCACTTCAACATCGGGGTTTGCGCCCGGTTGCACCCGCCGGAATACCTTCATGATGTATCGCTCGTCCAACACAATGGACGTATTCGATTGTTCGCCGCCCTGCACCCGAGCCGAGTGAGGGTGAAGATCCGGGGCCACGATGTGCGCAAATCGCAGCGCTAGTTCATCATCTGCCAACGCGTCGAACAGATGAGTTGGTCCTCGAGGAGAACTGATCTCACCGAGTACTGCAGATTCGGCCACGTGGTCTGGCCGCTCAGCCGTTGCACCGACGGGAACTTGATACCAGCTTGGGTCGTCCGCTCCGTTGTTACCGCGCACCTCGATGAGCAACCACATCAGGGTGGGCCAACCATCAGCGAGCGTATCGACCTTGCGTAACTCCACCCGCGGTTCCTCAACGGCGGAATACCAGCGCTGACCAGCCAGAAAGGCGGGGAGCAATGCAACAAGTTCGCGAGAAAACGTTTCAGCGTCGATGGTCAGTTCTACCCCGTCGGCTCAGTCAGTTCGAACCATAGGTACTCATAGGGTGGCAGAGTGACGAAGTACGGCAGGTCACCAATCGGAGGAAATGCGACTTTGCCAAGAAGTTCAACCGGAACACGCCCGGCTAGATGCGATAAATACAACTCTGCCGGTTGAGCAGCGCTCGAGAAATTGTTGACACAGAGCACGGGGTTTGCCTGCTCATCATCTGCTGCAGGAGTACGCAAATACGCAAACACGGCAGGGGTTGAAAC
The DNA here is from genome assembly GCA_037141255.1 of Actinomycetes bacterium. GTDB lineage: Bacteria > Actinomycetota > Acidimicrobiia > Acidimicrobiales > Microtrichaceae > IMCC26207. The sequence goes on along the minus strand of JBAXCX010000028.1, from coordinate 18,658 downwards.
TTCAAGCACCTCAAATCCTCCCAGACCGAAGAGTGAGTGCTGTCGCCGCACGTGCAGCATTCGCCGGAACCAGTTCAAAAATGATCCCCCGTTACGCCGTTCTGCCTCAACGTTGACTGATTGAAACCCGTAGACAGGGTCCATGAGGGGCGGAAGATACAGCTGCGCAAAGTCCGCAGTCGAGAACCCGCCATTGCGATCAGGACTCCATTGCATTGGTGTTCGGACCCCGTCGCGATCACCAAGGTAAATGTTGTCACCCATGCCGATCTCATCCCCGTAATACACAATGGGGGTGCCGGGCAGACTGAGCAGTAGAGCATGCAGCAACTCGGCCTGCCGGCGGTCGTTCTCGACGAGTGGAAACAGCCGCCGACTAATGCCCACATTGCGGCGCATTCTTGGGTCCTTGGCGTACTCGGCCCACATGTAATCGCGCTCTTCGTCAGTCACCATCTCTAGGGTGAGCTCATCGTGATTCCGTAAAAAGATTCCCCACTGACACCCCTCGGGAATCTCTGGGGTGCGCTCAAGGATTTCTGTGATCGGTGTGCGCTCCTCTCGCCGCAACGACATGAACATTCGGGGCATAAGCGGAAAGTGGAAACACATATGGCATTCGTCGCCGTCACCGAAGTACTCAACCACATCCTCAGGCCACTGGTTGGCCTCGGCGAGCAGCACTTTGCCGGGGTAACGGGCGTCGATCTCACTGCGCACGCGACGCAGGTACTCATGAGTCTCCGGCAGATTTTCGCCGTTGGTTCCATCGGCTTCAAACAAATACGGAACGGCATCGAGTCTGAACCCATCAAGTCCAAGTCCAAGCCAATGACAGATCACCTCGATCATTGCGTCTTGAACCTCGGGGTTGCGATAGTTCAGGTCTGGCTGATGGTGAAAGAAGCGATGCCAGTAGTACTGCTGCCTCTGATGGTCGAAGCTCCAGTTTGAGGGCTCGGTATCTACAAAGATGACCCGAGCATCGCTCCACCGCTGATCGTCGTCTCCCCAGACGTACCAATCAGCTTTTGGGTTTGTTGCATCTTGGCGCGACTCCACAAACCACGGGTGCTGATCGGAGGTGTGGTTCATCACCATGTCTGCGACCACCCGAATTCCTCGGCGATGCGCCTCTTCGATCAGGTGGGCTGCATCATCAGTGGTCCCAAAATCTGGGTGCACGGTCAAGAAGTCCGAGATGTCATACCCGCCGTCGCGCAGCGGCGACTCATAAAAAGGCAGGAGCCACAGGCAGTCGATACCCAGCCATTCCAGGTAGTCCAGCTTTGAAGTCAGCCCACGGAGGTCACCGTTTCCATCGTTGGACCCATCAAAGAATCCGCGAACGTGAACTTCATAAAAGATTGCTGATCGGTACCACTGGGTATTAGAAGAAAGAATTGATCCGGACGTGGGGGGTTGAATCACTTGCTTATGGTACCGGTGCGGTTCGCCATTCGGGTCCGATGGAGACCGAATGCAGACCACCATCCACCTGCTGCGGCGGGAACTGCGAGCGAGAGAGTAGCTGCCATGCCACCCACGCCCAGTTCCTCGCGCCACACCACTGCAGCAACAGCATCGCAGGTATCCGCAGCAGCCCCATAGGCAACCCAGCGCCCTTCGGGATCTTCCTCGGTGAGTTCTATGATCGCCCCGAAGCCAAGAATCATGTCCCGAATTCCAAACGCACGAGCCATCCACATGAGCGGTCCGGGAGGAGCATCTCCAACTCGTGCGAGCACTTTGTCGGGAATGAGCAACATGACAAGGCCGAAGGCAACCCGGCCAAGTGCAATGGAGCGCGCAATACTTCGATCATTCATCTGCTTATTCTGCCGCATCGAGCAACGCTCTCAAACAGAAAGGCTCAAGACGTGTGCCACCCGCTCCTCGGGATCAAAGCGCACGTAGTTGCCAGATGGTCCCCAAACCCAGGTCTCTCCGGTGAGTTCGTCGAAAACATTCAAGCTTGAGCGGCCACTCAGTCCGAGTTCAGCAAGATCTAGGTACACCGTCGCCTCACAGCGTTCATCGGGCCTCAGGTTGATGATTACCACAACAGTATCGGTGAGGTTACCTACCTCGCCCTTCATCTGACGCTGATGAGTAAAGGCAATCACCTGCTCATGATCTACGTAGTGAAACTTGAGCGAATTCATGCGCCAGGTTGCTGGGTGTGCTCGGCGAATCCGATTGAGTTCGCCCAGAAGCGGCCACAGCGAATCAGCACGCTCGTGATCGCGTTTTTTGATCTCGTATTTCTCGGAGAACTGATATTCCTCGGCCTCGGGAAGCGCGTTGTTCTCGCAGAGTTCATACCCCGAGTAGATACCCCAACTTGGGGCCAACATCGCTGCAAGAATCGCTCTGGATGCAAAGGCGTTGCGCGAGCCTCCGCGTAACGGATCAGCCAAAATATCGGGGGTAGTTGGCCACAGATTCGGCCGGAACCAGCCAGCCGAGGGGGCATGTGCCAACTCCTCGCCGTACGAGGTGATCTCGTCTTTCGTCTGTCGCCACGTGAAATAGGTGTACGACTGGCTGAACCCAACCTCGGCCAAACTGTGCATCATCACCGGGTCGGTGAACGCCTCGGATAACAGCACGACCTTGGGGTGAGCGGCCTGCACTTGGCGAATGATCCACTTCCAAAAGGCCAGCGGTTTTGTATGCGGGTTATCGACGCGAAATACATTCACGCCGCAGTCGATCCAGAATTCTAGGATCTGCAAGCACGCATTCCACAGGGCGATGCGGTCGCTCTCCTCTGCAGGCCAGAAGTTGATCGGAAAAATGTCCTGATACTTCTTCGGGGGATTCTCGGCGTAGCGGATTGAGCCATCAGACCGCTGCAAGAACCACTCGGGATGTTCGTGTACCCACGGGTGATTCGGGCTGCACTGCAAGGCATAATCCAGAGCGACTTCAACCCCGAGTTCTTCTGCACGTGCAACAAATGCCCGCAGGTCCTGAATGGTTCCTAGCTCTGGGTGCACTGCGGTGTGGCCGCCCTCAGCCGCGCCAATCGCCCAAGGGCTTCCGACGTCAGAAGGGGATACTTTCAGTGAATTATTTCGGCCCTTTCTGTGCGCCATCCCAATGGGGTGCACCGGCGGCAAGTACACCACGTCAAACCCGGCTGCAGCAACGCGTTCAAGTTGATTCCATGAATTCGCACCGGGGGCCAAGCCGCCCTCTGACCTTGGGAAGAACTCGTACCAAGCGCCGCGAACTGCAAGTTCACGATCTACCCGTAACAAAAAACTTGGCGAGGACGTGATCTCGGTCGGAATCCCCGCGACTGCTTGCGCAACCGCATCATCGGTTGCCGCGGCAAGCCGAACCCGATCAGCACAGTTGCTGCTCCGCAACTGCTCAATTGCATCCCCAACTCTCTCTGCCGGAATTTTCTGCAACTGCCCCTGTAGGTGTTCAAGAATCTGAGCCCCGTCCTCGAACTCCAACTGCAGCGAATCGCCAGCCTGAGCAAAAAGCTGTACCTCGCGACGCCAAGTTTCAAAGTGGTCTGGCCAGGATTGAATCTGAAACTCATACAGCCCAGCGTCAGCGAATCGAACCGTTCCCGTTGCCTGACCAGACGGGGAAACTTCGAGCGGCGCGGTCTGCCATTTCGGCTTTGGTTTTGCCTGAGAATCGGCTTGTCGCCAACGAAGCCTTGCCGACAGGAGCCCATGACCATCTGCAACGAGCACGGCCCCCACAGCCACGAGGTCATCAACCACAGCCTTGGCTGGCAGCATGGACGGAGTCACCGGATACACATCTCGAATCAGCATCCGACTCGCCGAATCCAAGACATCATTCCCACGGGCATTGGGGAGTTGCCGCTGCGATGTCATCCTCGCCGCAGTCCAAGTCTGAACTTGCCCGACACGAATGGCAGATCATCCGTCGAGATCCAGATGCCGCTGACCGAGGCAACACGAAGGCCAATCACCGAGGCCGTTCCTAACACGGTGAACGAACGATTGATACCACTACTCGGAGCAACCAGGGTCATTGTTCCGCTCACAAACTGACTCCCCTCAGCCACCTCGAGGTCCAAACTCAGCGTCTGATCACCACTCACCAGGTCAAGGTTCACCTCAGAGGTCGACCCGTCTACCTCCACGAGTTCACCCTCGCTCTCGGCATCCACGGGGAAGGTGCCGACATAGTCAATCGGTCCAGCGAGCACCACCGTGAGCGACAGGTCACCGAGGAGTGGCCGTGAGACAGTAGCCACCGTGCTGGCGATTGTTCCCGGCACCACCAGCAACCGGTCAGGGTCTAAGAAGGTTACGGGGCCACCGCAGGTGACGGGGCCGTCGGTAGACCGACAGTCAGCAAATGTGATGAACCTTCCATCCGCCGTCCAACTCAATTCCCCGTAGCGATAGCTTGCACTTCCTGGTTGCGCGGGCGGGGTGATTTCTATCGGGGCGCCACCTCGAGAAGAGATCAACATCAACCGCGAACAGTTCGGTCCAGCCCCATAGACAATCCTTGTGCTGTCCGGAGAGACCGAGGGAGTGCAGATGCGATCCGCCGAGACCAAGGTCGTGCGGTTCAAGGTATCCGTTGCGACGCGGATCATTTCTTTTCCGCCCTTGTCTGGCCCTACCGCGATGATGAAGCTGCCATCGGATGAGAACGTCGGCGCATCAGCCGAAAGAAAGGTGGGGGTGATGGCGTTCGACCCAGAGGTAGCAGCCGACAAGGTATAGGGATCTTTGGTTCCGGGTATGACGGACTCCAACAACAGCAGGTCGTCCGACTTTGAACTCGCAACTCCCACAATGGACCGCGTTGACGGGTCGCCAATTCGGATCACTGGGGCACCTGTTCGATCAACCACTTTGACCACATTGCCCAAGACACCCTCGGGAAGCGGCACCCGATACACACCTTGTCCAGCAGACAATGGCCGTGCAGTGGTAGCGCGTGGCTCTGCCATCTCTGCTGTGCCTACCGCAATGTAGGCAATCTGCGCACCGGTTGGGTCCCAAGCCAACAAGTTATGAGTGCCGATTCCCGTCAACACCGCATCGGTGGCAAGGACCACCACAGCGCCACCCGCTGAAGGCACTGCCACGAGTGCCCCGTCTGTGCGCAGGTAGGCAATCAGGTCGCCTGTGGGTGCAAGGGCAATCGCCCCCAGACCCGTTGGCCCTCGAGCGGCATCCGAAGCAACCTCGATTGGTGGCTCTGCACCAGTGCCGCTGAGCACGGCACCGGTTGAAGTCACATAGGCAACTTTGTCAGTCGGCAGCGGGCCCTCGTTGATGTCAGTGGTGCTCGTCACCGCCGCAACAGTGCTCGTTGGAGACGATGAACGAACAGGAGGTGGCGTGTTAGCAGGAAAGGGAACCCCAATCACGATAAACAGCAGCGCACCCGCCGTGAGCACCGCAAAGATGCCGCCAAAGGTCCACGCAAGGCCAGTAACACCGCCCTTCTCTGCATCCTCGGTCAACTCGGCCAACCCTTGAACCTACACATTTAGCTACACAGTACCGGCGGATTGCACCCAACCCTCTACCACCGGGGAGTGAATGCCCAGTGCACTTTGAAGCACCGTGCTGCGCTCTGCAAAGCCCACCGATGCACCACAGACCAGAACCTTGCGAAATCCCACCGCTGAAATGCTCTCTCATGGAGATACCCTCACACTCCATGAAAGCACTGAAGAGTTTCACTGTCCGGCCACTGATACCTGGGCCGCTCGCTGCGCTCAATCGACTCTCGCGCAATCTTCGCTGGTCTTGGGATCGGCCCACTCGCGAATTGTTCATCATGATCGACCCCTTCGTTTGGGATGAGGGCGGCCATGATCCTCGCCGGGTACTCGCCGAAGCGTCTGCCGAACGCCTTGCCGAATTAAGTACTGACTCTCTTTTTCTAGAGCGGCTCGCTGCAGCGGATGCAGCGCTGAGTGCCTACCTTGAACTGCCCCGTTGGTACCAACAAGTTGCCCAAGGTGAATCAGCTGAAACTCCTCTAGAGCCCAACGAATCAGGAGTCATTGCATATTTCTCCCCTGAATTCGGCATCTCTGAGGCTGTCCCGCAGTATTCCGGTGGCCTCGGAATCCTTGCGGGTGACCACCTCAAAGCAGCCTCCGATCTTGGAGTTCCGCTCGTTGCGATCGGGCTGTTTTATCGGCACGGATACTTTCGGCAATCCCTGAGCGTGGACGGATGGCAACAGGAACGCTTCCCCGACCTCGACCCTCATGCGATGGCCCTAGAACTCTGTGAAGGTGTCCGAGTTACCCTTGACTTAGCAGGAGAAACGCTGACTGCTCAGGTCTGGAAAGCCACGGTGGGCAGAACCCCGCTGTACATGCTCGACGCAGATATCCCAGAGAACCCCGAGTCATTGCAGCTCGTGACTGATCGCCTCTACGGGGGCGACGTTGAGCACCGCTTGCGCCAAGAGATCCTGCTTGGTGTGGGGGGAATTCGGGCGCTTCGGGCGCTCGGCATTCCTGCTCAGGTGTTTCACACCAACGAAGGGCATGCTGGGTTCTTAGGTCTGGAAAGAATTCGCGAACACATGAGTGCCGACGGCCTGTCATTCGATCAATCTTTGGCGGCTGTGCGCTCTGGAGCCGTGTTCACTACGCACACCCCCGTCCCGGCTGGTATCGACCGGTTCCCTCGGGAAATGATGGAGAAGTATTTTGGCACTTGGGCCGCCGCCTGCGGAATCTCGATTGAGCAACTCATGAAGCTGGGTCACCGACCTGATGAGGCAACCGAGGAGCCATTCAATATGGCAGTCATGGGTATGCGCCTTGCAGAGCGGCGAAACGGTGTCTCGGCATTACATGGCGAGGTCAGCCGCGAGATGTTTGCAGACCTTTGGCCCGGCGTTCCCGAGGAGGAAACTCCCGTCGGTTCGATTACCAACGGGGTGCATGGCGCCACGTGGGTATCGGCCGAAATTGCTGAGGTGTTTTCCGACACCGTGGGTGAGAACTGGCAGTGGGCTGATGCCGAGGCGTGGCAGTCCGTGCTCCGGGCGGATAACCAGGTGCTCCAAGATGCTCGTGACGCGTCAAAGCTTCGGCTGGTAGACCATGTTCGCGACCGACTTCGGAGTCACGGCCTAGCCCAAGGACGCTCATCATCTGAGCTCGAATGGGTAAATACTGCGCTGAGTCCAACTGCGCTCACGATCTGCTTTGCGCGTCGCATGGCCACCTACAAGCGTGCAGCGCTACTGCTGAGCCAGCCAGAGAGGCTCATGCGATTGTTGCTCAACGAGCAACACCGCATTCAGTTCATCTTTGCTGGCAAGGCGCACCCAGCTGATGAGTTAGGGAAAGAACTCATTCGACAGATCGTTGCATTCTCGGCTGACCCGCAGATTCGTGACCGCTTCATGTTTGTTGAGGATTACGACATGGCTCTGGCACGTTCCCTGGTGCAGGGAGCCGACGTCTGGCTGAATACTCCAGTTCGCCCGATGGAGGCATCAGGCACGAGCGGCATGAAGGCCGTACTCAACGGTGCGTTGCACTGCTCGGTACTCGATGGCTGGTGGGCGGAATGCTTCAGTTCTGGCTCCGAGGACCCGACTGCTTCGGGGCAGGTGTACGGTCCAAATGGTTGGGCCATTTCCTCTGCTGAGTCCATCCAAGATGAGGCTCGAAGAATCGAACTTGAGGCGAACAGTTTATTTGAATTACTGGAAACCCAGATCGTTCCCCTCTACTACGAAGACACCGATGACGGGTCGACTCCATCTGCTGGTTGGCTCTCACGCGTGAAAGAGAACTTCCGAACACTCGGCCCCTTTGTCGGTGCGCACCGAATGGTCAGGGACTACGTAGAGGGTCTCTACATTCCCGCAGCGGCCCGAGCCGTTGAGCTCACCGCGAATGATTTTGCTGGCGCTCGAACACTCGCTGATTTCCGGTCCCGTCTCGAATCAGAGTGGCATCAGGTGCACGTTGACCGAATCGAGATCAACGAGGATGTGGCTGATCTTGGAGCGGAGCGTAGCGTTGTGGCCAGCGTTGCACTTGGTGGGCTCGATCCAAGTGAGGTTGACGTTCAACTGTTAGTAGGCCACGTTGGGCAATCCGGTGAACTCGAAACCACCCATACGGTCTCACTCGAGGCAGCAGGTGCGGAGGATGAACATCACCTTCGGTACACCGGCACGGCGGTGCTCAGCACTGCGGGCCGGATGGGAGTTACCGCACGCGTGGTGCCCCGCCATGAGCTGATCGAACTGCCAATCGAGTTTGGCCTGATTGCGTGGGCTGAATAGTTACCACGGGGATCAATCGGGAGTTTGGTAACTGACTCAGCCGAACTCTGCGTGGCCCGGACCATCGCTCAGAAAAGACTTCACGCCGATCGCCGCATCGGGAGTCGTGAACGACTCCACGAAGAACTCCTGCTCGAGCAGCAGTGCCTCGTGGAGGGACACGTCAAGACCTCGATCGATCGCAGCCTTCGCGAGTGCAAGCGCGTGCCTTGGTCCACTCGCAAAGCTCTGCGCCCAAGCAAGAGCCTCCAGGAGTACCTGTTCGGCCTCGACGAGTTTGTTGACTAATCCAATCGAGAGCGCCTCCTCTGCTGAGATCATCCGACCCGAGAAGACCAATTCCTTTGCGCGAGAAGACCCCACCAATCTGCTCAGACGCTGCGTTCCGCCGCCGCCAGGAATAATCCCCAGCAAAATCTCGGGCTGGCCGAACCGGGAGTTCAGGCCCGCCACGCGGAAGTCGCAGGCGAGTGCAAGCTCACAGCCTCCACCCAATGCAACGCCAGAGACTGCAGCAATGCTCGGGCAGGGCAATGCCTCAATTGCCCCGAGTGCGCCAAGAAAAGCTGCGCCGATCTGCGCAATTCGACGAGGTGATGAAACTGCAAAGGGGGGATCCGAGATTCCCGCGGTTTCGGTTGAGGTTTCGGTAGCGGACTCGTCACCGGCCGTTTCAGCAAATTGCGTGATGTCGGCACCGGCAGCAAATGCCCGAGCGTTACCGGTGACAACCACAGCACGAACCTTGTCATCTGCCCCAAGAGCAACTGCAGCTTGTTCCAACTGCATCAGCAGTTCCACGCTCAACGCATTCACCTTGCCATTGTTGAGCGTGAGGGTTGCCACGCCATCCTCACTCACGGCGAGCAGTACCAATTCCGCGACTGATTGCGTGTTCATCTCATTCGACATCTCGGCGAGGATACTTCCAACCCAAGCGCCTGCCCTTCTGACCCAATCGCGATCTCTTCAGCGCCTTCGCAACAGTTGCCGCATCTGGTCGGTCCGCTGGGCTCAGCGAGAGAGCGCCCATCATCCAGTCTTCCTGCCTGATAGCAGGCGCACCTTGGCGCACAACAGTTGGATCTGCGCCGGTTTGAAGCGGGTCCGGCAGACTGAGTCCGGGGCTGGCTACCTGTGGGAGCTGCCCAAACTCTGCATGCCAGAGGGTTGCGGCAAGAGCAAACACGTCCGAAGGGCGATCTGGATTGCCACCGCGAAGTCGTTCGGGGGCGCCGTAGGCCGGCGTGAACCCCGAGACTCCTGCTGCCCCGTCACCTCCGCCAAGCAGGGCAGCCATGCCGAAGTCAGCTAAGAGCGGCTCTCCTGATTCCCCAAAGAGCACGTTTGCGGGCGAGATATCTCCGTGGATCACACCACATGCGTGGGCTCCGGCCAAGGTAGAGAACAGATTTGCCGCCAGTTCCTCGCCCACCTCCAAGTCAACCGCAGCAGAGACTCCCGGCAGAGCTAGCTCGTTTGCTCGAGCAGCAATGCAATCTCGAAGCGATCCGCCAGGCGCAAAATCTAAGAGTAGCCAAGCAGTTCCATCCGCAGCCATGCCCACCTGATGAAGCAAGACTGTGCCCTCGATCTGGTTCAATCTCGACAACGCCCGAGCCTCACGCTCCAACCGCCCTGCAGCATGTGCATCACTCGACTGAAGCGGAAGTATTTTTACGGCGAGGTCACGCCCAGACTGAGAATCGCGTGCGCGCCAGACCACACTAAAAGCACCGCTCCCGATGACCTCAACAAGGCGGATTCGCGTTGGCAAACCAATCAGTTGAGGGCGGTCAGATCTAGTCATGAACGAGCGCTCGATACCCGTCGAACCTCGGTTCTCATCTGTTCCCAGTTCACCATTCACGGCTAGGCTATCGAAATGTCAACTCTGGAGAAGGGGCGCAACTCGCAACGCAGCGAAAGCCAAATTGCGGAAGAACTTCACATCACGGCTGCGCAACGGCTTCGTTCGCAGAACCTGCGTTATACCTCCTCACGAAGGGCGGTGGTGCAAATTTTGGCCTCCTCGGATCGCCCGCTGACCATTCCAGAAATCCTCGACCAGGATTCTGACCTTGCCCAGAGCAGCGCATACCGCAACCTCACTGAACTTATTCAGGCAGGAATTGTGCACCGACTCATCGCCGGTGATGAGTACAGCCACTTTGAACTCGCCGAGGACCTGACCTCTCACCATCATCATTTGGTGTGCACGCAGTGCGGGCGCGTGGCCGATATCACGCTCAGCGACAAGGTAGAAAAATCCATGACCGCTGCGCTTGAGAATGCTGCCGGATCGGTCGGATTCACAGCGGAACATCACCGTCTTGACGTGCTAGGTCGCTGCGCAAACTGCGCCTAGTTCAACACCTCGCGACAAATCTAAGCGTTGCCGAGCTAGAGAGCTAGCGAGCTAGAGAGTCACCGCTGTTCCGAGTTCGGCATCCTCACCGGGCTGCACAACCGCAGTCACGCCAGGGACTCGGTCCATCATGATCCGCTCAATCCCCGCTTTCATCGTCACCGTTGAGGCGGGGCAACTCACACACGCTCCCGAGAGTTCAACAATGACAATGCCGGAGTCTTGATCCACATCGATCAACGTGATGTCTCCCCCATCGGCTTGGATCGCCGGCCGGATGATCTCGATGACTACTTCAACTTCAGCTTGCACGATGCCTACTTCACTCGAGGGATCAGCGCGATGTGCTCAATGGCACCGTTCGCTGAATAGATGATGGTTCCTCATTGGTCCTATGACAACCCCGCGGACTAGGTTTATGTTCCAGATGCTGCATTACTTGCTCCTCGCACACCAAGGTGGATGGGACGAAATCCTGATGGTGCTCGTCCCCGTGAGCGTTTTTGCAGCGCTGCTTTATTTCGCGAACAAGCGAGCAGCCAAGTTGGGAGACAGGTCTGGATCTGAGGACCTTTCTCAACCTACCTCCCCGCCAAGAAACGCCCGGGGCGGACCGCAGTAGCTCGCAGCAGCCGCCCGTCCGAATCCGGAGGCGACGGAGTTCGCCATTACGAATGGCGGATGCGCAATCTAGCTGCTCAGTGAGGCAGTCGCTCGATGTGCGCACCAATGGAACTCAGCCGATCAGTAAGCCCTTCATAGCCACGATCGAGATGATGCGCATCAGAAATAATCGTCTCACCATCGGCACCTAAAGCTGCAACAACGAGCGCCGCACCAGCACGAATGTCAACAGCGCGAACCGGTGCTCCCGAGAGTCTCTCAACACCGTCGATCACCAAATGGTGGCCATCGACACGCACATGGGCCCCCATGCGGGCGAGTTCACCAACGTAGCGAAAGCGTCCCGAAAAAACGTTCTCGGTGGCATAACTCGCAGAGGTGTTGAAGCACTGAAGGGCAACGAGCAGCGGCAGGTAATCCGTGGCAAGACCCGGGTACGGCAAGGTAGCAACGTTCGCTGGCCGCGGACGCCCAGAGGCCATCGCCCACAGCCCGTCGGGTTCAGGCGAGATGCGCATGCCCATCGCGCCCAACTTCTCGATGAGCAGGTCCACGTGGTCTGGCCGCACGTGTCGCAGCGTCAGTTCACCGCCGGCTACCCCGAGGCAACACAAGAAGGTGGCGACCTCAATTCGATCAGGAATCACAGTGTGTTCGACTGCTCGCAAGTCGCTGACGCCGTCGATGGTGATCACCGAGCTTCCCGCACCCAAAATCTGTGCGCCCATGCGGTTCAAGAACGCTCCGAGGTCGGCTATCTCGGGCTCTCTTGCAGCGTTTCGCACCGTCGTGCGGCCCTCGGCTAGCACTGCGGCCATCAACAGATTTTCGGTTGCACCAACACTGGGGTAATCAAGCACAACCTCGGCACCAATCAGGCGCTCAGCCCGGCCGTGGATCATCCCGTGGCTCAGATTGAACTTGGCGCCGAGTGCTTCAAGGCCTTGAAGATGCATATCGATCGGACGCGCACCAAAGTCATCCCCGCCTGGCATCGCGACGCGTGCCTCACCCACTGCTGCAAGGAGCGGTCCGAGTACAGCGCTCGATGCACGCATGAGTTCCACAAGTTCGTAGGGGGCTTCTGGAATCACCTCTGCACCACGGATAATTTCGAGTGCGCCATCCTCTCTCCGACGGGTCTTCATACCCATTGCCTCAAGCAGTGCGCACATGTACTCCACGTCGGAGATCTGCGGAACGTTTCGCAGCACGTACCGACCCTCGGCCAACACGCAAGCAGCCATCAACTTGAGCGCAGAGTTTTTTGCCCCGTTAATGGTGACCTCACCAGAAAGTGGGGCGGAGGGCCGAACGAGGAGTCGAGACACGCCTTCAGTATTGCCTGATTCTGATCACTAGGATCTGATCTCCGGCAAGATCACTTGGCTGCTGAGCATGAGGACCGTATGGCGAGGATCCACAATCTCTCTGAATGCGGAGAGTCTGAACTTCTACAATGCTTGGAACCTCGCGATGACGTACTGCTGTTAGAGGGAGCCCTTTCGACCGCGGCGGATCTCACTCAGTCAGGGTCAGCAACGCTCACTGCCGAGTCCGGGCCGTTTGTGAAATGTGAGCGAACCCTTCGCTGGAAACCGTGTCCCACCGGCGCAACCGAAGACTCCCCTCACAAGACCGAGCAACGCTTTCAGCTTGAGCAAACAATCGACTATCAACTCGCAGTGCCCTACTGGCGCTGGCTGTATGCAATCCCCGTCCGCAAAGCTCTGCCCGATGGTGTGGGCAAGGGCCGCCACCCCTGGTGGGCAACCCCGGATCGCCTCTCGGCGCGCCAAGCCACGCTGGTTGCCTCGGTCACTTTGCTCAACATGGTGGGCGGGATGCTCTACGGCTTGCTCTCGCAGGTACTGACCTTTGTTGCAGCAGACTTAGGAGATGGTTCGAGAAGCCAACAAACCACGCTCCTAGCCGTGGTGCGAATCGGCGTCGTAGTGACGCTTTTGGTCATGGTGTTTGCTGATCGGATCGGCAGGCGCAAAGTGGCGCTCGCGTCGTTTCTGACCGCAGCAGCACTCACCTTGATCACAGCATTAGCTCCAAGCCTGTGGGCAGTTGGTGCCCTGCAGTTCTTCTCTCGAAACCTCGCTATTGCCGGACTGCTCTGCGCAGACACGATCGCTGTTGAAGAGATGCCACCTGGTTCTCGCGCCATGGTCGCTGGCCTCGGCACACTCGCCTATGGCCTTGGAGCGGGCATCATCGTGATGACCCTTCCGTTGGCTGACCTTGGTGGCTGGGGCTGGCGGCTCACCTTTGTCGTCGCCGGGCTCTCCCTGCCACTGATTTGGAATGTTCGCAAACACCTGCCCGAAAGTCGGCGCTTCGTAAAGCTCACCCAAGACCGGGAGTCTGTTGCGGTAGCCGCACTCGGCGCAGAAATAGCTGCAGAACCACTCGCTCCCCTGATCGCTTCCACAAACCCAAGTTCTGCTCCTGTGTCTGCCTCTGCCGGTTCTGCGCCCACTCTTGGCTCTGCACCCCGTCGCGGGTCTTCGACGGGTACCTCAGAGCCTGGATCATCGCCATCATCGGGACGAGTCAACCTGTGGCGATTCGCTCTGGTAGCGGGGATCTTCTTCTTGCTCAACGTGTTTCTTGCGCCTGCCTCGCAACTGCAAAACGACTACTTGCGCACCGAGGTCGGTTTTAGCGCAGTCATGATCATGGTCTTTGTCCTCACCACATCATTTCCCGGAGCAATTGGCGTTCTGATGGGAGGACGTTTTGCCGACAAGCACGGGAGAAAAATCACCATCGTCCCCGGCCTCGTAGCCATCGGAATTTTCAACGCAATCTTCTTCTCGGTTGTTGGAGTACCGATGTGGTTTGCCTCTCTACTCGGCTCTGTAGTGGGCGGTATGGCAGCGCCCGCTCTCGCAGTCATTGCGCCCGAACTCTTTCCCACAGCACACCGCGGAACCGTGCGCGGTGCAGTCGCCGCAATTGCCGTTGCCGGCTCCGTGGTCGGCCTACTTGTAGCCGGATCACTCATTGATGCGCGCGGCTACGGCTTCACGTTCACCCTGTTGGCAATCACTCCCCTACTCGGCGCAGTTGTGGCGTTGGCCCTGCCCGAGACTCGCGGCAAAGAACTCGAAGAGATCAACCCATAACCAACCAGGGCCTTCTTCAGTTTCTTTCAGGCACTACCCCAACAGAATTCGTCGAGCCTCAGTGAGTTCGGCAATACGCGCTGCTGCGGAATCGTTCTGCGCACCGTGGTCGGGGTGTGCTGCACGCAGCCTGCGACGAAAGGCGCGTTGGACATCTTTTCGAGAGGGTGAAGCCGAATTGGGGTCACGCAGATCAAGCGTTGCAAGCGCCCAAGAAATCGGATCTCCCACAGAACTGATCGACACCACGCCGCTGCGGCCCGACAGATGGGCAAGTAACGCTGCCTCGCTTCCCCCCTGCCACATCAACCCTTTGTGGACAGTCGACATCACTGCTGGAACAACATCCCAAGGAACTCGAGCAGCGGCGTAGACCGCGCACAATACATGTTGAGCGGGGGTGCCTTGTTCATCCTCGAACTGAAACTCGAGATGCTCGCCATCGCCGATTACCCGATGAACGCAGCGTTGCAAGCCAACGGTGTCTTCTTGGAGCCTGTGACGCAGTTTTGGCTGCGGAATGCTCTTGCCTGATTCGAGTTGAGACATCAACTGTAGAAGTTCCCCGTGAAGATCGGGATCGATCTCGGGCGCAAACCGAGCCGTAATCGCTCCCAGCAAGATTCCGCCAAATCCGGGGGCGGGGTCCACGGGTAGCTCCAATCGACCAAGGGCAACACGACGCGTCGGTGCAATAGGCCTCGAAAGAAAGGTCTCCACCTCGGCAAGCATCATCACCCCCTAAAGATACCCGCCCAGTACGCCCCGCTTGCAGTCGGCCAAGCCAGACTGAGCACGAGGAGAGCGAGCGAGTTAGTTCTGAACGAAGGCCAAGACAGTGACGGACTCTCGCTGCTCGGTCAGCGACGGGTTCAAGACATAACCAGATGGGTGATCCCAGTGCTCGAGACTGCTCGGACTGCAGTCGGGATGCTCTAGGAGGTGCCGGACTAGGGCACCTTTCAAGAACTTGTTCCAGTGCGACACCGCAACAAGTGAACCATCCTGACGACGTTCAAAGAACTTTACCGAGATTTGCGGGACCTGTGGTGGCGCAGTCCAAGCTGCGTTGTGCTCAATCGGCAACAGGTTCCAGACTCGACGACCTTGTGCGTGTGCGGCCAGTTGCGGAGACAACAGCGGCCTCCACCAAGTGGAAAGCTTTCCGAGCCGGGGCAAAGATGCACCCATCTTGAGCTTGTAATCAGGGATCAGATCCCGGGGAGTCAACAGCCCCCACAAGCCAGAAAAGATCAGAACACTTCGGTCCATTCGACGCTGTGCCGCAGCCGCGAGCGAGCCGATCTCAATTGCCTCATACAGCACCCCCGTATATCGATCGATGGCTGGCAACGTCGTTGCGAGCAGCAGGGAGCGATTCGCTTCTGTCGCCGACTGCAGCGCAGCACCCTTCACTCCGAGCAGTTTGCCCCGCTGCGCAGCGTTGCGAGCCATGGCAGCGCTCAACGCCTTCATCACCACGGTCCGCGCATCAAGACCCCGAGTAGTTTCCAACGGCACCGCCATGTTGTTGGCGCACCACGCTGGCCCCGCGCCACCGGCAGCCTTTCCCTCGGAGGGCGGCAGAAGAATCAGGGGCAACTTGGCGGGCACCACGAGATATTGCCAGAGAGTGAGCGGAGCGGAACAACTCTGCCGACCTAGTTGTTGCCCGCAGTTCTGGTAAATTTCAACCATGACCTTGACCCTCGACGGCCCTGCTGCCGCAAGAAGCCTCAGAGAAATCAGCCAACAAGAGGCGGCCAGATGTGAATCGCAGCGGACGACATCGGCCCCGCTCGTTGACGCCCTCTGGGAGAGCGGCCTGTTGTCATATCTGAATACTCCGCAAGCGGGCGGGTGCGAGCCAACTTTTACCGAGATCATCGAAACTTGGATTGAGATGGCAATTCAAGACGGTGCGATGGGGTGGATCGGGATTGCCAACATGCCCTCCGCAATGGCGGCCTCTGCTTATTTGCCCGAGGAGGGCTTTCAGGAACTCTTCGGCAATCCCGTCGACCGAGTTACCGTCGGCGGACAGTTCTTTCCGAACGGTTCAGGAGAATCCATAGGAGACGGCTACATGCTGTCGGGATCGTGGAACTTCGGTTCAGGAACAGGTCACTCGCAGTACATCGCCTGCGGATTCTTTCCTGTGGTGAATGGCGAGGCGATCTTTGAACTCACCGAGATTCGCGCAGCGCTCGTTCCCCGAGAACAAGTGCAGTTCAACGACGGTTGGCATGTTCAGGGCCTGCGCGGCACGGGAAGCTACGACTACTCGGTGACCGAGGTGTTTGTGCCTGAGTCTCGCTGCTTCCCCCTGTTTACCCGCTCACCCGAGCGCGGAACGAGTCCGCTGTTTCGCATGGGACTCATGCCTATCACCGCTGCGGGCCATGCTTCTTGGGCACTTGGAGTGTCCAAAAGCATGCTCGACGACATAGCCGACTTGGCCCTGAAGAAGGTTCGCATGTCAGACATGGAAACCCTTGCCCTGCGCACTACCTTCCAGCGCAACCTTGCGCACTTCACCGGCATGTGGCGGGCCGCTCATGCTGGTGTCATTGACACCTTTGGTTCGGCTGAACAAGCCGTGGCTGCAGGTGAGGAACTCACCCCAAGAATGCGGGCCGACATGCGCGTGGCTGCAACCTACGCAACTGAGGCTTCCCGAGAGGTTGGCCAGTGGGCGCACCTCGCCGCTGGGACCACTGCAATTCGCGACGGAAGCCGCATGGAACGCGCCTTTCGCGACCTCTACACGGGAACCCAACACGCCTTCATCAGCGAAAAGACGTACATCGACGCGGCTCAGATCTGGCTCGGCCTCGAAGAGGACCTTCCCGGCATCTAACTTCCCGGCATCAGGTGCACACGGGCATCTCAGGCGCACCGGTGCCGCATCACGGGTGAAGTTTTCAGTGCCCTCGGTTGGATTCGAACCAACGACCGACGGATTAGAAGTCCGTTGCTCTATCCATCTGAGCTACGAGGGCGGCCAACAAGAGCAGGCTCTTGCTATGTGAGGGTTGATCTTCTCACGATCAGAGCCCTGAGCGTCAACACCAATCACAAACCCGGCACGGGAGCGGTAGGCAGACCAACGCCGGCTTTCATCGTTTCAACCATCAGATTCGCGCCAAGGGTCTTGAGATGGATCGCGTCATAGGTGAGGCCGGGAAGGTTCGAGACCGCCGCCCAGTCCGCAAGCGCAACGAGCGGGTCACGAACTGCAAGTGCATCGAGCTGCTCATTCACATAGGGGAAGTACCAGGTGTACTTCTCTGCCTGAGCTAGCGCTGCTGCAGGTATCAACGAGGGGTCCGGGTCGCGCAGTGTGACCCAGACAATTTTCTTCGCTCCCTTTTCCCGAAGTGTGGCAATGAGCGCGTCGACTTCGCGGTTGAACTGTGCAGCCCACGTATCGTACTGAGAGCGATCCTTGCCCCAGAGGGAGTTATATCCAAGCGCCACCACCACCACAGCACCGACCGGGGCAGGATCGGCCGCTAGCTCCGCATTTGCCGCCTTCAGCATGAGTGCTGGACGACCACGGACATCCACTTTCCAGTCAGGTAACGCGGCCGGCAGCGCGTCCTTCACCCCGAGACCAACAGAGTCAGTGAGCAGCGTGAGAGTCTTCGGCCAACGTTTGTCGAGTTTGATTCCAGCGTTAGCCACCGCCATGCTCAGAGCCAACCCGCTCGGCGTGTTTGACACCTGAGAGGAGGGCGCTGTGGTGCTCGCTGCGGATGGGGCCCGCTTCACGGTGTTGGAAGCCGAGGCAGATACTTCGGTCGAACTAGTTGAGGAACTCAGCGCATAGGCAGCCAGGACTCCCAGCGTGAGGACAAAGAGTGCCCCAAGCGAGAGCTTCGAAGTTGTGGAACTGTCGCTGAGCACCCGAACAGGCTACCGATCAGTTCAACCCGACACCGGACCAACCCGAAGAAGCTGAGAAACCTCTGGCTTCGAACTCTCGGGTTGAAGCGTATATGCTCAGGCTCCTTGTCATGGTGGCCGTAGCTCAGCCCGGTTAGAGCGCCAGGTTGTGGTCCTGGAAGTCGGGGGTTCGAGTCCCCTCGGTCACCCCAAGGCCCGGCGGCTGACTGCACTTGTGCTTGAAGCCGCCGGGCAACTACAAACTTGTTCTGCCGATCCGGGTCGGCAGAACAACATGCGCCTCTAGCTCAATTGGCAGAGCATCGGACTCTTAATCCGCAGGTTCTGGGTT
>JBAXCX010000027.1:0-25429 GCA_037141255.1 Actinomycetes bacterium | reverse complement strand
AGTGATGCGGGCAACAGGGTGCGAGGAGCAACAAGGGTGACCTGCGCACCGAGAGCAGTGAAGATCTCAATGTTCGAGCGCGCCACTCGGGAGTGCTTAATGTCTCCAACAAGAGCGATTCTGCGACCCTCAAGTGACCCCAAATGCGAACGGGCCGTATAGGCATCTAAGAGCGCTTGAGTTGGGTGCTGATGCCAACCGTCACCAGCGTTGATGACCGAGGCAGAAGTCCAGCGTGCAATCTGTGCGGGCACACCAGAGGATTTATGGCGAACAACCACAGCGTCTATTCCCATTGCTTCGATGGTCTCAATGGTGTCTCGAACCGACTCACCCTTATTCAGAGATGAGGAGGAGACCGAAAAAGACATCGTGTCAGCCGACAGACGCTTAGCTGCTGTCTCGAAACTCAAACGAGTTCTCGTTGAATCCTCGAAGAACAACATCACAACAGTGCGCCCTCGCAGGGCTGGCACCTTCGGGATTGGGCGGCGACCGACCTCTACGAAGGTATCGGTGACACGTAGCAACTCTTCGATCTCGTCGCGGTCAAGGTCCGCTATCGAAAGAAGGTGCGCACGTTGGCCGCGATCTTTATCCCGAGCCTCTTGAGCATTCAAGGAATTCATGCTGCTGCTCACGACTTCTGCAACTCACCGAGTTCGACCCCGTCCATGGTGACGTTGACGAGCTCGTGTCTTCTCGTGGGCAGATTCTTTCCAACAAAGTCTGGTCGAATCGGCAATTCACGATGGCCGCGATCAACCATGACAGCGAGTTGCACCATTTTTGGCCGACCAAAATCTATGACTGCGTCGAGCGCAGCACGAATGGTGCGCCCCGTGAACAGAACATCATCGACGAGAACCACGACCTTCGAATCCAAGTCGAAGGGTATGTCGGTCACTTCCTCTGGGATCACAGGTCGGATGCCGATGTCATCGCGGTACAAGGCCACATCAAGCGTGCACACTGGCAGCGATCCTGGCTCAAGTTCCTCAATGTCTTCGATGGTGGCTGCAAGGGCATGGGCAAGTTGCACACCACCGGTCTGCAATCCGATCAGAATGAGCTCTTGGCTACCGTGGTTCCGTTCAAGGACCTCATGAGCCATTCTCCGCAAGGCTCGGTGGATGTCCTCGGCCTCCATGATTCGTGACCGGGCAACAAAAACGCCCCCGTAGGGGCGCGACATCCTTCGCTCACGTTCTGCCACAGGCATGGCCTTTCTGTGCGTAGTGGCCTCTCGGGACCACCTTGACGAACAGAAGCAGATGATAGCAGATCACCCACAAGCAGTTTTCCCGGTTCCGCTTGCTCAGCAACCGTTGCCCCGCTCTGTTATGCGAGGGACCCTCCATAGGGGGTCAGGCGCAAGACGAAACGAGTGCGATCGGGGTTTTGCTCGACGGGGTTAGGGTCGTAAGAAGACGGAAGGCCCCGACAGTGTGTCGGGGCCTCCAGTTCGTTGTTTGGTGTTCGGGTCAGCCTGCTGATGTGAGAGGGCATTGGGTTGATCGCAGAACCCCATTCGGACACCTCGTTTTCGACCAAATCACGCCGGTCCCGGCGCCAGGCCGCCAACCCCGCTATCAAAGCGGTTCTCGCGTTCCAAAGACAGTGGTTTCGCGTTCCAAAACCACCGTGTTTGGGGTGCGCACCTTGTATATGAACCCAAGTGGATTGGTAATCCGCGGATGCCCCGTTTTGCCACAGAGTTACATCAGCCCAAGTTAGGCAAATGAACCCTTATGTGTGGGAGTCGGAAGCACCTCAATACGCTTGGCACCCTTACGCAGACGGAATCTTGCTCCGTCTACGGCCTCGGCATCTGGATCCATCGTGTTGATATTGCGGATCGTGACAAGCATTTCTTCTGGGGTGATATCCACCACGGTGTAGCCCTGATCGATCAGATTCATATGCCGCAGAGCTGGAGCATTGGAGTTCAGAACAATTCGCTCCGCCGCGCGTAGTACTTCTTCGGCAAGAGGCTCGGGCAAGTCACCCAAAAAAGACTTTCGGGGGTCGGGGTCTGCAGTGAGCGATCCTGTACAAAAATCGAAAGCTGCAACAGGTGTGTCAGGGCGGTCATAGTCGGCACGCAATTCTCCGACCAGTGCAACGTGTGTATGACCGCTCGTGAAGACCGTGTCGGTGATCCCGCAGTCCCCTATGAACTTCAAAAGTTCGCGACGCTCGTACAGATAATCATCCCAGGCCTCATTGGGAGCGTAGATACCTGCATTCGGCGGAAGGTCAGGTCGCAAGGACCGCAGAAACTCCAAGTTGACAAGCTTCCACGGGTTCATGTTGTACTGATTGCCAATCACGCGCCATGTAGCTTGAGAAGCGGCGAGGCCCTGCGTAAACCATGCGTACTGTTCGGCCCCAAGGGTGCTCCGACTGGGATCGTAGGCGCCGCCGTTATCGGTATAGACGATGTTGTCCACGGGGTCGTCACGGTAGGCACGGACATCGATCATCGACAGGTCTACTAGATCACCCCACGGAAAACGCCGATAGGCCTGCAAACCACCCGGGTCGATAACTGGGAACGCCTCGAACCAGGCCTGCTTCGCCGCAGCTAGCCGTGCTGGCGGACCGTTCTTGCTGATGCCGTTAAAGAACTCGCCATCGTCCCACATCGCAACCATGGGCAATGCTGCGTGCAAATCCCGAAGCAGCGGCTGCTTGCGCCAGCGCTGATAGGTCTGACGGTAATCCTCGCGAGTCAACGTGTTGGTATCTGAGACATACACGTAGTCACCAAGATGCATAAAAAAGTCAAGGTCGGGCTCGGCTGCAGCGGCTGCGTGGGCATTGAACCAGCTGTCATTAATCTGCTGACAGGAAGCAAACGCGAATCGCAGTCTGTCAGGAGACGACCCAACCGCAGGCGCAGTTCTCAGGCGTCCAGCGCGGCTGGCTACTTGGTTTCCAGCGGAATCAGCAGCCTCAAACCGGTAATAGTACCAACTATGAGGGTCGAGTCCAGTCACCGGAACTGTGACAGCGTATCCCTCGGCAGCATTCGCAGTAGCTAATCCTGCTGCGCGGATAGAGCTAAACGCGGCATCGTCTGCAACCGTCCACAGAATGGGCATATCGGCGCCAACAACTCGT
Source organism: Actinomycetes bacterium (assembly GCA_037141255.1). Taxonomy (GTDB): domain Bacteria; phylum Actinomycetota; class Acidimicrobiia; order Acidimicrobiales; family Microtrichaceae; genus IMCC26207. The sequence continues at coordinate 22,303 of JBAXCX010000027.1, read as the reverse complement.
GGCTCTACCCGGGTCCAAATCAATGCACCATCCGGTGCGGGATCACCCGCAATGACGCCATCGAGGAAGGGGGAGATATCAGGGGTTCCCGCTGGCGGTAGACGCGGGTTCTCGCTAGGCGCAGGCACCACGCAACCGCTAATAAGAACAGTCGCACCGACCCCGAATCCAAGACCTTTCAGCATCTCACGGCGAGTAATCCCCCGCCCGGACGAAACAATGCTGGTGAAAGGTGTCGTACTCATCTCATCCCCTTAGCCGTAACAGATACAGCTCTTGGCCAATCTCGCCGTGTTCAGCCGTGTCTCCGCCGAACTCCCTGATGAGTGTGGCATGTACCTCCCCACATGTGAAGGGCAGATGGACAAATTCACCTGCAATCCATGCATGGTCTGCGTGGTCGCAGGTCTGTCACCTAGACGAATGCATTCCCCTAGAATGGCACCTGCAACTCAGGCAGGGCGGAGTTCGTCGGCTGCTGCTGTCAGAAGTCCATTGACGAACTTAGAGGAATCATCTGTTCCGTATTGCCCGGCAAGCGCTACGGCCTCGGACAGAACCACACCACGAGGAACCTCGGGACAGTACGCCAACTCGCAGCAGGCAACTCGCAAGAGAGCCAAGTCGAGCGTTGGCATCCGCTCAACGGACCAACCGCGAGCCAGCCTTCCAATGAGTTCAGTGAGTTGAGCTCTGTGTTCCTCCACCTTGCGTAGAAGTTTCTCGGTGTAGGGGTCTGGGATCAGGACTTGTGCCTTGAGAATTGCCTCAATCGGCAAGCCCTTCATTTCTGCCTCGTAGAGCAAATGCACCGCCCGCTCGCGAGCCTCGTGGCGGCCACCGACCACAGAGCGCAGCGCCGGAGCGAGCTCAATGTCAATCTTTTCGACCACTGTGTCTGCGTCCACCACAGAGTCGATCACCGATTGGCTCACCCCGGCTTGAGCCGGCGGACTCCCAAGAGCAGTCCCCAAGGGTTCGACTTCGGAGGCTGAAGGTTGAGAGGAGCCATCTGAGGTGCTCACGCTCGCGAAATGAACTCACCAGAGCGAGTATCAACTTTGATGCGCTCGCCAGGACTGATGAACAACGGCACTTGCACAACAAGCCCGGTCTCGAGAGTTGCCGGCTTCTTTGCGCCCGAGACACGGTCGCCTTTTTCGCCCGGCTCGGTCTCGGCAACAACAAGTTCGACAGAGGCCGCTAGCTCAATTCCAATAATCTCGTCCTGATACATCATCAGCTGCGCAGTGGAAGTATCAATCATGTAGAGCGCAGTATCGCCGAGAGTCTCGCTCGGAACATTGAGTTGGTCATACGTGCTGTTATCCATGAACACATAATCCCCGCCATCGCGGTACAGCAACTGCATTTCTCGCTTATCGATGATGGCGCGCTCCATCTTTTCGCCCGCTCGAAAGGTCCGCTCCACGACGACTCCATTTCGCACATTACGAAGGGTGGTCCGCACAAATGCACCGCCCTTGCCCGGTTTGACGTGTTGAAACTCGACGATCTGAAACAGGCCATCATCAAGGTCGATCGACATGCCATTTTTGAAATCGTTGGTAGCTATCTGCGCCATGGTGGTTTTGGTGTCCGTTCTACTTCATCTGCGAGAAGTGAGAAGCCTCCCACTTCTGGTCTCGGCAAGCCAAGCAGAGCTCAGGATGGCAGGCCGGATCGGAGCGACTGGAGCAACCTCACAAGAGCGCGGGACTCTTCGGCGCCAGCGTTAAACGATCGCAGCCGCCAACGGTCACCAACAAGGTGTCTTCAATCCGCACACCACCAAGTTCTGGCAAGTACACCCCTGGCTCTACCGTCACCACATGACCTGCCTCGAGCACAGCAGTGGATCTCATCGACACTCGGGGCTCTTCATGGATATCGAGACCAACTCCATGTCCGGTGGAATGCAAGAACGCCTCCTGCAGACCAGCCTCGGCAATAACATTTCGGCATGCCTCATCAACTGCTGCAGCAGTCACCCCCGGTCCGATTGCATCAACACCGGCTTGCTGGGCGCACAGCACTACTTCCAACATATTGCGGCGCTCTGGGCCTACATCGCCCACGGCAACTGTCCTCGTCATGTCTGAGTGATAGCCATCGATCATTGCGCCGAAGTCCACCACAACGAGGTCACCCTCGACAATGCGGCGCTGTGAGGGACGGTGATGTGGCCGGGCACCATTCGGCCCTGAGGCAACGATGGTTTCAAAACTCAGGTCGGCAGCTCCGAGCTTGCGCATCCGGGCATCAAGCTCGAGCCCAAACTCAATCTCGGTCGGTCCCTCAGCTAGCCGTGGCCTTACCTGAGCTAAGGCCTCATCAGCAATCGCGCAGGCGGCTCTGATGCGCGCCGCTTCGCCAGGGTCTTTCAGGAGACGTAATTCCTCGATGACCCCGGTCGTGGCCGCTACCCCTCCCGAGGTGAACAACTCGGACTGCCATCTTCGCTGGGCGGACCACGTGATCGACTGCGCTTCCAGACCAAGTGATTGAACGCCAGCTGCTACTGCTGCGGTCGCAATGACGGAGTCTGGGTCTGCAGCAGCAATCTCGATATGAGCTTCGACTCCGGCAGCAGAGAGTTCTAATGCGCATTGATCTCGGTATCGACCATCGCTCACAAACACCGTCTCATCTTTGGTGACCAGCAGAAGCCCAGCGGATCCTGTGAACCCAGTGAGATAACGAAGGTTTGTTAAATTGGTCACGAGCAGTCCGTCCCAACTTGACTCACCCATGACCTCCCTGAGGCGGCCAATGCGCTGGGGGAATTCCATTGGTGGGAGCAGTTCTACGGGAAGGTTAGGAGTGACATCTTCAGTAACAGCCATACCTAAAGAGTATGGCCTCTCACGGGCTCCGTAGTACCTCAGTGCAGGGTTAGGCTCATGGTTCAGTGGTCGGGGCCCGACACGCTCAGACCAGCGATCAGGCCCAGATGATCAGAACCAACTGCTGCCATGCGGCGAAATGAGTTCAACCCCATTCCCGGTCCCAGCAGAATGTGATCGAGCCTCAGCACCGTTGGGATCGGTCCTCTCGCCGGCCAAGTGGCTGCGAATCCAACAGATCGCACATCTTGAGCATCACGGAGTTCAGCCGCCCTCAGCAATTTCCGCATTCGAATGTGTCCATCGGTGGCATTCAGATCTCCGGCCACCACGGTGAATGGCCCTGCATGCTTCAACACGTTCGTGGCCCGCGTGAAGTCAGAGCGCCAGCGAGGAATATCCCAAATAGAAGTTGGGGCATTGAAATGAACAGCGTAGAGATCAACAATGCTCCCTCCGGAGCGCAACTTCACAAGGGCCCCTGATCCTGAGAGTCCCAGATCCTTCACTTCGGTAACGGGAAGTTTGCTGAAGACAGCTAGTCCATGCCCGTAGGGGTCCTCAACGGACCAACGGTAGGGATACTTCGCAGAGACACCTGCTTGTCGAAAAGCCTGAGCGTGCGCCGGCGTGTACTCCATCAGGACCAGAACCTGAGCCCCCTCAGCAAGCACCGCCTCTGCTGTTTTCGCGGGATCCTCATTTCGGTACCAAAGGTTCTGCTCGAGCAGGGTGAACTCGGGTGCGGACGATGCGGCCGCAGGACCAAACCACCCAGTGAACATGGGCGAAGCAATCCACAAGAAGAGACAGCAGGGCACAAGGGCCGCAGCTAGCCCGAAGCGAAATTTTGACCGAGGGGCTGTACGGATCTCGCCGAGTGTCATGGCTGCTCCCAACAAAGCCAGGCCGCAGCACATCAACAAGAGCTGCGAACTCAACCCGGCTAGGGCCATCAAGCGTGCACCGGACTCTTGGATGGCCGTGTAGCGCAGCAGCAACAACACGAAACTGCCGGACAGTGAAATGGCAAGCAGAGCCACACCAAACCACGCTACGCCCCGAAGCCCAGACCTGTTCACGATGCCAGAAACTAGCCGTTCGCTGTGGCTGGCTTTGTGCTCAGCCTGCCGCTGAAAGATTCCAGGGTCATTTACACCAAGCGCACCGGACCTGCGGCGAGTCAGATGGGCGAGACAGAGAACGTACCCGCTGTATCCGAAGCTTCAAGTAAGCGCACAGCAGCTTGCACGGCAAGCGGGTACCCATCGGCTCCAAGGCCAGTGATTACCGAGGTTGCCACTGAGCTCACAACAGAGGTATGACGCCACTCTTCGCGGCGGTGCGGGTTCGATAGGTGGAGCTCAATAATCGGAAAACTACAGGTTGCAAGAGCGTCATGAAGGGCCCAGGAATAATGTGTAAACGCCCCGGGATTGATGATGATGGCCGAGTATTTTCCACGAGACGCACCAATGGCGTCGACGAGTACTCCCTCGTGGTTCGACTGAAGGTGCTCAAGCTCACAACCAAGGGCATGGGCTGCAGTTCGCGCAGCATGAACATGCTCCTCGAGGGTGCTCCTGCCGTAAATCTCTGGTTCTCGTGACCCGAGCAACTGAAGGTTCGCTCCCGAGAGCAACAACAAGGTGTGCAGTAGTGGACCCGTCTCAACGTCTCTATCTGACATCTGCTTGCTCGCTCCGTACTCGTGAACTGCCTCAGGCGATGACGCAATGCATTCAGTATGACAGTTCCAACTCCTGCAGCGGCAGTGTTTACTGCAACTGCTTCATAGATTCCAGGGCTTCACGCATCAGCGCAGGGTCTACCCCAGCCACGATTTCCACCCCAGACTCACCAAGCAGAACAAGCGTGTAGCCCGAGTCGAGCACCTTTTTATCTCGTCTCATCAGAAGCATCAGCTCCTCAGAATCCAATCCGCTCGGCAACTGCGTCGGGAGTCCATATCCGGACACCACTCGAAGGTGTTCAGCAACACGTTCAGAATCAATGCGACCGAGTCGCCAGGCAACCTCAGCCGCATAGATCAACCCGATTGCGACAGCCTCCCCATGGCGCAGTTGGTGATTGCCTGCAACTTCAAGAGCATGAGCCAAGGTGTGCCCATAATTGAGCAAGGCCCGCTGCCCAGACTCCCGCTCGTCTGCAGCAACGATTTGGGCTTTGATCTGCACACACGCAGCTATCCGCTCCTCAAGGGGAAGCGCATCAAGATCCCCACCACCCAACCAGTGGTACTTCGCTAACTCACCGAGGCCGCAGTGCCACTCACGCTCGGTCAAAGTCTTCAGAAAATCCAGATCGCAGATGACTGCCGCCGGCTGCCAGTAGGTACCGACGAGGTTCTTTCCCTCACCAAGATTTACCCCAGTTTTCCCGCCAATCGCAGCATCGATCTGCGCCAATAAAGAGGTCGCCACGTGAACCACATCTACTCCTCGGTGATACACCGACGCAGCAAACCCTGCCACATCGGTGACCATGCCTCCTCCGAAGCCAACCACGCAATCGTTTCGGGTCAGGCCCCAAGCGGCGAACTGCGAACAGAGTGACTCAATCGTTGCCATCGTCTTGTGCTTCTCGCCGCTTCCAATCACAAACACTCGGGTGTCACGACCCGTATCGAGCTCCCCAGGAATCTCGCTTTGAGTTACCACGGCTACGCGCTGCGCTCGTTCAGGGATCCGTCGGTGAAGCTCTGAAGAAGCCCCACCACCAATCACCACGGGACAGGAGCGACCATCAGGGAAGGTGAGCTCAAGATGAATCATGTCAGTGCCATCCATACCACTTCAGCCAAAGACAGTGGGTCTAAACCAGCGACATCAACGACTCTGTCTGCCACTTCGGCATACAGAGGATCTCGCTCCCCAGCCATGCGGTCCAGCGCCAACTTCACATCACCATTCAGAAGCGGGCGCGAGCCCTCGGAGTCGCCTAAGCGGCCCACAAGATCAGAAACCTCCGTCCGCAACCAGACCACGGTGGCCTGCTTGCGAAGGAGTAGGCGGTTGGCTTGATCGACCACAACCCCGCCACCGGTAGCAATCACCGAGGCTGGCCCACCCAGCGCTTCGGCTAGGGCTTCAGCTTCGTAGCGTCGAAAAACTTCCTCGCCAAGCTCAGCAAAAATGCTGCTCACCGATTGACCGGCTCGCTGCTCAATCACAGAGTCCAGATCAACGCTCGCACCGAGACCCAGCCTCGCTGCAAGCACGGGTGCAAGGGTTGACTTTCCTGAGCCTGACAAACCAACGAGGCAGATATGTGCATGAGCCGACGAGGTCACACGACTAAAACGGAAAGGTCAGCTAGGAGTTGTGTGATAGCCGATCGAAGCGGAACCGTGGAGCAGTCTCGGGCTTCAAGCAGAATAGTGATTCCTTGGTCACACTCAATGACGAGTGCTGAGGAATCTCGGTGGATCTTGGTATTCATGCGGAATCGTGCCTCATCGGAATTTTGCGGCTCAATTGAGCTCACGGACTCCCAAGACATCCGAAAGCGAAGGTCACTCGGTCCCACAACCTCTAGGCCGGTTCTGCTGAGAACAGCGGTGCAGTTCTTCCTCTTCTTCGTCTGCCCGGGATAGCCACCGAGATAGACAACGTCTTCAAGTTCGAGGCCAGCAGAACGATCCTCTGGCATGTCACCAATCGGTCCCGTGTCGTGGCCGTGAGTCCCAGATTCCGAACTGTTATCAAACATTGATGGCACGGGAGTACTCACCTGAGCAGCCTCGACGGGGGCATCTCCCCCAATTGCGCTGCCCAACTCCGCAGCAGGAACCGCTGGTGAAGTTTCGGTTTGCAGTGCTTCGTGAGCGAGACGCGAACGATCCCTCACGACTGGCGGCGCAACGAGCAACACGGGCTCTGGCCAACTTGCAGCATCCTCGGCAAAGGTGGTCGATGGCACCGAGGTCGGCTCAGAGGGTGACTCCGTGGGCGGGATGGGGGCGGACATAGCGGAGTTGTTTTGTTCCGCCACCCCTAAGAGGGAAGTGACAACTGCCGCACAGAATGCGTCGGACCAACCTGCACCCACCACAGTGGAGTCATGCATCACAAGTTCGACGTGAGTCAATCCATTTTCTGGATCGCCAATCGCGTCTATGGCTTGCACTTCTGACAAGTTGAGCCAGACTGGGCTGGTCAAAACATCGGTCCGCTGAATGCCGAGACCGAGTCCCGAGAGAACGAACAGGGCTTCGATCCGCTCCTGACCTGGTGGGTCAACCCATCCACGGCAAGCTGCATCTGGAACCGGATCTTCCTCATTAGATTCTTCGAAGCGGTCAGCGCTCACAACTTTTTGTATTCCTCCGACACCGATCTTGCGGTCTTGTACAGCAACACTGTTGCGTGATCCTAGTTGCTCAAGTGGCTCGAATGGCTTTTCACTCGTTGATAACCCAACAGAAAACAGCCCCTCCTGATCAGCGGTCCTCATCAGAAAGAACCGATGAACGAGATTGGCCCGAGCGGGTCCTCACCCTCGGGAAAGCGTTCGGAGTTCTCGTGATCCCCCGTCACGAGTTCCACATCCACGATGCGCGTTACTGTGCGATTCTCCTCCTCGAGAAACCCGGGCGGAGAGTCGTTCTCGCCAACTCCAGCCGAGGCTGAAGCTGTCTCAGCCCTGGCGTCATCCTCACTTGGCAGACTCGCACCCAGAGCAGCCGCAATTGCTTCAGCTGCCTGGGGGCTCAGGGTAGACATCTGCCGGTAGACATCTTCTTCCTCGGCAGTTTCCACTTCCAGAGCCCTACTTGCTGCAACCGTCTCGCTTTGTGCGGCCTGCGGTTCAGAGGCCACCGAATGAGGATCGCTGGACTCGCTCAAGAACCTCTCTGCTGAGTCCCCCTCGAGCTTTGGGCTGACGAGGTCGTCCCATGCTGCCGCTGCTGTTGATATCTGAAAAGTGTCAGCTGCCGGAGCCGGGAGTTCCAAACCCGAGAATCCGTCCACTGAATGCCAAGGATTACTGTTGCCGAGTTCCTCAGACCCAACGAGATCGTCGATTGGGAAGTGGTCAGGGAATGGGATCTTGTCGGTCTCTACTGCTGCGGTAACCGACTCGGCGGACTCACGAAAGTCAATCCAATCGTTTTCAGCTGTTATGTCCCGCGCGAGGGAAGTCTCGAGAGCGAGTACAGGTTCGGATTCGAAGAGGAGATCGGTCAGTTGATCTGTGCCCGAGGGGCTCTCAACTTCAACAAGCCCATCTGTCGCGAGATCGGCCAAGGCGGCACAGACAACGAGTTCTTCCTCCGCCATACGCTGAACCACATCGGAAACAGTGGACTTGCCTTGGATCGCAGCTAGGAGAGACCAGAGAAAACCGTCGACGAGTATTTCATCGATCGGCAACTTTGCTGCGAGGTACACCTGATGTTGGGTGCTCGGAATCATCAACTCGATCTCGGTCCAACGCTTCAGAATTTCAGCAGACTCTTCAATGCAATCAGACAGTTTTGATGCCGCGTGTGAACTGCGAGCAAGGTTGTCTTCTGACAAGGCAAGAAACTCAAACTCACCGTCTTTGCAACGCAGCAGTTCGAACAGCACGCTTGCCGGATTATCTACAGCGCTACCGAGCAACTCGGCCGACAGGAGGAGTCCATTCGCCATCTCAACCCAGCCAGATGCCCGGTCCCCAATCACGGAAAGCCGACCGACTCGCGATGAGGAATCAAGCAGGCTCAAGACGTCCTCAAGCGGAAAGCTGTCGATTGTCCCTTGTAACGCCACGTGATTTCCTCCGGGTAACTGTCAACGATGTAGACAGGTTGTTAGGAGTACATCGGCAGGTTGAAGCCCGAAATTCAGCTTTTCTCTTGACTCATCCTTGGAGGGCGGACATAACAGCTTCAGTCATGGCCTCAAGTGGGGCTTTTTCGCCAGTCCAGATCTCAAAAGCCACTCCTGCTTGGTGAATCAGCATCGACACTCCATTAGAGACTTGACAACCAATACGTTGCGCCTCGCGCATGAATTCAGTCTGGGCCGGGTGGTAGATCAAGTCGATCAGTATCTGCCCGGATTGCAACAGCGATGGCTCACACGGAGTACCCGTTGGCGTAGCGGAACCATCCATTCCGACAGAAGTTGCGTTGACCACCAGGTCTGCTTGGCTGATGGACTCGACTCCCACAACCATGCCAGACTCACCCGCTAGACCTGCTGCGATACGCGCTGAATCCAGCGTCCGATTGACCACGAGCACCTGGGCTGCACCAGCTTGTTTGAGCGCAAGAATTACTGATCGCGCCGCTCCTCCTGCACCAAGCACCGCACAAACAGCGCCTGCCGGGTCAAAGTCGAAATCGGCACGCAATCCTGCCAAGAACCCTGCACCATCAGTGTTCTCGCCAAGCAGGCCCTGCGGCGTCCGGGTAATACAGTTTACCGCACCCAACATCTCGGCCGTCTCACTCACACCGTCGAGCGCCTGAATCACTGCCGCCTTGTGCGGCATGGTGACGGACAGGCCTGCAATCCCCAACGCCTGCATTCCACGAACTGCCTCACTGGCTTGGCCTGCAGGCGTTGGGAACGCAACGCAGACCCAGTCCAGACCAAGTGCGGCGAATCCAGCGTTATGAATCACTGGCGAGAGCGAATGCGACACGGGTTGGCCGATAACGCCCACCACCTGCGTCGCACCGGTCAACGAAGTAACCGCTGCAGGAGTATGCAAATGGGTGGTCATCTGCACATGACCATTTCCTGTGCGTCTGAAGCCAGTGGCCGCATCTAGAACACCCCTCGCGCCTGGGCCTCAGCCTTGGCGCTCAAGAACTCCTTGTAGGAGTCAGTAAAGAGATGTTTCGGCGGGCTATTTGCCGTTAGCACGTAGTACTTCCATGTTCCCTGAGTAGGGTCAATGGCTGCTTGCAGGGACGCCATTCCTGGCAAGGAAATCGGCGTAGGCGGCAACCCCTTAACCTTGCGTGTGTTGTAGGGCGTATCGGAGGCCAGATCGGACTTCGAGAGCGCTCCACTCGGTCGGTCGAGGCCATACAGGACAGAGGCATCAATACCGAGCGTCTCGGAATCGTCAAGGCGATTCGAGATCACGCGAGAGATCATTCCACGCTCTTCAGCTGGAGCTCCCGCCTCTTTTTCAATGAGCGAAGCGATCGTGATGAGCTGATAAGCGCTCCGGCCTTGCAACGCCTCGGCCTTGTCGTAGCCAAGGCCATCAAGCACCTTCTCCATCTGAGTTGCCATGGTTTGCAGGATGACCTGTGGCGTCGCAGTCTTTTCAAACTCGTAGGTGTCTGGAAACAGCAGACCTTCCCAACTCGTGACGTCAGCCGGTTTGTACGTAGAGAGTATCTTTCCGGAATCAAGGGTCTGTTGCAGTTCCTTTGCGGTCACTGTTCCCATCTGCGCCGCAATGGCCACAAGGGCCTCTTGAAGCCGCGTTCCTTCGATCACTCGCACAACCTTTGCCTGAACGGGAACCGGGCCTTTGTCAAGAACTTCAATAGCCTGATCGAAGCTTGATGAGGTTCTGAATTCAACGTATTCGCCAGCGTTCCAAGGCCCTGCGTTCTTCCAGCCCGAGTAGTACTTAAACATGCGGGCATCAGAAATCACGCCCTTATCTGCCAGCAGGCCTGCGATCGAGGATGTGGTGGCGCCAGAAGGCACCACAAGCGAAGCCACAACAGCACCTTGCTCCCCTGAAGGGTTGATTTTTCTGGATGCCCACAACACAACACTGCCCAACATGATCCCCAGAACCAACAGGCTGATAGCTCCGATTGCCAGCAGTTTCCTTCCGCCACTGCTCGGCGGGGGCAACACCACGTACTCCTCGGGTTGCGGCTGCTGGACTCTGGGTTGCTGAGCGCGCGACTTGCCGTCGCTTTGCTGCTGAGGACTCGACCGCCTTGGCGCTGGTCTCGGTTCAGAAACGGAAGAAGTTTGCTCAACGGGAACACGTTTTCGACGAACAGGCGGAACAGTCGAAGGGTCGAATTCATCAGGCGGATTCACGCGTGCTGTTCCTTGTTCTCGTCTCGTCCTTCATCTGATCGGGATTCCAATCGACGATGATCCAACCATGCCTGGAGAATCACTGAGGCTGCAACGGAGTCGACCATCTTTCGCCGTGCGGACGCGCTGAGGTTCATCTCGCGAAGCGACCTATCGGCCGTGACCGTAGTGAACCGCTCGTCATAGGTCTCAATGTCAACGCTGATCACCTTGCGCAGGAGTTTGACCTCAGCCAAGGCTCGCCGCGCCGCAGGACCAAGAGAGCCATCAAGGGAATATGGCAGTCCCACTACAACACGCTCGGCCTCCGTCTCGGATACGAGCCGCGCAATCTGCTCATGATCACCGTTTCGGTCTTTGGAACGGTGAATGACCTGATAGGGAACAGCGAGCGTTCCCTCGGTATTGGACAGCGCCACACCAATTCTCACGGAGCCTAAATCTAGGCCAAGAGCCCTCATCAGAAGAGGGTGCGAACCTGATCGAGAGCCTCGGGAATGCACTCCGGGTTTCGGCCTCCTGCGGCGGCGAGGTCAGCGCCCTTCCCGCCGCCTCCGCCGACAATCTTGATTGCGTCAGCGATCAATTCGCCGGCGTTTAATCCACTGCTAGGACTCACCGCTGCAACGAGTGCTACGCCCTTTCCCCCGGGGGAAGTAGCGAGAACCACGGCGCGAATTCCTGGGTGATCTCGAATCGCGAGGGCAAGATCGCGCACCTCCTCGCGACTGTCCGCTGAAACCTGGGCAATCACCACCCCGTCAACAGCCACGGCCGCCAAGTCCTGGGCTTGACTCCCGGCGAGTAGCTGACGTGCTGACTTAAGATCCTCCCGAAGCAACTTGTTGTCGCTGAGTCGCTTACCCACTCCCTCTAACAAGTCATCGGGGGCAACTCCGAGCAACTCTGCAGCATCGCGCAGAAGATGTTCCCGCTCTCGAAGTCGCGAGAGTGTACCGAGGCCTGTGACCGCCTCAAGCCTGCGAATATTTGACCCAATTGATCCCTCAGCGGTGATCCGGATGAGTCCGATGCTGCCCAATGCGCTCACGTGGGTACCTCCGCAAAGTTCAATGCTGTGCTCTCCGGCTTGCAGCACACGCACGCGCTCTCCGTATTTGTCACCAAAGAACGCGAGAGCCCCAAGTTCAGTCGCCTCATCCATTGTTGTCTCGAAGTGCCTCACCTCTGCATTGGAGAGGACCTGTGCGTTGACGAGCTGTTCAATTTGCTGCAGCTCCGTTTCGGTGACTGCACCATGATGGGCGAAGTCGAATCGCAAACGATCAGCGTCGACGGATGAACCCTGCTGCTTTACATGGGATCCGAGCACCTCTCGTAAGGCCCAGTGCAACAGGTGTGTTGCCGTGTGGTTCCGACGTATTGCTAGACGGAGATCATTATCGATACTTGCCGTGACCTGCTGTCCAACTTCCACCTTGCCATCTGTTACCTCCACCTGATGCCTATGAAGGACTCCAGGAATCGCGTAGGTCGTTCCGATGACCTTCATGCAACCAGTAGCAGAGCGAATGCTGCCCGTATCTCCAACTTGTCCGCCCGACTCAGCGTAAAACGGGGTGCGATCCAAAAATACTGAATCCCCGATGACTGCGAGCACGGTTGCTTGCGTTGTGATCTCCTCGCGCCCCGTGAACTCCGTTGGGCCAGACTCGGCAAGAACTGCTCTCTCGGCTTCCACCTGCTCCCCGGTCGCAACTCCAGTCTTTTTACCAGCGGCCCGAGAGCGCTGACGTTGTTCATCCATCGCTACGGCAAATTCTTCTACGTCAACTTCAAGACCCTGCAGTTCAGCCATTTCACGTGTGACCTCAAGGGGAAATCCGAACGTATCGTGAAGCTCAAACGCGATACGTCCGTCGAGCTGGCCATGAGCGGGGACAGCAGCGAGTTCGGTTTCAAGAAGAACCGACCCTCGTGCGAGCGTCTGACGGAAATTCGACTCTTCTCGGCCGATCATCTCGGTGAGAGCATCCTGTTGAGAAACCAACTCCGGGTAGGCCTCACCCATGATCTCAATGCAGCGCTCAACCAGAGGTGGCATAACCATCTTCTCTACCCCGAGCATGTAGCCAAATCGAACAGCACGGCGGATGATTCGCCGAAGCACATAGCCACGGTCCTCATTCGACGGAATCACCCCATCGCAAACCAAGAAGGCTGCTGTGCGCGTGTGATCGGCAAGGAGGCGAAGACCAATATCGGTAATCTCCGATTCACCAATTCGGTGCGAAGTGACCTGCTCTGCCTGTTTCACGAGGCCAGCGAGCACATCTGCGGTGTACAGCGAGGGGCTTCCTTGCAGCACAGCCAGAATTCGCTCCATCCCCGCACCAGTGTCAACGTTGCGGGTTGGCAAATCAGCGAGCTCACCATTCTCGCCACGGAAATATTGGGTGAAAACCAAATTCCAGATCTCAACAAAACGATTCTCGGCTAGCTCATTAGCCGGACCACCATCCGGCCCGTACTCGGCGCCAAAATCGAAGAAGATTTCTGTTGAGGGACCGCATGGGCCAGTCTCTCCCATCTCCCAAAAATTATCTTTATCAAGCCGCTGGATTCGCTCACGCGGCAGGCCAACCGCGTCGAACCAGATGCCTTCAGCTTCATCATCGGTCACATGGCAAGTAACCCACAGGCGGTCCCCGTCAATTCCAAGTACCTCGGTCACAAACTCCCAAGCCCATGGAATTGCCTCCGCCTTGAAGTAATCACCAAAACTAAAATTACCGAGCATCTCGAAAAATGAGAGATGGCGTGGAGAGCGCCCGATTGCCTCTAGGTCGTTGTGCTTTCCACCCGCTCGAACGCACTTTTGAATGGATACAGCGCGAGGGGGCGAATACGGAGCCGGCTCCTCACCCAAGAAATACGGGACAAAGGGCATCATCCCGGAGTTCGTGAACATCGGGGCTGACGGGTGAGTCGGGATCAAACTTGCTGAGCGAACCGAAGTGTGAGCTCGCTCCACAAAGAACTCGTTCCAGGCGCGACGAAGTTCATTTGCGCTGAGTTGGGCGGGCAGGGATCCAGACATGAAACGATTACACTATCGGGGGAAGCACTGCTGCTAACAGTCAACGCCGCAGGCGAACCTCGGCAACCGCCTCGGGCACCTCCTCGAAGACCTCGGTGTGGTAGGAGGAGAGCAGTGGGCTGCGATACTGATCCCGAAGTTCCACCTCGCGATCGCGCATGGCTGCGCGGCCTTCAACAGCGGCATCAACGAGTTGTCGCCCAAGAGATACTGCGCGCTTCTGCGCGAGAACTGCCAGGTGATCGGGCTGTAAGGAATCCAACTGAGTCCGAATCTTGCGCTCAGCCCACACGGTGCCAGAAGCACCTGCGACGACTCCAACACTCAACCAAAATAGGCGTTTCATCGGGTTCCCCTTCCAGAGATAACTTCAACCACCTCGGTGGCGGATTGCTGCGTTTTCTTTGACTGACGCGTGGACCGAGATAGCTTGCGAGCCGGCGGTCTTGTTGTGGCCTGAGCGCTTCGAGTATCACGGCCACGTAGGCGCCTCGCCGCAAGTTTTGTTCCTGTGGCAAGAGCAACACTCTTGATCACGGGAGATGTAAGAGCGCGGAAAGTTGCCTCTGTGGCTGAGTCCACACGATCACCGATAGCTGAGGCCACGTCCAATAAGTCGTCTATTCGATCAACCTCGGCGCTAGCTTGCTCGGCGGCTCGGCGTAATTCCTTCACTGCGGGGAGTGCCTCAGCAAGAAACATCTCGGTAGCAGCATTGAGTGCGTTCAGCGATCGAAGCACCCGTCCGGCGAGGACAGCGAGTACTCCTGCAGCGCATAATGCAAGCAGACCACACAACACCGAGAGCAGATCAACGGCAGACACTGCTACGTAGTTTCGTCGCTTGGAGGCCCCGGTGTGGGGATGTCGCCACGCCGAGCCCGCCAGCGAGCAACGAGACGCTCCTCGGCACCATTACTTGTGGGGAAGTAATAGCGCGCGTCAGCTAGTTCAGTAGGGAGATACTGCTGATCAAGCCACCCGACCGACTCTGAATGTGGGGACCGATAACCGGTTCCATGCCCCAGATGTTTTGCGCCTTGATAGTGGCCATCGCGCAGATGGGCTGGTACCTCGCCGATGACACGCGTCTCCACATCGGCACTCGCATCGCTCAGGCCTTCATAAGCAGAGTTTGATTTCGGGGCGAGAGCAAGATGCACGGTTGCCTGAGCAAGGTTGATGCGCGCCTCTGGAAGTCCAACAAACTCGACAGCCTGCGCGGCTGCAGTGGCGACTAAGAGCGCGAATGGATCGGCCATTCCCACATCCTCTGAGGCTGAGATCACCAAACGTCGGGCAATAAAGCGGGCGTCCTCCCCTGCGAAAAGCATGCGTGCAAGCCAGTGCAGCGCCGCATCTGGGTCAGACCCGCGTATTGATTTTATGAATGCAGAAATCACGTCATAGTGGTCGTCCTGCCCGTAGCGAATCGAGGAGGCGCCGAGGGCTCCTTCAGCATCCTCCAAGGTGACCTGAACTGACACCGACCCATCGCGAGCTGCTGCGAGGGCAAGTGCAACTTCAAGACTTGTCAGCAGGTGACGGCCGTCTCCCCCGGCGCGATCTACGAGATGCTCCACCGCCTCAGTCTCAGCCGCTGCGTTCTCTGACTGGAGTGCCCGATCAGCTAAGGCATGCAAGGCCACCGGGTCGAGCCCGTGCAGGCGAAACAAAGTGGATCGACTCATCAGCGGTGGATTGACTTCGAAATACGGGTTCTCGGTTGTCGCCCCAATCAACACGAGCAGTCCGGTCTCTACTGCTGGCAGTAGAGCGTCTTGTTGAGCCTTTGTGAAGCGATGGATTTCATCAAGAAACAAAATCGTCCCGATCCCGCGCTCGCCAAGGCGCTGCTGCGCCTGAGTAGATACCTCGCGAATGTCTTTCACTGTCGCGGTGACTGCCGAGAGCGGCACGAACTCTTTCGAGGAGGCTTGAGCGATCAGGCGGGCAATGGTTGTCTTGCCGGTTCCAGGCGGACCCCACAAAATCACCGAGCTCAAGGAGTCTGCATCAACAAGCGCCCGTAAAGGCTTGCCAGGACCGAGAAGATGATCCTGACCAACCACCTCTTCCAGACTGCGCGGCCGAAGGCGGTCCGCCATCGGCCCCCGGCGTCCAAGTTGCTCCTGCGCAGAAGCCGAGAACAAGTCGTTTCCACCCTGTTGGCGAGATGAGCCCGAGCCAGCCGAACCGGCTGCGCTGCTCATCAGGAATCCGCTCCGTGACTCGGTCCTGGCGATCCAACGCGACCCCAGACAGACTTTGTTGCTGTACTCAACAGCAGAGGTGCACCTGACCCCTCGGCTGACTCAGCAGAAGAAGGCGAGTTGGTCTCTGCTGCGTCCAGTCTGCCAGGTGACTCACGGGTTGCTAGATCACGGTGAAGAAGCTCATGACGCAGGAGTCCGAGCAGGCTAATCACGGTGAATTCGCGAATCTGCATCCGACCCCCTGGGAGCTGTAGCTTCTGAGTGAAGGCACTGCCAGTGGTCTCGGGGTCCCCGATTACCACAGCCACGCAAACTGTTCCTGGTTTCTGGCCTTCAGCCGCCTCAGGCCCTGCAACTCCAGTTGCGGCAATCCCAACATCAGTGCCAAGAACCCGCTGAGCTCCGACTGCCATTCCTCGGGCAGCAGATTCAGAGATCACCGGTCCCTCGGCGACTCCAAGCAGTCCAAATTTTACATCCGCCGCATACGAAACGATCGAACCCCGAAATACTTTGCTCGCCCCGGGGACAGCACAAATTCGCGAGCCGATCATCCCGCCTGTAAGAGATTCAGCAACCCCGAGTGTGAGACCTCGCTCGCCCAGCATCTGAAGGACCACCGATTCCATGGTGTCTTCGTCGACTCCAAACACCAGCGAACCGAGCAAGCCCCGAACCACGCGCTCCTCGGCAGAGAGCACCGTATCGACCACTTCGCGAGATTCGCCCTTCGCGGTGATGCGCACCTTGAGGCCTTCCATTCCAGAAGCTAAGAAGGCAAGCGTCGGGTTGCCAGATGAGTCCAACTCAAGAATTCGTTCGTGCAGCAGTTCAGCCAGGGCGGATTCGGATTCCCCCCAGGTGCGTAGGGTGCGGCTTGCAATCACTGCAGAGAATCCGGCCCGTTTCGAAAGATCAGGAAGGATGGTTCCCGTCATCATTTCTTTCATCTCCCAGGGCACACCGGGAACGGCATAGATCACCTTTGAGGTCACGGTGCCTGACTCGTCAGCCCACTCAATCGGGCAGAGCAATCCCGGAGCAGTTCCCGGTTGTTCGGCAATGAAACTCGCACCGACAGGCCGCTGCGCCTGAAGCAGATTATTGATCGGCATACGTCGGCCACGGGTTTCGAACATCGCTGCGATGTGTTCTTCCATCTGCTCATCGCCCTCGAGCGCAACGCCCATCACCTGAGCAATTGCCTCGCGAGTGATGTCGTCTTGTGTCGGTCCAAGTCCACCGCAACAAATCACCGCATCGCTTCGATGAAGTGCTATCGACAAGGTTTCAACCATTCGCTCGAGGTTGTCACCAACCTTGGTCTGATAAAAGGAATCAATCCCGACAAGAGCAAGCTGCTCGCCAATCCAAGAGGAATTTGTATCGGTGATCTGCCCGAGCAGCAGTTCCGTCCCAATTGCAACTACTTCTGTGCGCATGCCCTCACGCTAACCGGCACGACCACCTTTGGTAGTCGCATCCATGGTTGTGGTGGCGCGTGATCCAGAGGAGATGTATTGAATCGCGCTCACCCACGCAACGACCACCCCGGCCCAGAGAAATAGATTGCCAATCCAAACAATGTTTGTGGTGAGCGGCAGTGCCACCCAGGCCACGGCGTTGAACTGAAGGAACGTCTTGAACTTGGCGATCTTTGAGGCCTGAACCGCGCGCCCACGCCGGCCCCAATAAGAACGAAAGAGCGAGATCACAACCTCTCGCAGGGTGATGAGTACAACGGGAACCCACCAGAATCTGCCCGCCAAAACCATGGCCCACAATCCCCCGAGTGCGAGCACCTTGTCGGCGAGCGGGTCGAGGAACGCGCCTGATCGAGTCGTTCCTTGCTTGCGCGCAAGGTAGCCGTCCAAGCTGTCCGTCGTGGTAATGACTACCCAGAGAATAAACAGTGCCCAACTCGACTGTTGACGCAGAATCATTGCAAACGCAACGGGAGCGAGCAGGAGTCTGCCGATGGTGATTGCATTTGCAGGGGTCAGCAGCGCGCTAGGTCCAAAGGATCTCTCCTCGGGTACCTCACTCACCTCGGCAACCCATTCTGTGCTACCGAGGCTCCCGCTGTGCTCGGGCCTCGGAGGCCATCAACGAGGAGTTCAGCGAACAGGTCAGGTCCATGCGCCTCAGTTACGCGAACCAGATAAAAGTCCCCTGCAATAAGGGACTCATCTACGTGGATGATTCCGTCGATCTCAGGGGCCTCTCGATGCGAACGAGCCACCCCTGGCTCATCAACGAGCACCGTGAGTTCCTGCCCGATCAGTGCATCGCGAGCTGCAGCCGAAATACTGTCTTGTATCTCGCGCAGCTCGCCTAGCCGATCGTTCATCAACTCAGTAGGTACCGGACCGTCTAGGTCGACAGCATACGTTCCCTCTTCTGGGGAATAGGCAAAGAATCCGCACCAATCAAGCTGCGCAGCCTGCAGAAACTCTAAGAGCTGATCATGATCAGCCTCGGTCTCACCGGGATATCCCACAATGAAGTTGGAACGAAAGGTGGCCGTTGGTTGAAGAAGACGTATCTGCTCAATTCGACGCAGATATTTCTCGCCATTTCCCCATCGGCGCATTCTTCGAACCAACGGCGCTGAGACATGCTGCAAGGAGAGATCGAAATACGGTACGGCACTCGCAGCCATGAACTCAATGAGCGGATCGGTGAGCTCAGAGGGGTAGAGATACAACAATCGAACCCACTCAACCTGCTCTGAAACAGCCTCCAACAGGGAAAGAATTCGCTTCTCCCCCACCCCCTGGTCTCGCCCATAGGCCGCAAGATCTTGTGCAATCAGCACAATCTCTTGTACCTCAAGCTGCGCAACTTCCTGCACAATCTGCTCAATCGAACGGGATCGCTGTGGCCCTCGAAAGGTTGGGATCGCGCAGAACCCGCAGGCCTTGTCACAACCTTCGGCGACCTTCACATAGGCCCACGGCACGGCAGATTTTGGTCGGGGCAGGTTCAACAGATCAAGACTTGGAACGGACTCTGCTGCAGCAACGAGTTGGCCGGAGTTCGGTTTCAGTCCAAGCTGAACAGGAACCCCAAATCCAGCGACTGCATCAACCTCGGGCAGAGCTTGAGCAAGTTCCTCGCCGTAGCGTTCAGCCATGCAGCCGGTCACAACAAGTCGAGAACCCTGAAGTCGCGTCTCGTCGAGCGCAAGAATCGTTGCCACGCTCTCCTCTCGTGCTTCTTCAATGAAAGCGCAGGTGTTAACCACGACTAGGTCGGCATCCTCGGGAGAATCCGCAGGTACCAAACCATCGGTAAGCAGCGTGTAGGTCAACTTGTCGGAGTCAACTTGATTTTTAGGGCAGCCGAGAGTCTCGACCCAAAATGAGCTTTGCACGGTGATGAGACCCTAGCGGTGAGCCTGCCCTCAAACAGAACTAGCCCTGATTGGCGAGGCGCAGACCAGGGCAGTGCCAGTCGAATGCAAGCAACCTTCCGGTACCCGAAGAGGTCACGTAAGCCGTGCGCATCTCAGGCCCGCCGAAGGCGATATTTGTCACCAACAAGTCATCGATCGGCAAGTGCTGCACAGAGGATCCGTCGGCTGAAATCACGGTGATCCCACCATTGACCAAGGTCCCAACACAAACGTTGCCCTCACTGTCAACTGCGAGCGAATCAAGAAGCTGATGGCCCGCAAGACCCGCGAGTAACTCGCCATGCGGGGCTAACAGACCTGCACCGACCGCTTTGCCCGGCTCTGGAACACTCCAGTGCCAGACGCGCCCTGTGTGGGTCTCTGCCACATACAGCCGATCTCCCGCCGGGGACAACCCAATACCGTTTGGGGCCTCAAGCGGAAAGAGCACCTCTTGTATGGAAGAACCATCAGCGAGGGCATAAAAGACGCCCGTAAGGTCTGAACTTCTCTCCAGGCGAACTCCGTGATCGGTAAACCAAAAACCGCCGTGCTCATCAAAAACTAGATCATTCGGTGACCGCAGTGGCCGCCCATCACATTCGGTATAGATGGTCTCCACAACACCACTGCGCGGGTCAACCCGCTGGATGGAACCAGAGGTCCACGAGTCGGGTACCGGTCCCGGAAGCAGAATCTCACCCAAGTCGATATACGAGAAGGACCCACCGTTATTCGTAATCCAAATCCACCCATCTGGGCCCACCGCCGCACCATTCGGTCCGCCCGGAATCTCGGCCACGGTGTCGACAGCGCCGCCAGCAGAAACTCGGGTTAAGCGTTCGCCTGCAATTTCAACGAGGAGGACAGATCCGTCATCGCAGGCAACCGGCCCTTCCGGAAATCGCAACCCAGTGGCCAAAACTTCTGGTTCAGCGGTCGTGATCTTTGAGGTCATGCTCCGCAGGTTACCGGCGAGTGCAGGGCAGCGGCGAGTGCAGGGCGCCGGGACCCAGCGCAGGGCTCGTTCAGAAGTCGCCGCTCTCTATCATGGCATCGAGTTCCTCTGGCGAGATCAGAACAGTTCGGGCCTTTGAACCCTCTGAAGGTCCAACCACTCCGCGCTGCTCAAGAAGGTCCATCAGGCGACCGGCCCGTGCGAATCCAACTTTGAGCTTTCGCTGCAGCATCGAGGTTGACCCAAGCCCACTGCGCACAACGAGCTCCATGGCTTGGTGCATCAGATCGTCATCATCTCCGGCGGTGCCGCCCGAGAGTGAGCCGCCGCCCAAGGGCGAATGGTCGTCCCCTGCTACGCCTTGTACGTACTGCTCCTCTGCCGCAGGTGCTTGTTTACGCCATTGGCTCACGATGCTCGACACCTCGGACTCCTCAACCCATGACCCTTGGATGCGCTGAGCAGAAGACGAGGTACCACCAAGCAATAACATGTCTCCACGACCAACGAGACGCTCAGCTCCCGTCTGATCAAGGATCACTTTTGAATCCATCGAGGAAGCAACCGCAAATGCTAAACGGGCTGGAATATTGGCCTTTATCACACCCGTGATGACGTTTACGGATGGTCGCTGCGTAGCGATAACTAGGTGGATACCCACGGCACGCGCCTTTGCAGCGATCCGGGTAATCGACTCTTCAACCTCTCTTGAGGCAACCATCATCAAGTCTGCGAGTTCGTCGACTACGACCAAAATGAACGGCATCCTCTTGAACTCTCGTTCTTCACCGAGTTGTTGATGAAGATCACCCCGGTCGAATGAGGCGTTGTAGCCCGTGATATCACGAACCCCGACTTCAGAGAGCAGGTCGTATCGCCGCTCCATCTCGTGAACTGCCCAAGTCAGCGCATTCGCTGCCTTCTTTGGATTTGTCACCACCTGGGTGAGCAGGTGTGGGATGCGGTTGTACTGAGTGAGTTCTACCTGCTTCGGGTCGATCAAAATCATTCTGACTTGATCGGGGGTCGAACGCATCAGGATGGAAGTGATGATCGAGTTAATACACGAGGACTTGCCCGCACCAGTCTGACCCGCAATCAGCAAGTGAGGCATGGTTGCAAGATTCATAAGTACAGAGGTTCCGGAAATATCTCGGCCTACGCCAACCTCGAGCGGGTGGGTTGCCCGATGCGCCTCCTCCGACGTAAGGATGTCTCCAAGGTTCACAATCTGGCGGTCCTTGTTTGGAACCTCAACTCCTATGGCCTGCCGGCCTGGAATTGGCGCCAGTATGCGCACGTCGGGAGATGCCATGGCGTACGCGATGTCTTTGTGCAGGCTGGTGAGACGAGCGACCTTCACTCCAACACCGAGTTCAAGTTCGTATCGGGTAACCGTCGGGCCAACAACCATGCCCACGAGACGAGTCTCAACTCCGTGTTCAGCTAGTGCACCTTCAAGAACTCGTCCGCGAGCCTCGACTGCCTTGGTGTCTACCGTCCTCCGACCCGACAATGAGAGCAGGGCTTTGGGAGGTAAACGCCATGTAGACGCAGCCGCAGCGGGACCAAGACCAAGGCCGAGTTGCTCCCCAGAGGCACCCTCGCTTGTTCCAGCCGGGGGCGTAAACGGCTTGGGCCCAGAGACAACCACCGTCGGACCCTCTTCAAGTTGTTTCTTTGCACGGGTTCGCTTCTTCGGCTGAGGAGCTCCTTCGTCTTGATCATAGAGATTGATTTCTAAGTCGGCCTCAGCCCCAGGGGACTGCTCCGCCGAGCCCAAATTAAAAAG
>JBAXCX010000026.1:0-26174 GCA_037141255.1 Actinomycetes bacterium | reverse complement strand
GGAGCAACCGGAGCAGCCATCCCTTGGGGGGCAACCGTCGGTGGGCCAGCCACGGGGCCTGCGAGTGGCGGCGCACTAGGCGGGCCAGCCTGCGGGGGCCGGGTTGGAGCTGCTGGCGCCGCGGGGGGAGTCCAAGCAGGATTGATATTTGAGTTATTGGGGGTGTTCGCCTGATCCATGACTGCGAGTATGCGTCATGTTCAGCAAAATTCCGAGCGCGAGTTGCTCAGATCGAAGAGAGTTCTCAGAGGCTCATGAGCTTGGTCTCAGAGTAACTGCTGCCATTCGTAACTCAGGGAACAAATTGAGGTAACGAATCGGGGCGCTTCGATCTGCCAACGAGCTCTGTGCTCGTTCTCAGTTCGCAGAAATATTCGGGAACACTTTTCCTGCGAAGAGGGTCAGAATGAGCATATGAAGGCTTCACCGCTAGATACGCAATGGATGGCTACCGGAAACTGCGCTGATCAACCCCCCAGCCAGTTCTTTCCCTCTGATGGTGTGGGCGTAGACGCAGCTCGTCGAGTGTGCGTGGACTGCCCCGTCAAGTCAGAGTGTCTTGAGTATGCCCTCGCACACCGAATTGATCACGGTGTCTGGGGAGGAACCTCGGAGCGTGAGCGACGACGCATCCACAAAGCAAGATCAGGAAGAACAGTCATTGCAATTCATGCAGGCTGATTATCTGGTTCGGAAACTGCTGTTCAAACGCTGAATTACCGGGCATCGCTCCTCGTGAACGATGAGCCAGAAAGCCCTCGGCTAACTCTCCGTTGGGGTTTCAGATGCGGCCGGAGTATCAGATGCGGCCGGAGCAGAACTCGGGGCGGCAGGAGTCTCGTCGTCTTCTTTGCCTTCTGCGAGGCCTTTCTTAAACTCCTTCTGAGCGGAGCCAAGATTCTTGGCAAGCTTCGGGAGTTGCGACCCACCGAAAAGCACCAATGCAACGATTGCGACGATGAGCCATTCGTTTCCACTGAACATACCTTTATGATAGCGCCATCATCCAAAGAGTGGGGCATCACCACAACATGATCTCAATCCCGGCATCATCTTGTTGTGACTACCGAGTCGGAGCTGAGAAGCAAACTACGGGTAACCCTGCGCGAAATTCGTCGCTCGATTCCTTTCGAGCAACGCAGCGCCGCTCAACAAGCAGCATCCGAACGTGTGGTTGAATTCGCCGCCAGGCTATCCCCGGGGCGTATCTGCACCTATATGGCCAGCGACGGCGAACTCGATGTGAACGCAAGGAGTATGGAGCTTCGCAGTCTTGGTTGGCGCATTTTTCTGCCGGTGATTGGTCAGAGCAAGCAGATGCAGTTTGCACAATGGATCCCAGGCGAGGATCTTGAGGCAAATCGGTTTGGAATACCAGAACCTGCTTCGCCTCGGGAGTTGCTCTCTCCTAACCAGATGGATCTGGCCTTAGTCCCATGCGTGGCAGTCGACGAATCCGGAAATCGGCTGGGCTTTGGCGCCGGCTTCTACGACCGGGCGTTTGCCACGCAACTCCCACAGGAGTTTGCTTCTAGTGGACAACCCATCCGCGAGCCAAGGACCGTACTGGTGGGTTGTGCCTTTGATCTCCAAGTTGTTGATCAGTTTGGTTCAGAACCTTGGGATGTTCCGATGAACTACATCCTGACCGAGTCCAAGCTGACGCGCGTGAACCGACAGAATCACTAGGGCTGAACCCAACCACGCAAGCAGAACAGCTGGTGCTTCAGGCCGTGCGGGGCTGCTGTTGCTGCGCTGCTCGAGCAAGTGCACGTTGGCGACGAATTCGACGACGCTCACGCTCGCTGAGTCCTCCCCAGATGCCAAACTTTTCACCGTTCGCTAGGGCGTACTCCAAGCAGTCCTCCCGGACAACACAGCCCTGGCAAACGCCTTTCGCTTCTTTGGTTGATGCCCCACGTTCTGGAAAAAACAGGTCGGGGTCAACACCCAGACAATTCGAGAACATTTGCCAACTCTCGGCGCCTGTTGCGTCTTCAGGAAATGCCATTTCATCCTCCAAACCGATCCTCATATGACGATTCCCCAGATCTCCTTGTGGGCTGGCCCGTCGCCCAGAAAGGTGTCATATGTCTCACGGCAGTGTAATTACGTTGGTGTAAGTAGGTATTCTTACCTGTTTCTCAAGGAAAAGGCAAGGAATTTTTTTACACCGCGAGAGACTCGCTACTCACTCAGAGTGATCTCGGCTTGAACTGCCGCTCAGCGGCGAGGAGTGAGCAACTTGCGTCGCTGTTCAAGGAAGTCAACGAGCACATAATCGCCCAGAGTTTGGGGGGTGGTGAAGAAGGCTCTTCCACCGTTCAGTTTGCTCATTTGCTGAATGAAATGCTGCAGGCTGCTGTCTGGATCGAGCATGAACGTGTTGATCAGAATTCGGTCTTTTGTGCACCGAGCCACCTCGAGCAGGGTGGCGTCAACCGTGGCTTTGACCGGCGGATAGTGGAACTCTGGTTCGCCGTATGAGTTGATATGTGCAGTTGGTTCGCCATCGGTGATCATGATGATCTGCTTTGTTCCACTCTGACGAGACAAAAGTTGGCGTGCAAGCTGCAACCCGTGCTGCATGTTCGTTCCGTAGACAAAGTCCCAGGACACCTCGGGGAGTTGCTCGGCAGTCAGCACCCGGGCAACCTCTGAGAATCCAACGATTCCTAGATAGTCACGCGGGTACTGCATCGTGATCAGCGAATGCAAGGCCATCGCTACTTTCTTGGCCGGCAAAAAATTATCCCGCATGGGCATCGAGAGCGAGAGGTCCAACATCAACACGGTCGAGGAGCGCACGCTTTGCTCGGTCTCTTCCACCTCGAAATCATCTGGGCTGAGATGAACCGGCACGCCTTCACCTCGAAGGATTGCGTTTCGAATCGTCTTTTCGATCTGCAAGTTGAACGGGTCTCCCCATTGATACGGCCGGGTCTGAAAGTTCCGCTCGTGACCGATACCGCTGTTATCAATCTCATGCTGCCCAAGCTGATCACGATCTAGCTTTTTGAATAACTCGGCAAGCGCATTCTGGCCAAGTTTGCGCATGCCTTGCGGCGTGAGTTCGGCCCGGCCCTCTCTCTGCTCAATCAAACCGGCCTCGGTCAGTTGCCGTGTGATCTCTGCCATTCGTTGCATGCTCTCGGCAGAATCCTCGCCGAGTAACTCTCGGATTTTGTTGATGTCTGCGTCTGCGAGCGCTCCAGGGTTGGACGCACCGCGCATGAGTTGCTCCAACTGATCGAGGTCGCCAAGCTCTCGCATGAGTTCCCCCGCACTGCCCATGTCGAGTGGCTGAGAACCCTCAAACTCGTAGCTGGAGTCCCAACCCGCATCTGGGAAAGCCTGTTGCAGGTTCTGGCTGAGCTGATCAACCTGCCAGCGCAGATCCATATCTTCGAGCAGTTGCTCGCTCAGTTGTTGCATCTGTGCACGCTGCTCAGGAGTCATTGAATTGAGCATCGCCTGCGCTCCAGCCATTCGCCGAGCCATCACCTCGAGCAGTTCGTCAAGCGTCTGGGGATTCTCGGGGAAGAAGTCTCCGAACTCCTCCATAAAACCAGCGAAGTCCGATTCCTCACCGCGCTCGCGCTGCTCCAACATCTCATTGAGCGCCGCCATCATGTCTTTGGTGCGGGCTAAGTCTTGCGGAGTCATCTCATTGACTGCGCCAGACATCTGGTTCACGTAGTTCTGCATGAGCTGTTCGCGCAGTTTCTCCATCAACTCTTGGAAGTGCTCCTCGGCTTCAGCTGAGGTGAACTCGTAATTGCCAAGCGCCTGCATCTGCCCGGCAAGATCGGGGGGCAACATATCAAGATCCATGTTCTTTCCGAGCATGGATTCAGCGGTGAGTTCTTTTCGGCGTTCATCTCCTGAGGCATTGGCCTCATCGAGTTGCCGTTGCAACTCTGACCGCTCTTGATCGATAACTTCTCGAAGCTCCTTGGCTATTTCGCTGAACACCCCGCCGAGATCGTAGTTCTCAAGGGTTTCCTCACGACGCTGGCGAATTTTTTCGAGCATCTCGCGAACACCCTGGATATGTTCACCATTTCGGTCCTCGAACCCTTGCTGCATCATGCGGCGCAACGCAGCGTTGATGTCGCCGTGATACAGGAGATCATCAGTGAGCTGCTCCATCACATCGAACGCGTCAACCTCGAAACCCTGCTGGGTTCCATCCCATGGGGAATACCGAAAGCGAGGACGAGACATGAGCCGAGGGTACTCCCAAGCGTGTTGTGGGGCTCGGCAGCTAGCTGCGGGACCGGTATTGAGCCCGGCCGCCTAACGCATCTTTGTTGAGGCGCTTGGCAAGATGGAGACCTTCGAGAATCAACTCAACGGCCGAAGCCACCAAAGCTGGACTGGCGTTCTCGCCCACGAGTTCAGCCACCGGCGCATGCAAAGATGGCATTTTCTCAAGCAACTCCGCGTACTTTGCCGCGGCCACATCTTCGCCGGTATCGATGGGGCCACGCTCTTCAAGGCCTGCAATCACTGCGGTCAGATTCTCTGGAGTCACACGCTCGCGGAACACGGTCAGGATTGCTGCGCGAATCAAGTGGTCCAAAATCTGGCCATCACGGCCCTCTTCAAGAGTCTCAATCTCGATCTTTCCAGCGGTGGCAGCCGGAAGCGCTTCAAGGTCACATATGCGAGGCACGACTTGGTCTTCGCCAGCGATGAGGGCACGCCGAGCGGCGTTTGCGACGAGTACCTCGTAATTCGACACCGACAAGCGCACGGACACGCCAGAGCGCTGCGAGATGTGCGGGCTCTGTCGAGCTTGCTGAGACAACGTGGCCACGATGTCGGTCATGAATTCCGGAACTTCGACAGCAATCCCATCGGCAGAAAATGGCTCTGCCTCTTGCAAGATGATGGCAACCTCTGTCTCGACATCGAGCGGGTAATGCGTGCGGACCTGCGAACCGAAACGATCCTTCAGTGGCGTGATCAGCCGACCACGGTTCGTGTAGTCCTCGGGGTTCGCAGAGGCCACCAGCATGACGTCAAGCGGTAGGCGAATCTTGTAACCACGAATCTGAACGTCGCGCTCTTCGAGCACGTTGAGCAGGCCAACTTGAATTCGCTCTGAAAGATCGGGAAGTTCATTAATGGCAAAGATGCCGCGATTGGTCCGAGGAACTAAGCCGTAGTGCAGGGTGAGTTCATCGGACAAGTAACGGCCTTCGGCGACCTTGATGGGATCAACCTCGCCGATCAAATCTGCAATTGCTGTGTCGGGTGTCGCTAGTTTCTCGCCAAAGCGGAAGGAGCGGTGAACCCAAGAAATGGGCGTGTTTTCGCCATGTTCGGCCATCAGCGAGCGGGCATGAAACGAGACTGGCGCATAGGGATCGTCGTTAATTTCAGACCCCGCGACGATGGGTAACCACTCGTCGAGCAGGTCGACGAGTGAACGAATGATGCGGGTTTTTGCTTGACCACGTTCCCCTAAGAAGATCACGTCATGTCCCGCAAGGAGGGCGTTTTCTACCTGCGGAAAGACGGTGTCTTGATAACCAAGAATCTCGGCAAACAGCGGCTCACGGTTGCGGATCCGCGCTACTGCATTGCGGCGCAGTTCAGCCTTGACCGAAACAGACTCCCAGCCGGACTCGCGCAATGCCGCGAGCGTAGAAATCGCCGGAGCGGGGGTGTCGGTATCTGGCAACAAGGGGGACACATCTGAAGGAGGTGGAGTCTGTGGCATCCGCGCAGGATACCCGTGTCATCACCCCTACTCACTCGCGGCTGAGTGGGGCCGCTGAAACACGAGCACCAGCCAGCCCTCTTCTTCCTCGACTCGAGTCAGGTTAAGTTCGCGGAGAACCTCCTCAACTCGTTGTTGTTGATGGGTCAGCACGCCGCTCACCATGATCAGCCCACCGGGGGCCACACTGCTCGCCAACTCTGGTCCACTCTCTTCGATGATCGGCAGCAACAAATTTGCCACGACAAGATCAAACTCGGTTGAGTCACCCACAAAGGCCTGAGCGGGCAACGTCTGAATCTTTTCCGAGACACCATTGAGTGCGGCCACGAGTTCGGTGACTCGAATTGCCTCAGGGTCACTGTCCACGGCGAGCACTGATTCCGCTCCGACTAGAACACTCGCCAAGCTCAAAACCCCGGTGCCACAGCCGACGTCCAGAACACTCGCCCCGCTCAGATCTAGCTGCGCGATCTGCCCAACGCAGAGTCTCGTCGTTGCATGACTCCCGGAACCAAATGCTGAGCCTGGTTCCAGAACAATCTCGAGCAGTGACCCGTCATCTACCTGTTGTTGAAGTTGCGTATCGTTGCTGACCCATTCGGGCCGCAGCAGAATTCGGTTGCCACACACCCAAGCCTGGGCGTGCTTGCGCCACTCATTGCTCATTTCGAAATCTGCTTCGATGGGCTCAATGCCGATCACCAAAGAACCAGCCTCGAGGCCTCGAATCCCCGAAGGGGTCAGGTCACCAACCAGCCTGACGAGGCCATCGATCTCTGCTAGCTCAACCACTGCTGACGCTCCAGCAGACCAGAACCGATCAGCCATTATCTCGGATTCGCTTGCCGGGAGCTGCACCGTGACGGTGAATCGAGGTTCGAAGATTCCCGGTACATAAAACACCGAGCTAAGGGTACTGCGAGGCGAAGAGACAAGAGTTTCTTGGCGCCGGTTAGTCGCGAGAGCCCAGACGCACTAGTTTCGGAAGTACTGAGCACTGCGTTCGGAGCGTGCTGGTCTGGCCAGGAGATATGCATGACCCAAGCAACGGAGAGTCGTCCGGGAGCTGACGCCCCGGAAGTGAACGGCCCCCCCAAACAATCCAGGTTCTGGATTGTGGAATTTTACTCATCAGCCATTGGCAAAAAATGGGTGATGGCTCTCACGGGCATTGGCCTGATGGGCTTTGTGTTTGTTCACATGGTGGGCAACCTCAAGATGTTCCTCGGCCGCACCGAGTTTGATCACTACGCCGAGAGCTTGCGGACGCTGTTATATCCGATCCTTCCGCACGGAGTGTTGCTGTGGGGGTTCCGCATCGGGCTCATTGTGATGTTCGGTTTCCATATCCATTCGGCCTACACGCTGACCCGGATGAATCACCGAGCGCGTCCCATCAAGTACCAGTCGCCACGTGATTATGTGGCGGTGACCTTTGCTTCACGCACTATGCGCTGGACGGGCATCATCATCGGCCTGTACCTGATCTTTCACTTGGCGGATCTGACTTGGGGGTTTGCCAACCCCGACTATGTGCGCGGTGCCGCATACGACAACTTGGTAGCCAGCTTTGAGCGTTGGCCAATAGCCATCATTTACATTCTGGCCAACATCGCATTGGGCATTCACTTGTTCCATGGCGGTTGGTCGATCTTTCAGAGCACCGGCATGAACAACCCTCGTTACAACAATGCTCGCCGAGGTTTTGCGGCGGGGTTTGCCATTCTGGTTGCAGGAATCAACTGCCTGTTCCCTATTGCCGTTCTTGCTGGCGTGGTGCACTGAAACCGTGACTCCTACTTCGCCCGCTCAAGCCCCAATGCCCGTTACTACTGCAGGAGGTTCACCCTCGTGGCACTGACCCTCGACTCCAAAACACCTGAAGGCCCCTTGGCTGACAAGTGGGACAAGCACAAGTTCGACCTAAAACTCGTCGCACCGCACAACCGCCGCAAGTTTGAAGTAATCGTGGTTGGCTCTGGCCTAGCGGGTGCGGCTGCTGCAGCATCTTTAGGTGAGGCCGGATACAACGTAAGCGTGTTTACCTATCACGACTCTCCGCGACGAGCGCACTCAATTGCTGCTCAGGGCGGTATCAATGGAGCGAAGAACTACAAGAACGACGGCGACAGCATTCAGCGGTTGTTCTACGACACCATCAAGGGTGGCGACTACCGCTCGCGTGAGTCAAACGTGTATCGCTTGGCTCAAAGCTCGGTCAACATTATCGATCAAGCAACGGCGCAGGGTGTGCCCTTTGCTCGCGAGTACGGCGGACTCTTGGACAACCGTTCCTTTGGCGGGGCCCAGGTATCTCGAACCTTTTATGCCCGTGGTCAAACGGGGCAACAGTTACTCCTTGGGGCTTATCAGGCGCTAGCACGGCAGATTCAGTTGGGCACCGTCACCCTGTATAACCGCATGGACATGCAAGACGTGGTGGTGCATGACGGCCGGGCAGTGGGCATCACTGCACGCGATTTGCTCACTGGCGAGATCAGCGCCCATTCCGCACATGCCGTCCTGCTGGCAACTGGCGGTTACGGCAACGTGTACTTCCTGTCGACCAACGCCAAGGCATGCAACGTGACCGCCACGTGGCGTGCGCACAAGAAGGGTGCGGCCTTCGCCAATCCTTGCTTTACGCAGATTCACCCCACGTGCATTCCGCCGGCTGATGAGTTCCAGTCCAAGCTCACGCTGATGTCTGAGTCTCTGCGAAACGACGGGCGCATCTGGGTGCCCTCGGCCCTAGAAGAAACTCGTGCGCCGGGCGAGATTCAAGATGCTGACCGCGACTATTTCCTAGAGCGCAAGTACCCGGCCTTTGGCAACTTGGTTCCTCGTGACGTTGCTTCACGTAACGCCAAGATTGTGGTGGACGAGGGCCGCGGCGTGGGATCGCTCAAGAACGGCGTGTACCTGGACTTCGCTGATTCCATTGGACGGCTTGGCAAAGAAACCATCAAGGCCCGCTACGGCAACCTGTTTGATATGTATGAGCGCATCACGGGCGAAGACCCCTACAGCGTTCCGATGCGCATCTACCCCGCAACCCACTACACCATGGGCGGACTCTGGGTTGATTACAACCTTCAGACCACTGTGCCCGGGCTGTTTGCGTTGGGCGAGGCCAACTTCAGTGACCATGGCGCAAACCGTTTGGGTGCTTCTGCGCTCATGCAGGGCTTGGCTGATGGGTACTTTGTGGCGCCAAGCACAGTGGCTGGGTACCTGTCGGGGCTACTCGGCGATGCTCCGGTCGAGACCTCACATGATGCATTTACAAGTTCTCTTGCCTCGACCCAAGACATGGTGGATCAACTCGTGGCTATCAAAGGCACCAAGACCCCTGATCACTACCACCGCGAGCTCGGAAAATTGGTCTGGGATTATTGCGGCATGAGTCGTAACAGGGCTGGCCTTGAGACAGCCTTGAGCGAGATTCCAGCGCTGCGCGAAGAGTTCTGGAAAGAGGTCAAGGTGCTGGGCTCTGGTAACGGGTTTAATCAGTCTCTCGAGAAGGCCTTGCGAGTCGCTGACTTCATGGAGATGGCTGAGCTCAAAGTGAGTGACGCTCTGCATCGCGAAGAGTCCTGCGGCGGGCACTTCCGTGAGGAG
This sequence comes from Actinomycetes bacterium, assembly GCA_037141255.1. Lineage (GTDB taxonomy): Bacteria > Actinomycetota > Acidimicrobiia > Acidimicrobiales > Microtrichaceae > IMCC26207. The sequence continues at coordinate 16,819 of JBAXCX010000026.1, read as the reverse complement.
CATCAGACCCCCGAGGGCGAGGCTCTTCGCGATGACGAGGACTTCGCCTATGTCGCAGCTTGGGAATACGGCGGCCCCGATATTCACAAGGACGCAATCCTGAACAAAGAACCGCTGATCTTTGACAACGTCAAGTTGTCTCAGCGCAGCTACAAGTAGTTGGCCCGGATAAGGGAAGAAGAATAATTGTGAGCACCACCTTGAATCTGAAGCTCAAAGTCTGGCGGCAGGAATCTGCCGATGACGTTGGAGCATTTGAGTACTACGACGTGGCAGTTGCCGATGACGCCTCCTTTTTGGAGATGTTGGATTACGTCAACGAAGGCCTGATCTTGGATGATCGCGAGCCGATTGCATTTGACCATGACTGCCGAGAAGGCATCTGTGGTAGTTGCAGTTTGATGATCGACGGCCAAGCGCATGGACCGCAGAAGGGCACGGCAACTTGCCAGCTCTTTATGCGTAAGTTCTCTGATGGTGATGAGATCGTCGTGGAGCCATGGCGTGCCGCCGGCTTCCCACTAGTCAAGGACTTGGCGGTGAACCGGGCAGCCTTTGACCGAATCATCGAGGCGGGTGGCTACATCTCGGTCAACACTGGTGCAGCCCCAGATGCCAACATCACCCTGGTACCCAAAGAGGCCGCAGATGCTGCAATGGATGCCGCAGCCTGTATTGGTTGTGGGGCTTGCGTAGCAGCCTGTCCGAACTCTGCTGGCAACTTGTTTACAGCGGCAAAACTTCAACACCTCAATCTGCTACCACAGGGCCAGCCTGAGCGGCTTGCCCGCACCGAGGCAATGGTTGACAAGATGGAAGAATTCTTTGGGTCTTGCACCAACCATGGTGAGTGCCAAGAGGCATGCCCGAAAGAAATCTCGGTTGACTTCATTGCGATGATGAACCGTGACTTCCTGAAGGCGAAGCTGGCGAACCGGAAGCGCTCGGGTCAAAAGAAGTTTGGCTAGCTCGAGACCGGTTCGCCTGAGCGGAGCCGTATAGCCTCTCACCTGTGATGGCTCAGGACCCACAAATAATTGGTCCGCAGGTGATGATTCCAGGCTCTGAGTTTTTACTCTCTGGCCTTGGGCGCATCTTGGTTCTGATCGGCCTGATCACCCTTGGCGTACTACTCCTGCTGGCCTTGCGCCGAAAAAAGTTGGGGCGCAAGGTGCCCTTGGTCTGTGCCTCGACGCTGCTGCTGATTGGCCTTGTTCTGGCTATCGCATATCGACCACCTCCGTTTTTCGTTCCCGAGTTTCCGGCGCTTCCCCGCCTACTTCCAGCAAAGTCGCTGTTTTACCGTCCGATTACTGACCTACCCGTTGCTGCTCAGAGCGACCAGTGGATTGCCTCACAGCAGGGCCTCAAATTGAGTGCCGGGTTCCGCGGCACGGTGACTGATGGGGTTGCCTTTGGCTTGCCATTCAATCTGGTGGACGCTCAGACAGCAGTAAAATCAGTGGAACTCACTCAGTACCCTGCTGCCTCGTTTGCGGGGCCGTACCCGATTACAGACCCTGCCTATATCGAGGGCATGCCGACCTATCACTTTGATCAGCACTACTTAGCTGTCGACCTGCAAAAGCGCCAAGCTTGGGAACTGATCGCTATCCGGTCTTGGTTTGGACACTGGCAGGCTGGGGCTGGAGCAACCTGGAGCATGGACTCGTTGGACTATCCGACAGGTTCCACCATTGCGGCTCGGATGCCACTACTACCGGGCACGATCACTTTTGCAGAGGTTGAAGCAGGGCAGATTGAGCATGTGATTTTGGGCTCCACTGCCATCTCAGCTCCGGGCAAGTTTCTCTGGCCAGCCCGAGGCGGTGACGGAGTTTCTGCCGACCCGAACGCACCACCGATGGGAGCTTGGTTGCGCCTCAAGGCTGATGCTGACCTGAGCGGGCTTGGCCCGCAGGCAAAAATCGTTGCGCTAGCTTCGCAAAAATATGGCGTGATCCTGTCTGACACTGGCCCGGGGTTCAAGCTTCGCGGCACGGTGGATGGGCGGTGGAACGATACCGACTTAGCTAGCTTGGGACAGCTCACGGCAAATGATTTCGAGGTAATCGACCCGGCCTCGGTCATCGTCTCGAAGGATTCTCTGGCGATCAAGCAGCCGTGATTCTCAGTAACACCTCAGGATTACCATTCTTCGACCTGATCACGTAGCAGGAAATAGGTAAGACTGATTCGCATGCACACGCTTCGGAGGGTTTCTGTAGGGACGCTGGCACTAGCCGTGTCTGCGGTGGTGGTTCTGGCTCTGTTGCCCGGGTGCAGCGCGAACCCTCAAGAGGCAAGCGCTCAGATGACCTCTGGGCTTCGACCCGCTCCCCCAGCTTCGGATCCCAATAGCAGTCCGGGTGGGTTGGGAGATCTGGGGGATCTGGGTAATCAGTTGCAAGACTTCGCAAACGGCCTCGGCGATGTCGGAAACTGCGCGGCCCTTGGCATTGCTTACAGTCAGCTCATCGCTGTGGCCTACACCTCAGATAGCGCTGATGCAGAGATCGATCAGGTGCTTGGCGAGCTACAGGCCAAGGCTCCGGCGGACCTTCAAGATGAGCTTCAGGTGGTTACACAGACACTGAAAGATGCCGCTGGCGGGGATTTCTTAGAGGTAACGGGAATACTGAGTGATCCAAAATTCAAAACGGCAAACCAAGCAATTATTACCTGGATCAGCACTCAGTGCGGCGGCTAATCCAGTTCTCTGGTACCGAGGCAACAACGTTGTAAAACCGCCTTACAACGAAAGCCTGAGATAAGGAGAGAAACCTCCACCGAGCGCGCAGACATTGGCTCGCGTGCGGAGGCATCAAGTGGCCTTGGGCGGTTGGTTCCATTCAATCCACCCGCCACCTGTGCGTCCATCTGCATGGGTCACCTTTGCCATTGCCCGAGGGAAGCGCGCCTCTCTGCCATCGGGATGCACCAGGAGCACAGGTGAAAACGCGATCGGCTCAAACTGAACATCGAACTGTCCAAAGCGTGTTCGAGTGCCCGTTGGCATTCCCTCCCGACCTTCGTCAATATCGATCTGTACGCGATCACTCTCCATGAACTCCTGGGATCCAGCTGCAAGCTCGTAGCCCACACCCCACTCGTTGTTGGGGGAAAACCCCCCGGCGCTATGCCAACGCTCGCCGTCTTCTAGGCGGCCAGCAGTCCAGCTCCAAGGCATGGCCCACCAGTCACGAGCGGCGCCCCAAGAGTGATCACGCTGACCCCAACCATCAAACTCGATGCGCTCATCGCCAACAAGGATCTGCCCTTGCACGCGGCACGGAATCTCATACCTCGGAGTGACCGGCGGCCACTGATAGGCGCCCCGGTCCGTGATGAAGTCCAGTTCAAATCCGAAGGGCACAACCTCGCCTCGAGGATCGTGATACACCTCTGCGGGGTCATCAAGGGACAATCCAAAGGCTTCTAAGTTGATCGACATGTGCTCATTTGGCACCTCAATCACATGATCGGCCCAGAGCCCCTCATGGCGCAGTTCAAGCGAACTTGCAGACTTGGGCATGGCAACCTCATGCTCAATCACCGTCACGAGGGGACGGTCAGGGCCAACTAAGCAAGCCCAGTACCAGACTCGGTTCAAGTTGGGGTAAAAGCCGATTCGAGCGTACCCACCCAAGGTCAAATCATCATTGAACCAGTCCATGTAATAGGACTCATTCCACAATTCCGTCGAGTCAGGAAGATGGCGCTGTTCATCGCGAGGATCTGGAGTGCTCATCTGCAGAGTTTGTCAGGTGCCGCTGCCAAACGCTGTCCCGACCTACCCAGCAACTTGCATAGGGAGCAACCGTGTTGGGGTAACTAGGATGGCTACGTGGCGCAGTACTTGAGCGAAGAATGGTTCGACCTAGCAGCGACGGCCCTAGCGGCCGATTCGGCAGTAGCAACAGCTACTGCCGAATCTGAGCTGATCATCTTGTACGAGGTGACGGGTTCACCCACAGGCAAAACCACGTACAGCATCCAAATGGATCACGGCCGGACCTCGCTTCGGATTGGGCCTGCAAAGGACGCTCAGGTGAGCTTTGGAATGGACTACGACACGGCGGCTGTCATTGCTCAGGGTGAGCTTTCGGCCCAGGCAGCCTTTATGCAGGGTCGCCTGAAGTTGGGTGGCGATGTCTCTGTCTTGATCCGCCAACATGCATGCATTGACGGGTTGTCGGACGCGCTTGCTCCGCTTCGAGACGCCACCACTTACTAGTTCGCTCTCGGGCTCAAGAGGGCTGTTCAGCGGATCCTCACCGGCGAGGATTACCCAGGAACAGATCCCGAGATCACCGCTTGCAGACTCTGCAACGAGACGGCGTCGCTGAAGTAGGCGCTGTGATTTCTGAGAGGGTTACCGAGAGAAACCTCGCCATCAACAAGTTGCGTTGCACCGAAATTCGGATCAGCCACATCCCAACCGAGCATCGAATGCCCCAGAACCCCGGTTGCAATCGGGTCAACTCCCTCCTCCATGCTGAACACCGTGGAGTCTGATCCGGCACCACCATGCAGGTGCAGCTGGGAAACATTTGACTGCAGCGAGCCAGGGCTGCCCACAAGTACGAGCCGATCAGCGTCGAACCGCTGCCCCGAGCCGGCCGCAACCGATACCAGATAGGCACCCAAGCTATGACCGATAACCGTGATGTCTTGCACTCCGAGTGTGCGCAGCGAGTCCACAAATCTGCTCAGAAGTACTGCCCCTGCGTGTGCGGATTGACGCGAGTTCAGGCCGCCATCTTGACCAGCCCGAACAAGGTTCGAAGGAGGGTCATAGCCAAGCCATTGCACAGCGGCTGTATCGGCGCGTCCGCGTTGCAGCAGTGCAGCGGGCAGTTGCGCGCTCTGGGCAAAATCTCCAAGATCTGTGGAGACACCCGGAACGAGCACCGCCACATGATCGGCGGTTTGAAGATCGCCAAACACCTCGACAGCGTGGCCACCACCGCGCGTATCAACAAAGATGAACTTGCGATTTTTGCTGACAAGAGGTTCCAACCAGCCCACCTTTTTGTCGATCTCTTCGAGTGGATCGAACGGCAAGAACCGGATCCCTGAGAGCAGTCCTCCAAGAAGCGGCATCTGCAACCAACGCTCACGCTCGGCCCTGAGGAGTTTCAAGTCGGCACTGAGTGACTCGCGGTTTGCCCGATACAGACTCTCAAGCTCAGTACGAACACGCAGTGGGCCAAGGGGGACCCGCGCGGGCTGACTCTGACTCACCCATCTTTGCTGCGCTGCTTGAGTTCGAACCCGATCCGCACAGCCACGCAACGATGCTGCGGCCCGGCGCAAATCGGGTGCGTGGCCGCGCTGCCAATCGAATCGAAACCTTGAAGCTGCGCTGCCCGTCCACGTACTTGCAGACACCTGCTGCGAAAGGTTCAGGCTGATCCGCTCAAAGGAGCAGGCTGCAGTGACCATCTGATCTGCGCAGCGCTCTAAGGCTTCGGGGTCAGCGCCTAAAAGTTGTTGGGGTCCGCTGCACGACACTCGGCCCACCATAGAAAACAAGCCACAAGAAAACAACGGGGAAGCATCCCCGTTGGTCCCGCTCAGTCATCGCCAGATGGACTTAGATCAGGCCAAGCTCTCGCACTGCGTCGCGTTCCTCGATGAGTTCGCCTACCGAGGCATCAATGCGACCGCGAGAGAACTCGTCAATCTCTAGACCTTGCACAATCTCGTACTTCCCGTCCTTGCAGACGCAGGGGAACGAACTCATCAGGCCTTCGGGCACCCCATAGGAGCCATCAGAAGGAACAGCCATCGAGACCCAGTCACCCTCTGGTGTTCCAAAGTGCCAGTCGTGAATGTGCTCGATAGCCGCATTCGCAGCCGATGCGGCCGAGGATGAGCCCCGTGCCTCGATCACTGCTGCGCCACGCTTAGCAACTGTGGGAATGAAATCATTCTCGATCCAAGCCTGATCATTGACCATCGATGCCGCGTTGCGTCCGGCAACCTCGGCGTGGAACAAGTCGGGGTACTGCGTGGTGGAGTGATTTCCCCAAATGGTCATCCGGCGGATATCGGTCACGGGTGCATGCACCTTTGCCGAGAGTTGTGCAATGGCCCGGTTATGGTCAAGCCGCGTCATTGCCGTAAACCGGCCCGGCTCAAGGCCTGCTGCATTACTCCGAGCAATCAACGAGTTGGTATTGGCCGGATTTCCGACAACTAGGACTTTGACCTCCTTCAAGGCCGACCGCCCAAGGGCTGCACCCTGAGGCTTGAAGATGCCACCATTTGCAGTGAGCAAGTCCGAGCGCTCCATTCCAGCCTTACGGGGCATCGCACCCACGAGGAGCGCAGCACCGACATCGCCGAATGCAACATCAGGATCATCGGTTTGAACAATCTCTTCAAGCAGAGGGAATGCACAATCCTCAAGCTCCATGGCAACACCCTTGAGCGCTCCGAGCGCTGGAGTGATTTCTAACATCTGCAAAATGACTGGCTGATCCTCGCCCAACATTGCGCCGCTGGCAATGCGAAAAAGCAGTGAATAACCGATCTGGCCGGCTGCGCCAGTAACGGCTACGCGGATTGGAGTCTTTGCCACAGTGATTCCTTGTAGGTAGGCGGTCGGCGAGATCATCGACCGATTCGAGGCACTGCGATCGCAATGACAGCACGCAGGCGAGCCTTAGGCTAGCGATCAGAACGCAAGGATGGAAACGCAGTCATCAAAACTCCCCGGATGTAGATGTTGCGAGCGCTCTACGCCGCCCGAGTATTACCAATCCACGACTCGTACAACCCGCCATAGACCCCACCTGCCTTCACGAGTTCGTGATGTGTGCCGATCTGAACGATGCGGCCGTCATCAACCACGATCACCAAATCCGCAGCCTCGGCGGTAGACAAGCGATGGGCAATGCTCACCGTGGTTCGTCCCTCAGACAGTTTTGCTAACGCATGAGCCACCGCACGTTCAGTCTCAGGGTCAACTGCCGAGGTTGCCTCATCAAGAATCAACAGGCCGGGGTCTGCAAGCTGTGCCCGAGCTAGTGCCACGAGCTGGCGTTCACCAACAGACAGCGCGTCTCCACGCTCACCCACCTCGGTCTCGAGACCCATAGGGAGGCTCTCCACCCACCAATCAAGATCTAACGAAGCAAACGCGTTACGCACATCATCCGCTGTGGCTCCGGGGCGACCAAACCGAACGTTTTCCAGAATCGTGGTTTCGAACAAGAAACCATCTTGGGCCACTAAGCGAACTGAGCGCGCTCGAGAGTCATGCGACACCTCACGCAGATCGATCCCATCAAGAAGAATCTTCCCCGCCGTTGGATCAGCAAGGCGCGCAAGGAGCTTGGCGAACGAAGTTTTACCCGAACCTGTCTCGCCCACAATTGCGGCGTTGACTCCGGCAGCGAGCTCGAGGTCGATTCCATGAAGCACAGTCTGGCCGGGCTCGTACTCGAACTGAACGCCCACAGCGCGAACAGCTAACGCTCCACTGGGCAACTCGATGCCAGGAATTGGCTCAACTACGTCGATGGGTTCTTCGAGAAGATTGAGCACCTTGCGCCATCCGGCAAGAGCCGTCTGAGTTTGATCAAGCACCTCGCCAATCTCTGCCACTGGCTGCACGACCATGTTGGCAAGAAACAACACCGCAATCAGCGTTCCGGCCTGCAATCCCCAACTCGGTCCCCACCAGACCCCAACCCCCACAATCGCAGCGAGTGTCAGACCGCTAAACACGTCAGAGATCGGGAACATGATCGCAAAGAAGAACCGCGCCTTGAGCTGCGCTCGGTACTGACGGTCAATCGCAGCGTGGAGTCGCCCGCGTGCGGCAGGACTATCTGCATACGCTCGAATCACACGAATGCCCATCACCGTTTCTGAAATCTCGGTAAGGGTGTCCGAGACACGGGACCGGAGCGCGTCATAAGAAACGAGCTGCCTGCGCTGCACCGTTTTCAATATCGGGATGATGGGAATCAGCACCAGCACCGTCAGGATTGCTAGCTGCCAGCTATACAGAGCGATAACTCCCACTGCCACCACAATGATGGTCACGTTCACAATCCACGACACCGCACCCCAGGATGCAAACTGCGCAAGGGTCTCTATGTCCGAGGTCACTCTGGCCACCATCACACCACGTCGAGACTCGTTGTGGTTGGCAACGCTCAACTTGTGCACATGAGAAAACGCCCGGGTACGTAATCCAAAAATCACATTCTCGGCCGTGACCATCAGCCGCATGTAGGTAAACCTGTTGAGCACAGCAAACCCCACCATGGCAAGGCCCGCAACGGCGCAAGTCGTGAGCACGAAGCCCCAGTTCGGGTCTCCGTTATCTATTCCCTTATCGAGGATCTGCTGAATGGCAATCGGGATGATCATCCGACCCACAGCCATGACCAATGCCATCGCAATCGACACACCCAAGCCCACTTTCAGCTCGGGTGTTGCAGCTACTCCCGCTTTGAGCACGTCAAGGGCTTTGATCTCGGATGGGTCGAGCTCATCTCCAGGGAGGCTCGTCACGACGTTCACTGGGCCACCTCAGCATCAGGGTCCTCTGCAAAGTGCGAGTCGTGGTCAAGGAACTCTTCTGACTCATACGCGGTTACGAGCGCCGCGTACTCCGGATCAGCAAGGAGTTCTTGATGGGTGCCTTCTCCGCGAATCCTCCCCTGCTCAAGATGCACAATCTTGTCGGCCAACATGATTGTCGAGAGGCGATGCGCAACGATCAGCATCGTGGTGTCACTGTTGCGCAATCCACCAAGTATTTGGGCCTCAATCACTGGGTCAACTGCCGAGGTTGCATCATCGAGCAACAGCACTCGCGGAGCCCCCGCTAATGCGCGGGCAAGGGCCACGCGCTGGCGTTGGCCGCCCGACAGCGTCACGCCGCGCTCCCCCAGAATTGTCTGCTGGGCATTGGGAAGTTTGGCCACAAACCGCCCGGCTCGCGAACGATCAAGTGCATCGTCAAGTTGTTCCTGACTGAGGCCACGTCCCATAGAAACATTCTCGGCAATGGTGGAAGCAAACAAGAAACTCTCTTGAAATGCAACGGAGACTGCAGTGCGAAGCTCATCAGGATTCAGTTGAGTGATCGGTACTCCTCCAAGCAGAATCTGCCCCGAGCTGGGCTCATCTAGACGCATCATGAGATTGGTAAGCGTGGACCTGCCCGAACCCGTTGAGCCCACGAGCGCTACCGTCTCACCGGCCGCGGCGGTGAAGGAAATCCCGTCTAGCACTGAAGTCTCGCCGTACTCAAAGTTGACCGAGCTCACCTCGACCGAGAGCGGCCCTTCGGGCAGCACCGATGCGCTGTGCAGCGAATCGGGAGTGGCCGAAATGTTGGAGGCCTCACTCTGATTTTCTGCCTGCGCTGCTGGGTCGACTGGCTCTGCAAGTAGCTGATCCACCCGCTGAATCGAAACCACCGAGCGGGGCATGGACTCGAACATGAACCCAACGATTCGCATGGGAAATGCTAACCAGCCAAACAGCGCAACCGCCTGAACGAGCTGGCCTACGGTGGCCTCGCCATGATCTACCTGCCAAGACCCCACGAGCAGCAGTGCGATGATGCCAAGATTTGGCAACAAGTCGATGAGCGGCTGGAACACCGAGGTCATATTTGCCACAACGAGTCGCTCCGTGCGGAGTTTGTTCGAGGCCGCCTGAAAGCGCAGATCCTCATCGCCTTCGCGTCCCAAGGTTTTGACGACCAAGGCCCCATCGAAGCTTTCATGCGCAATGGAGGAAACTTCGCCGAGTGTGCCCTGCACTTGCGCGGCCGGCTCATTCACCTTGTTCGTGTAATAGCGACTCAAAAACGCCAACGCCGGAAACAGCACGAGGGCCACCAGAGCAAATGAAGGGTCAGCAGTAAACAAACTCACCAGCGAGAACGCTGCTAGGGCAATCACGCCCACAGAAAACGGCAGCGGCATGAGCAACTGAGTGCCAGTGGTGATGTCGACATCGGCGTTGGCAAGCAGTTCACCCGTTGGGTGACGCCGATAGGCAGACATTGGCATCACGAGGAGGCGGTCCGTCACCTCGGCTCGCAAAGTGGCCTGCGCGCGGGTTTCGGTCAGAGACCCAAACCAACGGCGGACTCCCACCGAGGCGCCGCGAAGAACCGCTACCAAAAATAGCGCCGCGACTGCCATCCACACCGTCGAGGCAGAGACTCCCTCCTTGAAGGCAGGAGTGATGACTTCATCAGTTATTCGGCCCAGAATATAGGTACTGCCAACGACAAGCAGCGCCCAAGACACCCCGCCAACAAGTGACATAAAAAACGAGGACGGGTGCATGCGCACAAATCTGGCAATGAGTGCCAAACCTTGACGAGTGGGCGATGCCGCCGACCCGTCAGGCCTTGATGGACTGACTAGGGGGATCTCATCTTCAGGCGGTGCTTCAGACGAGTGTGAGATTGCTGTCACCCGGGGAGCTGCAACGACTTCGTCTCGAGGAACTCCTCAAGGCCCCAGCGGCCGCGCTCACGGGTATTGCCCGACTGCTTGTAGCCACCAAATGGTGCAACGGCGTTAAAGCCACCGCTGTTGATGTCTACCGAGCCAGTACGCATGCGTCGCGCAAAGGCAAGCGCACGCTCGTCGCTGCCTGACTGCACTGCACCGTGCAGGCCATAGATGGTGCCGTTTGCAATCTCAAGGGCGTTCTCTTCATCGGTGTAGGTGATGATCGAAAGCACAGGGCCGAAGATTTCTTCTTGGGCAATTGCCATATCTGGGGTGACGTCAACAAACACAGTTGGGTTGACGTAGAAGCCCTTCTCGAAGCCCTCCGGCTGCCCTGGGCCGCCGAGGGCCAGCGTGGCTCCCTCATCGATACCCTTTTGGATGTAAGCGTTCACTCGGTCTTGATGCGCCTTTGATGACATTGGCCCAAGAGCATGGAAAATATCTGGCTCATCGGCTTTGGGGTCGACCAATTTCATGAGCGCCGCCTCGCCAAGGATTGCGTCAAGGAACTCGTCCTTGCGTGACTCCGGGATGAGGATTCGACTGAGTGCAGAACAGGTCTGGCCGCTATTGAGGAAGGCTGCGAACAGCGCACCCATTGCAACGGCTGCTGGATCTGCATCGTCAAGGACGACGTTGGCTGACTTGCCACCAAGCTCAAGGCCAACTCGCTTCACTGTCGCGGCGCCAGCCTTCATCACCTCGGCACCCGAGCGACCTGATCCAGTAAACGAGACCATGTCAACCTCTGGGTGACCAGAGATCGCTGCACCAACCACGGGCCCATTACCTGGCACCAGGTTGAACACACCCGCCGGAAGGCCGGCCTCGTGGATAACTTCAGCCAGAATGTAGGCATTAAGCGGAGTGATTTCTGATGGCTTCAGCACAATGGTGCATCCCGAAGCGAGTGCTGGAGCGACCTTGCAGATGATCAGGTAGAGCGGGTAGTTCCACGGGGTGATCGCACCGACCACGCCGATTGGCTCAGAGATGACCAGCGAGTTACCGACTGTTTCTTCCCACTCATAGGTCTCGATCAGTGCGGCAAAGTTCTCCCACTCGCCAAGCGCCAACCCAGCCTGCACCATCTGTGCAAATGACTTGGGCGAGCCAACCTCGGCAGAGATGGTGTCTGCAATCTCTTCGAATCGAATGGCCAGGCCGGTGCCAATATCTCGTAGATACTTGGCGCGAATATCAATCGGGGTGGCAGCCCAAGAATCAAACGCTGCTCTCGCTGCGGCTACTGCTTTATCAACATCTGCAGCAGTTCCCAGCGGCGCCCGACCGATAATCTCTTCGGTGGCTGAGTCAATGACGTCTTCGTAGACGCTTCCTGTAGAAGGAACCCATTCACCGTTGATATAGATCTTGTCATGAACCTTCATGTGTCCCCCTGAGGTACGAGTGCGATTGTGGCGGGAAGTGCAAACTTGACCGGCTAGTCAAGTCGTGATGATACCGCGCTCTAGGGATTCCCGCTTCGCGGCTTGCGGCGACATCGGTCCAAGTTCGGTCAGCTCGCAGCGAGGCGGTGAAGTTCCCGATATTCCCAACGGCCCGCCGGTACTGGGGGACTAGCCTTATCTGGTGGACGAAGACGAGGTTTGGAATAGTCCCCCGGGCGGTGAGGACCCCTTCGAAAGCTGGGTTCTGGATGATTCCTTTGTTCAATCCGCCGAAGTCGTGGAGCAAACCGCTGCCGACCGAGAACGCTTCGCACGTCAGGCCAACTTGCAGCGCATGCTGGCCGATCAATCCGCCGCTCAAGAGAATCAGTTCAACGCCAATCGGCGCTTTGCCCCAAGCGAAGATGACCTGAGTTGGGCAACCGGGGACGATGAGTTTGCTGCGCCTCGCAGAAAGCGCACCTGGCTCAAACTCAGCGCAGCACTGGTGATCGTTTCTGTGTTGGCGGTGTATGTGCTGGCGCAGTTCATCCCGCTGTCGGTGTCGCTCCTTGGTCTGAACGGTGCGCCGGACCAACCAGCCAATGCCACCGTTCCAGGAGACATGACGTTTTCTGATTCTCGAGTCAGTTCCGCACCGCAAACTGCACTGAGTTCAGATGGTGCCCTGTTGCGGCCAGAGGGTTGGCCCTCTGCGTCAACGGAGCAAAAGAGTTCTCCGCTCGGGACTCCTGCAGCAGTTCCCGGCGGTGGCGGAACGCACGCGTTTATTCAGACGCAGCCCGATGGGGTGACTCCCGTTGCCTACGATCCGTGCAGGCCAATCCACTACGTAACTCGCCCAGATGGCGCACCAAATGGCGCCGATCAGCTGATTGCAGAAGCCGTAGCAAAGGTTTCGTTAGCCACCGGCCTGGTCTTTATCAACGACGGCGCAACGGATGAGGCGCCTAGCTCAGACCGCGACTCCTTTCTGCCCGAGCGTTATGGGGATCGCTGGGCACCCGTCCTGATTGCTTGGTCCAACCCCAGCGAATCTCCCGACTTGGGCGGAGGTGGTTCTGGGGACTCTGCGGGCAGCACGCTCGAAGTTCTTGGCTACGCGGGTAGCAGCAGTGCCGGCTATGCAGAGAGTTCAGACCCTGCAGCACCGGAAAGTTCTGGCCAGCAAATATTCGTGAGCGGTGGAGTCACCCTCGATGGGCCTGACTTTGCCGAGCTGCTCACTCAGCGTGGCGGCTATGCCGAGGCTCGGGCCACGGTGATGCACGAACTCGGTCACCTTGTCGGCCTTGACCATGTCTCTGATGACTCGCAATTGATGTCACCCACGTTGAGCGATGATCTGACTGACTATGCAAGCGGTGACCTTGAGGGCCTTGCAGCGCTCGGTCAAGGGCAGTGTCTGGCCGATATCTAGTCGGACCGACTGCTTTCGGAGCACTTGTCTGCAACATGTATGCTTTGGGCCAGTCAGTACTTGGCTGCAGTGCACGGCGCTCAGTCATCGAACAGAACAGGTGCCCGCATGGCCAAGATCAAGGTGCAGAACCCAGTCGTAGAACTCGACGGAGACGAGATGACGCGAATCATCTGGGACTTCATCAAGCAGCAACTCATCCTTCCGTACCTTGATATTGAGTTGAAATATTTCGATCTTTCGATTGAGTCTCGCGACGCAACCGAGGACCAGATCACCATTGATGCCGCCAACGCCATCAAAGAACACGGCGTGGGCGTGAAGTGCGCAACCATCACCCCCGACGAGGCTCGGGTCGAAGAGTTCGGCCTGAAGAAGATGTGGCGCTCCCCCAACGGCACTATCCGCAACATTTTGGGCGGCGTGGTTTTTCGTGAGCCCATCATTTGCTCGAACATTCCCCGTTTGGTTCCAGGTTGGACCAAGCCAATCGTGATTGGCCGCCACGCACACGGCGATCAGTACCGTGCGACTGACTTCAAAGCCCCCAAGGCTGGAACCGTCACCATTACGTACACCCCCAAAGACGGCACCGAACCTATCGAATACGAGATCGTCGAGATCCCCGAGGGCGGCGGCGTGGTCATGGGTATGTACAACTTCGACGAGTCGATTCGTGACTTCGCTCGAGCCTCATTCCGCTACGGACTGCAGCGCAACTACCCCGTGTACTTGTCAACCAAGAACACCATCCTCAAGGCCTACGACGGTCAGTTCAAAGACCTGTTCCAAGAGGTTTTTGACGCTGAGTTCGCGGCCGATTTTTCTGCCGCTGGGCTCACCTATGAGCACCGCTTGATCGACGACATGGTGGCCGCAGCGCTCAAGTGGGAAGGCGGCTACGTCTGGGCGTGTAAGAACTACGACGGCGACGTTCAGTCAGACATCGTGGCTCAGGGCTTTGGGTCGCTCGGCATGATGAGTTCGGTGCTGATGACTCCAGACGGGCAAACCGTCGAGGCCGAAGCAGCTCACGGCACCGTGACTCGCCACTACCGCGAGCACCAAAAAGGCAACCCCACCTCTACCAACCCGATCGCGTCCATCTTTGCGTGGACTCGTGGCTTGGCGCACCGTGGCAAGCTTGACAACACACCCGAGGTCACCGCCTTTGCGAACACCCTCGAAGATGTGTGCATCCAGACAGTAGAAGCCGGGCAGATGACCAAGGACCTAGCGCTGCTCGTAGGCCCAGATCAAGCTTGGCTGACCACCCAAGAGTTCCTCGCCGTGCTTGATGAGAATCTACAAACGGCAATGGCAGCCCAGGCCGCCCAGGCCGCCCAGCCCTAACCCGCTTTTTCACCGCTTTTTTAAACGCTTTGTCTTGCGCCTGACCCCCTATAGGGGGTCAGGCGCATAACGAAACTGGTTGGTTCGGCATCGATCGACTGCTCTTTCCACCATGCGAACCGCATCTGCTGGTCGAGTCCACACCATGGAATCTGTGATCTCTAGGACGTAGAAGCCAGCGGTTCGCAGTTCTAACATTCGAGCCGCATCAGCGCGCTGGTCGACGAGCGCATCGTGGTACCGCGAGCTCTGTACCTCAATCATCAGTGGCAGGTTTGGGTGACAAAAGTCCACCCGGCCAGTCCAACGCTCTGCGGTTCCCACGTTGACCTGAGGCACGAGGAAGATGCCAGCCTCTTCCAAAATCTGCCTGAGGCGAGATTCCAGATTGCTATCCGAGGGCCTGTAGTTCAGGCCACGAGCGGCCAAGTATCGCCTGAGACCCGCAGTGCCGTTGCGTCCACTTCGGCCAAGGTCATCTAGAAACTCGGTGATTGACGCGCCGGTGAGCAGGTGCTGCGACCAGAGATTGTCGACCAAGCGCTCGGCTCGATCCTCTTTCGAGACCGAGAAAATCTGCAATGCCAGGAACTCGGGTCGAACAATAGGTATGCCCTCGAGCGAGGTGCACCAATAGGACGGGAGTGACCGCACGGGATGAATCTGTGCAAGATCAGAGCCTCGGCGAGGTGAGCCAGTCCGACAAGTCGTAAATGGCTCGAGTGGGCAGCCCGCGAGTCCCCACATTGCGGCTGCCGACCAGTGTGACAAGACGGCTTTGGGACCACAGTCGGCCACTGCTGCAGCAGTTCGTTGCAGAGATGTTCGGGGGCTGCCGACAACACGAAAGATCACATTTGTCAGGCGTTCCCAGCGACCGGAGTGAAGCAAATGGTCGATCTGGTTCTGGCTCAGACCAAGCACTTTGAGTTGACTGCGGGTGAGGAGTCCATGCGATTGCTCTGCAAAGGTTAACGCTAACTGTTCTAAAGAAGCTGGTTGCACCCCAGAACTCTGGTGAGTTGGGTTCGTTCGGGCAACGGGTCGTGCACCCCCATCCGCTTTGTTATGCGCCTGACCCCCCATAGGGGGTCAGGCGCAAGACGAAACAGAGTTTTGTGGTTGGGGTTAGCGGTTTGCTACGAGTTCGATGGTGGCATCTAGGCAGCGCGGATCCACCGTTCCAGGTACCAGAATGAACTCGTCCACGCCCGCTGACTCGGCATCATCGAGCGCCAGCAACAGCCGGTCTGGGTTCCAAACGGGCGCGTCATCTGACATTGCCTGAGCAAACTCTCGACCAAATATCTCTAAATAGTCATAGGTGAACCTGCCCAAAGTGGCTTGTGAATCCTCGACTCCAAGGGAGTAGAAGCAACCGCTCACGATGTGCGGCGCATCACTTCTGCCCTCGGTCAACCAAGCCTGCTTCGCTGCCGCTGCGGCCACGGCCATGCCTTCAGCGTTTGCATCGATAGAGAAGCCAGAAATCCCATCGGCCCACTTGGCTGCACGTGCCAAAGCCTTGGGCCCCATGGCTCCAGCCAACAGAGGTGGTCCTCCAGCTTGAACCACCGGCGGACCAAGCGGATCAGCACCCTCGAACGCTGGCTCTCCAGCCCAAAGCGACCGGAGTTGAGCCACTCCGTCGTCCAAGCGTTGATGTCGGCGCTCCATGCTTGCACCAGCGGCCAAGTAATCATGCTCACGACCACCAATCCCCACGCCAACGGTGAGACGACCATCGCAGAGCACATCAAGGGTCGCAATCTGCTTGGCGATCACCGGAATCGGGTGCGTGGGCAGCACAATCAAGTTGACAAAGACGCGCACGTTTTCGGTGAGTGCCGCTGCGGCTGCGTTAGTCACCAACATCTCTTGGTTGTGAAAAGTGATGCGCTCCCCACAAGAGATCGAAGAGAACGGACCGGAGTCAATCCCCCGGCACCAGTCAAGGGTGGTGGCACGGGTATAACCGCGAGCCATGGTTGGGAGCGCAACGCCAATCTGCATGCTGCGAGATTAGGCCGCTCACACCGCGTCGCCCACCTCGCGCCGAACCAACCCAGTGCGCTTCAACCCCAAACACCCAGTTTCGTTATGCGCCTGACCCCCTACAGGGGGTCAGG
>JBAXCX010000025.1:0-26735 GCA_037141255.1 Actinomycetes bacterium | reverse complement strand
GACGCTTGAGGTTGTGGAGACGCTTGAGGTTGTGGAGACGCTTGAGGTTGTGGAGACGCTTGAGGTTGTGGAGGACGAGAGTGGTGCCACGGTGCATGACTTGTTCGCAAGAATTCGGTCACAGGGATTGATCGAGGATGAGCCCGCCGTTCGACTCGATGCCCCGATGGATGAGCGAGACCGCTTGTTGCTTCCCATTGAGAAGCAGCTCTCGAAGGCTCTCCGCAGGCTTGCCTCAGATGAGCAGAACGATGTGCTGGACTATCTTCGGCGAATCAAGACCTCTCGCCCAGATTTTGCGAAGGTGCTCGATACTCCCGATCAGGTCATGAAGAAATTTACCGATGCTCTGGATGAGGACTTCTCGCTCGCCGTAGCTGCTGGGTCAGAATTTTGGAGCACCGTCGCCGGTTCAGCCGCTGATTCGCTCTTTGGTGAGGATGACCAGGTGCACGAGTGCCTGCGAGCCAACCTCGGGCAATTCCTCGAGACTCACCGTGCACACCTCGAGCGCAGCTTCACAGAAGGCGATGAGGAAGGGTTGGAGAACAGCGAGCAAGCAGAACGAATTCGAGCCACGTATCGCGACTGGCGATCGAGTTCTCTAGCTGAACTCGCTGGAGACCTAGCAACAGCTGGTTTTGCTCAGGGTGAGCGACTGGCTGCCGGGCCAGGAACTCACTGGTGTTGGACGGTAGATCACGGCGGTTTGCCTTGTGCCGACGGCGAGGATAATGCCCTTGAGGGAGCGATTCCTTGTGGCGACCCATTCCCGACTGGTGACATCACTCCGCCAGCGCACCCTGGTTGCCGATGCATCCTTCTGCCGGCGCATCTGTAGATTGTACTGGTGCGCATTCCGAGTGACATGCCTGATCAGCCGAGCGGAGATCAGGGACAAACTAAACATCGGGGTAGCTCCAATCGGGGCCGGACTCTTCTGGCTGTGTCGTTGGTGGTCCTGGTGGTGTTGCTGCTGTCAATGCGCGCAATCGCCACTTTTTGGACGGACTTTCTCTGGTTTGATCAGTTAGAACTCGCCAGCGTGTGGCGGCGGTTGCTGTCGGCAAAGATCACGTTGGGCGCTGCTACCACATTGGTGTTTTTTGTTTTGCTCTGGGGCAACCTGCTTCTTGCAGATCGACTTGCTCCGAAGTATCAAGCCATTCCGGGCCCAGAGGATGAACTTCTGGTTCGTTATCGCGAACTCGTGGCTGGCCGCCAACGAGTGCTGTGGCTTGTTGTCTCGCTCTTCATTGCAGTGATTCCTGGATTCGGCGCCTCTGCTCAGTGGCAAGAATGGTTGCTCTTTCGATTCGGCGGCTCTTTCCCGCAGAATGACCCACAGTTTGGGGTCGATATTGGCTTTTACGTGTTCAAATTGCCCTTTCTCTCCTCCGTGGTTGACTGGGTATTCGGATTCCTTATCGTGACCGCAGTGGTGGTAGCGGTGGTTCACTACCTCAATGGAGCTATTCGGGTTCAACCGCTTGGGGAGCGAGTTACTCAAGCAGCGAAAGCACAACTCTCGGTACTTCTCGCGCTGGCAGCTTTCACGAAAGCGATTGATTACTGGTTGCAGCGATTCGAACTGTTGACCTCCTCGGGGTCCTCATTCGACGGCGCGGGCTACGCCGACATTTCGGCTTCATTGCCTGCAATCCAATTGATGATTCTGATCTCGATTTTTGCTGGAGTGATGCTCTTGGTCAACATCCGCCGCCAGGGTTGGGCCTTGCCGGTCATCATCTTGGGGCTCTGGGCGCTGATTGCAATAGTCGCCGGGGGTGTGTACCCATCTTTTGTTCAACGATTCCAAGTAGAGCCCGCTGAACTCGCCAAAGAGAAGCCGTACATTGAGCGCAACATCAGTGCGACGAGGACTGCACTGAGCTTGGGCACTGTGGCTAAGGTGGACTTCAACTACGAGCCCAAGTTGACTGCTGAAGCTGCAAAGTCTGAAACGACGAATATGGCCAATGCCCGATTGTTGGACCCGACGATTGTCTTGCCCACGATTCAAGATCTGCAGGTAGAGCGTGAGTACTACCGCTTTTTAGATGTTGATGTTGACCGCTACGACATCGCGGGAAAGAGAACTCCCGTGGTGATTACTTCTCGAGAGCTGAATCTAGACGGAGTGACCAACCCGACTTGGGAGAAACTGCATCTCGTTTTCACTCATGGGTATGCGGCTGCGCTCGCCCCGGCAAATATTGCCAATGATCGCGGTGAGCCCGTGTTCTTGGTGAAGGGCATTCCCCCAGAGTCGATTGATGCTCCGCAGCTGACCCAGCCAGAAATTTACGTTGGTGAGGGAATGTCTGGCTATGCCATTACCGGCACCAAGCAGACCGAGCTGAGCTCAGACAATGTCACGACTGAGTACAAAGGGAAAGACGGAGTGCCTGTTAAATCCACCATCCGCAAGGCGGCGTTTGCGCTGCGGTTCGGTGAGATCGAACCACTTATCTCGGACAGCGTGACGGACTCCTCAAGAATTGTCTACAACCGAGATGTTGTTGACCGGGTCCGAGAGATTGCGCCGTTCTTGGAACTTGACCAAGACCCGTACCCCATTCTCCGAGACGGCCGAGTGCAATACATCGTGGATGCCTACACCACGACGAGTCATTACCCCTATGCGCAAAGTGTGAATGCTGCCGAAGTGGCCGCTGGAACATCGGGAACCTTTAACTACATTCGCAACTCGGTCAAAGCTCTCGTTGATTCTTACGATGGAAGTGTCACCCTCTACTTGACGGATGAGTTGTACGGGGGGGAGCAGGATCCAATTATTCGGGCCTATGTTCAGGCATTCCCCGGGATGTTTACTGCAAAGATCCCTGACACCGTTAAGGAGCATTTCCGCTATCCCGAGTTCATGTTCAAAACCCAGACTGTTGCGTGGGGTCGCTATCACCAGACCGACCCGTCCACATTCTTCAACAACAGTGATCGTTGGGTCGTGGCGCAACAGCCTTCGGATCGTGGAGCAGGCGCTGTTCAAGCAGACAGCAGTTCCGGAACTTCGGCAGAGGCTCAAACGGCAATAGATCCCTACTATCAGGAGCTCAAAATCGGCTCGGCGGAGACTGCGCAGTTTGTTCTCACCCGGCCGTTTGTGTTGTCGTCGGGAGATGGAACGGGACGAAATCTCACCTCGGTCATGATTGCCCGAAATGACCCCGATAACTACGGCAAGCTCGAAGAAATCGTGATGGTTTCTTCGGCCGATGGAAAGACCGAGCGAAACAACAGCGTGGATGGCCCCGTGCAGGCGAATCGCAAAATGGTGACCTACGGCCCCGTTACGGAGTATCAGACGCTGACGGGTCAGATCGGGTCAACCATGCGTTACGGCAATATCTTGATCCTGCCGCAAGGTGACTCACTGGTCTATATGAGGCCAATTTATGTGGCTCAAGAAGACAGCACCCGATTCACCGTGAAGAAAGTCGTGATGGTCTCGGGTGACGCAGTGGGCTTTGGTGACAGCGTGGAACAGGCTCTGGCCGACCTCGTGGATTCCAAACCAGATGGCGCATCGCTGGCTCCACCGGTGACCGTTCCTCCCGCCGCTGGTGAGACAGGTAGCACCACCACCGTCCCGGGTGGCGAGACTCGCTCGGCTACCGAGCTCATTACTGCGGCTGACCAAAAATTCACCGCAGCCGATGAACGGCTCAAAGCATCCGACTTGGCAGGGTACGCCGCTCTTGTTTCTGAGGCGAGAGCGCTGATCGCACAAGCAGCGGTCAAACTTCAGGCCGAGGGTGGTGCAGCCAAACCGTAGTCAAGGTTGTAGCCTCACAAGCCGTGAACTCCTTGGCAGTAGTGACTGCGCTTCTTGATGCACTTGACCCAGAAAAGCTCATTCGAAGCGGCGGGTACATCCTGCTTTTCGGCATTATCTTTGCTGAGTCAGGATTACTGATCGGCTTCTTTCTGCCCGGTGACTCCCTGTTGTTTATTGCGGGCATGGCATCGGCAGGAACATTGGCTCGGCAAGCGGGAGCGGATGCGATTCACTTGAATATCTGGGTAGTGATGATCGGCGTGTTTATCGCTGCTGTTGCGGGTGACCAGGTGGGGTACGCGTTTGGCAACAAGGCCGGCCCTGCCCTGTTCAAACGCCCCGACTCCAGATTCTTCAAGCATGACCACCTCGAGAAAGCTCAGGGGTTCTTTGATCGGCATGGGCCGCGGGCAATTGTGCTCGCCCGCTTCGTTCCAGTGGTTCGCACGTTCTGCCCAATCGTTGCTGGCGCCGGCAAGATGGAATACCGAATCTTCCTCCGCTACAACCTACTTGGTGGGTTCTTGTGGGGAGTAGGTGTGACGCTACTCGGATTCTTCTTGGGCAATATCCCAATCGTTGCGAATCACATAGAGGTCGCTTTGTTGCTCGTGGTTGGCGTATCAATTCTGCCCATTTTGATTGAGCTTGTTCGTTCCAAGCGTGCAGCCAAATCCTCGGTTGAGGTCTAAGAAGTCGCTACAGGGCGCAACTGCTTCTAGTATCTCGGCGTCCTTGTTTTGACGCGGAGCCTGTTCTCCGGTGGACTTCTCTGAGTTTCTTAGTAGGAACGCCTTTTTACTAAGCCCTGATATTCGATTCTTTGACCCCTGGGGGTTCGTTCCATGTTGTTCAATCCATCACTTCCACAGGTTCTCGCCATGAGGACCGAAGGCACCTTTCAGGTGTTTACCCTCGGCAGCCAAGAGTGGTATCTGCTGATTTTCTGCGTGGTGGTTTCGTTCATTGCCATGATCTCGGGTTGGTTCATGATGCGCAGCGTGCTGGCCAAGGACCCTGGCACCGAGAAGATGGGCGAGATCGGCGAGGCCATCCAAGAGGGCGCGATGGCCTACATCAAGCGGCAGTTCAAAACGATTCTGTTGATGGTGATCCCGCTCGCTGTAGTGATCTTCGTGACCTCTACCGAAATCATCAACGAGTCAGTAAAGGGCAGCGGTCTTGACCGTCTCCACGCCGGAATTTTTCGAACGCTTGCGTTCCTGGCCGGGGCGCTTGCTTCTGGGTTCATTGGTTTCTTGGGAATGTGGCTCGCCACTAGAGCCAACGTTCGCACCGCCGCCGCGGCCAAGACCGGCCGCATGGATGATGCACTTCAAGTGGCCTTCCGTGCAGGTGGAACAGTCGGGCTGTTTACTGCTGGACTTGGCCTGCTAGGCGCAACGCTTATCGTCATGATCTTTCAGAACACCGCTTCAGCAATTCTGATTGGCTTCGGATTCGGTGGATCCCTTCTGGCGCTGTTCCTGCGCGTTGGTGGTGGCATCTTTACCAAAGCCGCCGATGTGGGCGCTGACTTGGTGGGCAAGATTGAAGCTGGCATTCCCGAGGATGATCCGCGTAACCCGGCGACCATTGCAGACAATGTGGGCGACAACGTGGGCGACTGCGCAGGCATGGCCTCGGACCTTTTTGAGTCCTTCGGCGTGGTACTCGTTGCAAACATCATTCTTGGCGTTACTGCCTTTCGTGCGATTGGCATCAACGGAAGCAACGCTGCGAAGGGGCTGATCTTTCCTCTTGCGATGATGGCAGTTGGCCTATTGGCCTCGCTCATCTCCATCTTTATGGTGAAGGCACGCGAGGGCGAGACAGATGCCCTCAAGCCGATCAACCGCGGCCTGAACGTGGCATCGATACTCTCGCTGTTCGGCGCTGCCGCCCTGGCCTTCTTCTATGTGGGCGATCCACGTGGGTCCTCGGTGGACCATGTTGGTCTCAGGATGTTCCTCGCAATCCTCGGTGGTGTGGTGCTCGGTCAGGTAGCGAGTCGCATTACGCAGTACTACACCTCGAGTCAGTTCAAGCCAGTGCGTGACATTGCAGAATCTGGCCGTACTGGCCCCGCCACGGTGGTGCTGTCTGGCATCTCAAGCGGTATGGAGTCTGCAGTGTGGGCAGTAGTTGCCATTGCTGCAGCAATCCTGGTTGCACTCGGACTTGGTGGAGGAAGCACACTGTTTGCCTTCTACCTTGTTGCACTCACGGGCATTGGCATGTTGGCCACAACGGCCATCGTGGTAGCCGAAGATACCTTTGGCCCCATTGCTGATAACGCTCAGGGCATCGCCGAGATGGCTGGAGAATTCCACGGCGAGACCGAGACAATCCTTGATGGCCTCGACACCGTGGGTAACACCACCAAGGCAGTTACCAAGGGGTTTGCAATTGGTTCGGCGGTCATCGCTGCGGTGGCACTCTTTGCCTCGTTCCGTGAGACCATCGCAGCCTCTGCCGATACCAAAATTGGTGCGGTGCTGCGAGCCGAGAACGTTGAAGCTGCGTTCAATGCAATTGCAATCAACATTGCAGACCCCAAGGTCTTTGCTGGTGCTCTTGTGGGTGGAACCGTGGTATTTATGTTCTCCTCACTCGCCATTCTGGCGGTGAGCCGCACGGCGGGAACAGTGGTGCAAGAAGTGCGCCGGCAGTTCCGCGAGAAGCCCGGAATCATGGACTACACTGAGAAGCCTGATTACGGCCCGGTGATCGACATCTGCACCGGTGCTGCTCTTCGTGAACTCACCACCCCTGCGTTGCTTGCAGTCTTGATGCCCGTAGCAATCGGCTTCGGGCTTGGCGCCTTTGCGCTTGGTGGTTACCTAGCTGCGACCATCGTTGTCGGTGCACTCATGGCGAACTTCTTGTCCAACGCTGGTGGCGCTTGGGACAACGGCAAGAAGTACATCGAAGAGGGCAACCTTGGTGGCAAGGGTTCAGATGTCCACACAGCAGTAGTCATTGGCGACACGGTCGGTGATCCGTTCAAAGACACCGCCGGCCCGGCTATCAACCCGCTGATCAAGGTGATGAACTTGGTCGCCCTGCTCATCCTCCCGGCGATTATCGCGATGCAAAACAACAACGCTCGATTCTTGATTGCGGCCGTTGCGGTCCTCATCGTGATTGCAGCCATCATCTACTCAAAGAAACAAGCAACCTCATTTGGCGACGAAGAAGCCACGATCGCTTCCCCCAGTTGAGCATTTGGGCGCTGCGAGCGGGTTGCTTCGACTGAGCCGTCGCTCGAACTCCTTCGACATCGCTAGCAGGCAGGAGGACTGAGGGTCTCAGGATTTCCTTGCCGAACCCCTCGCAGGCGCGAGACTGTAGGGAATGACAACGCAGGAGGATCGTTCGTATTCGCCATGGGCATATTCGCCATGGGCATACTCGCCATGGGAATTGTCCTACGAGGATCGTGAGCAGCCCGCAGGGAGGCTGTTCGCACTCCTAGCGGAGTCTCATCTGAAGGAGTTTTACGCGCTAAACGCGACCGTCAGGGAGAGTGAAGAGATCGAGGCACTGCACAAATATCGAGTCGTCATGCGTCGAACTCGCTCCCTGTTCGCTGCTGGCGAGAGCGTGTTTCCCGCTCCGGAGCTCTCGGAGCTTGTTGATCGGATTGGGCGACTCTCAGATCTGACGTCACCCCTTCGTGACCTCGACGTGCTTCTGGTTGACCTAGACCAGCATGCTCAGGTGGTCACGGGGCGTCTCCGAGGTGGACTTCTAGGGCTTCGCGCCGAGTTGGAACGAACCCGCTTCGCTGCTCGAGAGCATCTGATTGAGTCACTCGATGGTGATGCCTTTGCCGAGCTGCTCGCAGAATGGCAGGCCTTGGCTTCGGTGTATCGCCTCGGTGGGAGCGAACCTGGATCTGACGCTCTGCGGCCCGCTGGGGTGGTTGTCGACGAGGTGATCGGCCGATCATTCCGCCGTCTTCGAAAGCAGGGTAGACGGGCGAGATCTTCCGATACGGATGCTGAGTGGCATCGCCTCCGAAAAAGGCTCAAGCGCTTCCGCTATCTGCTGATGGCCTTCGAGTCGCTCTATCCGATTGGTACCTTCACGAAGGTCCTGCAGCAACTAGCGCACCTGCAAGACAGCTTAGGGAAACTTCAGGACTATGTGGCCATCGCTGACCTGGTCGAGACCGCCGGCCTGAGCAAGGGCGGCCAGACTGCGCTCTTCGCCGGAGCGCTCGTCGATCATCTGTCGGCTGAACGTCCAGTTGCGCGTCGGGCCTGCGAGAGCGCGTGGGAACGATTCGACCGCCCAAAGGTGCGGCGCAACCTCGGCGAAGTGCTCGCTGCTCGTACCTGACGCCTGAGTAACGCACAGCTAGCGCCCAGTGTGCCGGAGCGACTCAGTTCCCGCAGTCCTTGCGTTGTTTGACTAGTTCGCCCCAGGTGAGCTGCAGGTTAGAGGGTCTGCTCCGCCACTCCTGCTCGCCCTCCGCCAAGACGAAGGTCATCGGCCCTCCAAGCACTACTCGAGTGGCGTCATCGAGGAAGAACTGGTGAAGCGCCCGGACCCCGCCGTAGCTTGGAACGGTTGGCCCGACGGCGAGGTTCGAGGGGGGACTGCTGTCAGAGCGGCACGCCACTGAGCGGAGCATCGCTGGAGTCTCCTGAGCTGCGCGCGACCAGTCGGCCTGATAGGTGATGTTCGTAGCTGTCATGGCAGCGATAAAGCCGATGCAGCCTGCCACAGCGAGCGCTCGCGACCGTTCCCACACCAATCGGCCGATGCCCACCCAGACTATGGCGCTACCGACTGAGGATACGACGAAGGTTCGATCGGCCTGCCCGCGGTATCCCGTGGGCCACTTGAGGATAAACGGCGCGAGCCCAACCACCATGACGGCGAGTCCCACAACCACTAACCACGGCGCATCCCGGGTGGATCGCTGTCCTCGAGCAAAGAGGTACAGGCCGAGGAGGATGCCGACTGCAGCGGTGAGGCTGAGTGCCCAAGCGATTGCCGGCACCGTGGTGAGTCCGCTGCCGAAGTGGGCCGGCCACAGGGCGGCAGGGGTTCCTCGAGTGGCGTGCGCAACGCTGTAGGTGGGGTGAAGGAGCATGAGTGCCGTCGCGATGACAATGATGGATCCGCCGATAAGCGCCTCCTTGCGGGTTCCTCGCTTGCGCCAGTGGTGCAGCACGATGAGCGCAACTAGGCCCGGTAGCATCATCACCTCTAAGCAGAATCCGCCGAGTGCAACTGCGACGGACCCCCAGATGAGGCGACCAGAATCCATCAGGATCACGCCGATGGCAAGCAGGGTCAGGCCCACGATCATCGGGGCGATATTCGCAAACGTCCGCATCGATGTGTGATTGGGTAGCAGGATCCAGACCAGCACAATCGCTAGTGAGGTCGCCTCTGCTGTGAAACGACGAAGCGCAACAAAAATCGCTGTGGCGGCCCCGGCGTTGAGAGCCGCGAGCGCAAACACCCAGGCAACTGCGTGGTCCCTCAACAGGGGGTAGAGAACGGTCTCTACGGCCCACGCCCCAGGACGGCTTGCAAACCGACTGGCTTCCGCGGAGCGGAGCCAGCCCACTGTGTCGAGGCGCGCCAGATTTCGCCAGTCGTCCATAAAGAAGCCTGGTCCGCCCCTGAGGTAGGGCAAAACCACAAGGATCGAGGCTGCGGCGAACGAGGCCACGATCACTATGTCGCGACGCGTCGGCAGCAACGTGGCCGACGCGTCGGTCACTCCTCCTCTTTCTCAAGTGGCGGCAAGAACTCAAAGTTCAGGTCACCTAGGCGCACCAAAGTAGATGCAATCCAACCGCCCATAGCGCTGAAGTGATCGTCAAGGATGGAGCCGTCGGCAAGGGTCGCCTCGTCGAGCTCGTAGCTACCCTCGTAGCTAATCTCGATGGCATGTTCAGTTTCGGTCAGGTCTTCGTTGGAGACGGCCTCAACTGTTGGACCCGATCGGGTGAGACGCTCAGAGCCAATCATCGGGCTCTCGGTGGGCAGGACATCAAGCACCCGGCGTGGGTCTGGTGCATCGGTGAGTCGCTGTATCCGCAGCACAACCTCAATGTCAATAGTGGGTGCCTCGGGAAGTTCTTCTTCGATGTACCAAGAGCGGTAGGCGGTTTGCGACCAAGTTGGCCACTCCAAGGTCAGGTCAGCGCGAACCCGCGGCGGTAGGCCTTCACCGGGGACTCCGTAGCTCGTCTCCCATGTGAGATCACCGAGGAGAACATCCGTGTGGAATCGTTCTTCAAAGGCCTGCCGCTCGAGAAGTGCGTTCTCCATGGCATCGCGTAGTGCGCCAATCGCATCAGTGAATACGTGGTCCAACATGTTGTGTTCAGGCTACCGCGAGCAGCAGGGCCCGCTGACAGTCGAGACAGTTGAACACTCACTAGTTCCGTTGCACCTGTTCTGCAGTACGAGCAATGACTGCCAAGGCAGTCCCCTCGGCTTGGCTTTGATCACCTGTGCCCCGTTGGCTCGGCTTCGTGAGACGATGCGTTGCAATTATTCGCCATCCCGAGGCGTTCAGAGCCTGAGCTACGTCAGGGGTAACAACGGCATATTGCACCTCAACCTTCGA
The DNA here is from genome assembly GCA_037141255.1 of Actinomycetes bacterium. Classification (GTDB taxonomy): domain Bacteria; phylum Actinomycetota; class Acidimicrobiia; order Acidimicrobiales; family Microtrichaceae; genus IMCC26207. Next base: position 16,335 of record JBAXCX010000025.1, on the reverse strand, counting down.
GTTCGCCCTGGGTCCCTCTGGCATCATCCACGAGCCACCGTCAGCGGTGGTCACCCCTGCTCGGTCTAGCTGCAGCAGCAGGCCTGGGTACGCTGCCATCGTCTCAATCCCAACCTGCGAGGTGACCTCGACCCGCGAACGCGGACGGAGAGATGCTGAAGGTGCAGCCAAGTCGGCGATCACGGCATTGGTAAACTCATGCAGTGAGGATTGGTAGGCAGGCGTTGGAACCGAAGAGTTGAGTTGACTGACCACCAAAATGCCGCTGAGGCAGATTGATACAGCAGCAGTGATCTCAAGAATAAGTGAGCGATTTGCGCCGGCGGGGAGTCCCCGAAAAATCGTCCCGAGTGCTAATGCAACCGTCACCGCAGCGAGGCCGCGTTGACCGATTACGAGATACTCATACAGCGGCGATTGCATGATCGCAGAACCTAGGCCCGCGCCCAGAATCGCAGCAATCGAGATGCCTATTCCGCGCAACATCGGCGCATCGCGCCTCCTCATTGCTACGAGGAGTCCTGCGATTGGTAGGAGAAGCAGAAATGGAATCCGAAGGTGCTGAGCAGCCAAGCCCTGCACTCCGAGAAGCGGATGCATCCAGGGTGCCGGGAGGCTGAAGCTATCGAAGAGCGCTTGGGCAGATCCGATAATGCCAACTCTGGGGCCTTGGTCGCCCTTGGTTGCGAAGATTTTGCCGAGGTTTCCCGAGCCGCTGACTTGGTCGACTAGAGGTGGTATCCAGAGTGCAACGGTCACAGCGATCCCGACGCCCCAAGCCTTCGTTGGGATGTGAGGGGTCGGAGAATCTGCTTCTTCGGCGCTCGGCGGAAACCGGAAGAACAAAGCGACACCTGCCGCAATCGTTACCGAAGCGGAAACTGGTGCGGCTGCAAGATGGCTCTGCACCAAGAGGGATCCAAGTGGGAGCAGCGCGACTGCCCCGATTGGCTGACGTTCGGCTGCGCTCCATGCAACCACGACTAGTGCGCAGAGACCCAGAATCGCAACATAGGGATTCCAGATCATGCGCAGATCTGTTGCTGCTACTGACAAGGCCGCAAGCTGCATTGCCACCACGAGCATCAGCGCCGTGAGTCGGTCTATTCGGCGGGCTGCCTGCCATACCAGGGTGATTGCTCCAAGGTGTCCCAGCAGCATAACGGCCGAGAGCACCGAAGAAACTGAACCCAACAGGCGATAGGGCAGTGCCAGCAGCAACAGTTGAGCAGGCCCAGGGTGATGCCAACCCATCCGGGAGTACACCCCCACAAGGGGCACATCCGAAGGTACTCCTCGGATGAGAAGTTCCATCAGTGCCTCGTCCGAGGCGGGGAACCACCGCTGGGTAAGAGCGTGTATGACCGCCACGGAGAAGCTCAGGATCACGCCGAGTAGCGCTGCTAGTTCGGACCTACTGATCTTGAGATCACTTGTCATCTGCGCAATTGATAGCGGTTTTGTGGACTCGCCTTCCCTCACTGCTGAGAGGGTACTGGCTTCGATGGCCTAGATTGATGCCAAGGAGGAGCCGTCTACTTCGTAGAGGGCCGAGGCGCCTGCTTGCACAGCAGGGACCAGACCGGCGGCCTGCGGCAAGATCTGTTCGGCAAAGAATCTTGCTGTGGTGATCTTTGCTGCAAGGTACTCGGTATCTGTAGAGCCGGCGTCAAGTTCAGCCTGTGCTGCAAGTGCTTGTTTCGTCAGGAGCCAGCCGCCTGTAACGGTTCCAAAGATCCGCAAATAGGGTGTCGCTCCGGCGAGTGCCTGCACAGGGTCCGCTAGACCGTTCGTCATGATCCATTCGGTGACTCCAGCCAAACTTTGTACTGATTCGGCAAGGCCAGCACGCATGGATTCGAACTCTTTCCCAGCGGTCTCTAGCTGCGCATCTGTATCGCGCATGTTCTGAAGATGACCATTCACCACTGCGCCCATTCTCAGGCCCAATTTTCGCCCAACAAGGTCCATTGCTTGGATCCCGTTGGTGCCTTCGTAGATTGGTGCGATCCGCATATCGCGATAGTGCTGAGCAACGCCAGACTCCTCGATATATCCCATGCCGCCAAATACCTGAATCGCAGTAGAGGTGACCTCCATGCCTATATCGGTACACCAGGCCTTGGTTACAGGTGTGAGCAACTCTGCGAGGTCATCTTGGAGTTCGGCCTCTTCGCCCTCGAGTGCCCGTGAGAAGTCAATCGCAGCGGCGTTGTAGACAATGAGGGCACGCATGGCCTCAATATGGCTCTTCATAAACAGCAGCATTCGACGCACATCAGGGTGCTCGATGATCATGGCTGCCTCTTTGGACTCGCCTCCGATTTTGCGACCTTGCTTGCGCTCTTGAGAGTAGGCAAGGGCCTTTTGGAACGCAGCATCTCCGAGTGCCACGCCCTGGATTCCAACGGCAATGCGGGCGGAGTTCATCATGGTGAACATGGCGCGCAAGCCTTGGTTCTCTTCTCCAACCAAGTAGCCAGTGGCGCCACCTTCATCGCCAAAACTCATGACGCAGGTGGGCGAGGCGTGGATGCCCATCTTGTGTTCGATCGAAACACAGCGAAGATCATTGCGCTCACCGGGTTCGCCCTCGGGGGTCAGCAAGAACTTCGGGACAATGAACAGAGATATTCCGCGGGTTCCAGCGGGTGCATCAGGTAGCCGGGCCAGCACCAAGTGGATGATGTTTTCACTCATGTCGTGCTCGCCGAACGAGATGTAGATCTTTGTACCAGTCACCTGGTAGGTACCGTCGCTTTGTGGAACAGCCTTGGTGGTGCAGAGTCCAACGTCAGATCCAGCCTGCGGCTCAGTCAAGTTCATGGTTCCGGTCCATTGCCCAGTGACCAGTTTGCGCAGGTAGAGCTCTTTTTGCTCCTCGGTGCCCCACTCTTGCAGGCATTCAATTGCTCCCGTTGTGAGGCCAGGACACATGGTGAGCGCACCGTTGGATGCAGTCTCGAACTCAAGCGCACAAGCTTGAACAGCTTCTGGGAATCCGGCCCCGCCAAAGTCCACCTCTGCATTGAGGCCTTGCCATCCAGCTTCGACAAATTTTGCGTAGGCCTCTTTGAAGCCCGCTGGGGTTTGCACACCCTCTGGTGACCAGACCAAACCCTCGCGATCGCCCGAGGCATTCAGCGGGCCAAAAACCTCTTGCATAAACCGGCCTTGTTCCTCGAGTACCGACGCAACGGTTTCTAGATCGGCCTGAGCGTAGAGCGTGCTTTTCGAGAGCTGTTCAATCTCGCCGATGTGGCGCAGCGCGAAGAGGGCATCCTTGATTGGGGCGCGGTAGTCGTACATGCGGCCATGTTACCGGTGGGTAAGTTGATCAACACCTCGGCGAACGGAACTCTTGCAGAAATGGTGAAGACCCGACCTGTGTCTTAACTCGACAGATGCGGGCTCATCACCGCAATGGGTAACCCGATTCCAACATTTTTCGTCCGCAGTCCGGCAATCTGGCGTCCCTTTTGAACTGCAGCTTTGGGGGTACCGAGTAGTTCACCAAGCGCCGCTGCGGTGCTGCCAAGGTCGGCTGCGACGAGCGCCAAGCCAAAGATCTGGGCAGCAGATTCGCTGGTGGCCTCACCGAGATCGGGACCCATGAGTTCGATAATTACGTCGCCTGCCCAAAAGAATGTTTGGCGCATCGGTGAGCCATAACTCGAAGTGCTTCGACTGCCGCGAACCTCAAACCCTGCGGACTCAAAGGCGGCGATTGTGCGTTGGGAGTCACCAGTGCTGACCACGATGTGGTCAATCGATGTAATGCCATTGGGGTGAGGCTGCGGTGCAACCGAGTTGAGCGAAGGACCTTGCTCGCTAGCTGCCAGCAGTTTCAGGCCATCGATGGAAGAGTCCTCTGAAATTGAACTGCCGCTGTCGTGTCCCTGAATCTGGCTGCCCTGAATCTGGCTGCCCTGAGTCTGGCAGTCCTGTATCTGGCAGTCCTGAATCTGCCAGCCCTGAAAGGGTTCGCCTTGGCCTGTGCACTCAATAATCGTCTGTCCCAGTGTGACCGTGGCCTCTGCCGAGACGAAGAAGCCCGCAGCGCTCCAAGCGGCAGCACTATCTCCGAGCCTCAGCAGCTCAAGCTGAAGGGGTCGGGCAACAGCGGGCTTCTCTAGGGGACCAAAAGTGTCGGCTGGCATGGCGAAACGGTACCGTGGCCACCGTGACCCTGACCGACACGGCGACAAATGAGGTAGATCTCAATCGTCGTGCACTCACCTGGTTGTTGATCGCAGCCGCCGGGTACGTTGCCTGTTCGCTGATGGCGAACGTCATGTCCGTAAGGATTCTTCGCATAGGCCCAGACTGGGCAAGCTTCTCAATTGACGCAGGAACCCTGACCTACCCGCTCACGTTCACGCTTCGAGACCTTGTCCACAAGGTCGGTGGACGATGGGCTGCTCGGGTCATCATCTTGAGTGCCGCTGCTTTCAACATTGTGTTAGCGCTGGGGTTGTACCTTGCAGCTATCTTGCCGGCTGACTCCGAGGTGCCAGGGCCGGCACAAGAGTGGTTTGGTCCCGTGCTCAACCCCGTTACACGCATCGTCTTGGCCTCGGTCATCGCTCAGGTCATTGCAGAGTTGGCAGACACTGAGGTTTACCACCGCTTCGTCATGCGATTCGGCCATCGCATGCAATGGGGCAGAGTGCTGACCTCGAACGCAATCGCAATCCCGATTGACTCAATCGTGTTTGTGCTCATCGCCTTTGGTGGCACGCTTCCCTGGTCAGTAGCAGTGTCGATTATCTGGGCGAACATCGTGGTGAAAGGCCTGGCCACAATTGTGAGCATCCCGCTGATCTATGCAGTTCCAGAGGACCTGACGCGGCCTCCGATGGACTAGGTCACCGATTCCCGAGTCAGAGAGAGCACGCTAAAAATCAGCCCGACAACGTCAACTGCGCCTCCGCCGGCAGAAGCCGAGAGAAGCGCAGAAGGTTGTTGGTTCAGTGAATTAGGAGTTGCGACCGGCGTTTGGCTTACGGCCATGATTGGCCTTCTTACGCCGCACGTTGGCTTTTTTCTTCTGCGTGCGTTGTGACATGATCATTATGTTAGTGGAGGTGACCCCTCGGACTCCAGACGAGCCACAGCGACCTGGCGCTCCGCCCCGGCTCGGATGGGGCAAGGGCCCGAGACCAAGTACCGTGTGACCATGCTGTGCGAGCCCGCACCGCACCTCACTTTCAGGAACTTCACGTGGAACGATTTGGATTTGTCGGCTTACCCAACGCAGGGAAGTCATCGCTATATAACGCTCTTGCCGGAGGGGGTGCCTTGGCGGCCCCATATGCATTCGCGACGGTTGACCCAAACGTTGGCGTAGCCAAGGTTCCTGATGACCGACTGCAGCGCTTGGCCATCATGAGTCAAACCAAATCGATTGTTCCCGCGAGCGTGCAGTTTGTAGATATCGCCGGCCTTGTTGAGGGTGCCGCTCAGGGCGAGGGTCTTGGGAACCGCTTTTTGGCTCACATTCGTGAAGTTGACGCGATCGTTTTTATCCTGCGCGCCTTTATCGACACTGATGTTGACGGCTCGTCGGATCCAGTCGACCAACTCAATACCCTTGAGGTTGAGTTGGTGTACGCGGACTTTGAAACCCTCGAAAAGCAGGCAGACAAGCGCCGAAAGGCTGCGCGCGCCGATAAGACACTCGCAGACGAAGTAGCAGCTATGGATGCAGCGCTGGAACTGCTGCAGGCAGGAACCCCCATCTATCGCTCTCAGCTTGATGAGGCGCAGCGGCAGTTACTCAAGCCCTTCTTCTTGCTCACGGCGAAGCCTGCGATGGCGTTAGTCAACCTTGATGAGCAGCAACTTGTTGACCCCGAGCCGCTGCTCGATCCCGTGCGTGAAGCATTCGGCCCGGGTGGTGGTGAACGAGTGATTGGCCTGTGCATACAACTCGAAGCTGAAGCGGCACTACTCGATGAAGACTCCCGCTCAGAGATGCTCGAGGCACTTGGCCTCGGAGAAGGTGCGTTGCCTGCGTTCTTGCATGCCGCCTATCAGATGCTTGGCCTGCGAACCTTTTTTACCACCGGCGAGAAAGAGACTCGAGCGTGGACGTTCCGTACCGGGTCCAAAGCACCGCAATGCGCTGGCGTCATTCACACCGACTTTGAGCGTGGGTTTATTCGTGCAGAAACCATTCATTGGGATGAACTGCTGGAGCTGGGCTCTTGGGCAAAAGCCAGAGAGGTGGGCAAGGCCCGCATCGAAGGCAAAGAGTACGTTGTGGCAGATGGCGATGTGATGGACTTTCGCTTCAATGTGTAGAGATTCCGTATGCCAGCGAAGGCAACGCAGCGCGGGGCTATGGCCTGGCTGACGCGAGACGGCCGCGTGCTCGCGAGCGCAGAGGTTGCGCAGACTCGAGCGGATCGTCGACGCGGACTGCTTGGTCGAACTGAGGTGGATGGCGTGTTCATTTTGAAAGCGCGTTCGGTCCATACGTTTGGGATGAAGTTGCCCATCGACGTTGCTTTCTGTGACGCAGAGGGAACTGTTCTGCGCGTGGTCACGCTCGCTCCGCAGCGCGTGACGCGACCACTGCTCGCTGCCCGCTCCGCTGTAGAGGCGCCCGCCGGAGCTTTTCGTTCTTGGGGTGTTGTACCCGGTGACCGATTAGAGGTCCGGTAATGGGCAGCGGAAGCCCCCGCTTGGTACTGGTGGGCACTCCCATTGGTAACCTTGGCGATCTTTCGCCACGGGTGGCAGAGGCCTTTGCCGCAGCCGACGTGGTGGCATGCGAAGACACCCGCAGAACAGGCAAGCTCTTAGCGCACCTCGGGGTTCGAGCCCCTAAATTGCTGCGCTTAGATGAGCACACCGAGTTTGAGTTGTGCCCCGAAATCCTGTCACGCATTTCGAGTGGAGAAGTTGTGGCGGTTGCTAGCGACGCCGGCATGCCAGGCCTGAGCGACCCCGGGGCCAGAGTAGCGGCGCTCGCAGCCGAAGCTGGGATGCAGATTGAAGTAATTCCCGGCCCGTTTGCTGCAGCGGTTGCTTTGGTTGGTAGTGGATTATTGAAGCCATCTGGGCGGTTCTGCTTTGAAGGCTTCTTGCCGAGAAAGGGGCCAGAGCGAGCAGCGCGGCTAGCAGACCTTGTTGGGGAGTCTCGCATCATGGTGCTGTACGAAGCCCCGCACCGCCTTGAGCGCACCTTGGCTGACCTCGCGCAGGTGTTGGGCAAGGATCGACTCGTAGCGCTGTGTCGGGAACTCACCAAACTGCATGAGGAAACTTGGCGCGGCAACCTTGAACAGGCCGTTCAGCGGTGTCAGGAAATTGTGCCTCGAGGTGAGTACGTGCTGGTGATTGACGGATCCCCACCGCTACCTGAGGCGACCGATGAGCTCATTCTGAGCGCGATCCAAGCAGCCCTCGGCGCTGGGGCTACCCGCCGTGATGCAGCGGTCAGCGTGGCGAAGCAATACGGCGTTGCTCCGAACCGGGTCAAGCGTCTGTTGAGTTCGCTCGAAGCTCCAAGCTGAGGTGCCCAATGGCCCAATCTCGGCAAACTCGGTAAGTTGCTCTCGTGATTGAACCCAGTACTACCGACCAACCTGTTCTCCGCCTCCCGCTGAATGGCTCCGACGACACCGTGAACGATATTTGTGGTATCGGCAACGCACTCGTGGATGTACTCAGTCAGGAGTCAGATGAGTTTGTTCAAAACTCCGGCGTGCCGAAGGGTGCGATGACGCTGATCGACGAGGAGAAGGCCGTCTCGTTGTACAAACAAATGGGAGCTGGAATCGAAATCTCTGGCGGCTCAGCGGCGAATACCATTGTGGGAGTCGCGGCCCTTGGAGGCCGCGCCCAGTACATCGGCAAGGTGCGCAATGACCAACTCGGTGAAGTATTCGCTCACGATATTCGTGCCACCGGAGTGACCTATCAGATTGAGCTGGCAGACTCGGGTCCATCTACTGGTTGTTGCCTCATCCTGATCACTCCTGACGCGCAACGAACCATGAACACGTTCCTTGGAGCCTCGGTGCATTTGTCGCCGCAGGACATTGACCCCGTAGCCATTGCCGCCTCAAAGATTTTGTATCTTGAGGGGTACCTGTTTGACCCGCCAGAGGCTCAAGAGGCATTTCGTGCTGCTGCAGCCTGTGCTCATGAGGCTGGCCGACTCGTTGCGGTCACGCTCTCCGATAGTTTTTGCGTAGAACGCCACCGCGAAGCATTCCTCGACCTGCTGGAGAACCATTGCGACTTGGTTTTTGCCAATGAGGCTGAGATCTGCGCTCTCTTTCTGACGGATTCCTTCGACACAGCAGTCGAACAGGTCAAACAGCTCGGCGTGACAGCGGCTGTGACTCGTTCCGAGCAGGGCTCTGTTGTGGTTCATGGCGACCAAGTGCTCAAGGTGGCTGCAGTACCGGTAACTCAACTGATCGACACCACCGGTGCGGGTGATTTATATGCCGCCGGGTTTTTGTATGGGGTCAGCCAGGGCCTAGATCTAGCCACCTGCGGGGCATTGGGATCCGTGGCGGCTGCAGAGGTGATCTCACACCTCGGGGCTCGACCGGTTTCGAATCTGAAAGAGTTGGCCAACTCGATTCTTCACTAGCTGAATCCAGCCTCATCTCCGTGGCCCGAGGACTGGCCGTGAGCAGGACTGCTGTGCAGCCGCTGGATGAGAGCGGGAAGGTCGGAGAGTGCGCGCAGTGTCAAGAATTCGGCGGCCGGCTGCTCGAGCGGATCGTGCTCTTCAAGAGCCCAGGTGACCTGGTAGGGAACGTGCACTGCGTATCCGCCGAGTTGCAGGACGGGGAGAACATCAGATTTCAGTGAGTTGCCGACCATCAGGAAATTGGATGGGTGCACGGATCGTTGATTGAGTATCTCGCTGTAGGTGGAAGCGCTCTTATTGCTCAGAATCTCAATGCCAGAAAACATCTGTGCAATTCCTGACCGGGCAATCTTGGACTCCTGATGCAAAAGGTCGCCTTTGGTGATCAGGAGCAAGTCAAATGACTCTGCGAGTTCGTGAACTGTCTGTTCGACCCCCGAGAGAAGTTCCACCGGATGTTCGAGTAACTCGTGGCCCCAGAGGAGGATCTGCTGCAGCGCTGAGGCCGGAATCTGACCATCGGATACTTCGATTGCCGTTTCGATCATCGACATGGTGAAAGCTTTCGCACCGTAGCCAAGAAGATTCAGATTGCGGCGCTGAACCTCGATGAGCTCAGCTTCGATGAGTTCTTGTGCAGAGCTCTCTTCATGGCTTGGGTCTTTCGCGCTGGCAGGCCTGCTCCAGGGTTTGAGCAGTTCACAGAAGCGCTGCGTGGTGAGAGCGAAGTGATTCTCGCTATGCCAGAGTGTGTCATCGGCATCAAATCCGATTGTTGTTAGCAGCACAAGTCATCTCCCGGAGTAGTGGCAAATCATCGCAGAGGCTGGCGGTCTTCGCGGGCGGCGCAGGGCAGGGCTCTCTCTGCTAACTAGACGGGAGTCAATCCACTGCCTGTAAGGTGATGAATTGAGTGCGTTCAAGGAGGACCCGATGGGGCATCGGTCAAGCGAGCAAGAAACATGTCCAGCCTGTGGTGGCCGCGGACGCGATCGCAACTACCGAATCGAGAGTTTTGATCTCTTCCGCTGCAGACTCTGCGCAACCGAATACCTCGTGCAGAGCCCCGATCGTGACCCAGTAGAGAGCACCTATTGGGATGGCTACAAGTTTGAGCTCTACGCAACTGACCTAGTGCAGGCAAATTACGAGGACCGCTATGAGCAGATTCTGGCCGGAGTGCAGGACTCGTACGGGCCACTTGAGTCGGTACTCGATATTGGCTGTGGAATTGGAAACTTCATTGACTGGGCTGCGCGGAGCGGATTGAAGGCAACGGGTGCCGACGTGGATGCTGGGGCAGTAGGGAGCGCCCGTGAACGCGGCTTGACCGCCTACCACGTTGATGACTTGCCAAACGAAATCCCTGAAGGTTCAGTGGACCTGCTCACCTTGTGGGACGTCATCGAACACGTCCACGATCCGCGAGGATTGCTTGAACGCTCGGTTCGTTACCTGCGGCCAGGGGGAGTTGTGGTGATGGAGACCCCGGACGTTCAGTTCCTGGCTCGACCGTTTGTGATTGCTGTGCGCAAGATTGCCGAGCCGATCCGTTGGAGCGACATGTTGTACTACGCCGATCATCAGGTGTACTTCTCAGGTCGCGGCCTGAGCACTCTGATGGCCCGCTGCGGGCTAAACGTGGTTGATCAGCAAGGCATGCGTTCTCCGACCGCCAAGATGGCCAACGTGGTCGAACATTGGGCCTCAACGGGTACTGGTGCCGGAAAGCTCGGACCCGCACTGTATCAGCCGGTGGACATGATGATGAGGGCAATTGGCATGACAAACAAGCTCATCATGGTGGGTCAGCTTCCTAAGTAGCTAGTGAGGGCAGTTCTTGGAAGCGTTCTTGGGAGTTCCCTGTTCAGTGATGTCGGGTCCGTAGCCTCTGGCGATACGATATGAACACTCGGTCGCAACGCGTAGCGACCCGATCTCGGGGGAACCGGTTGCAAACTATTGATCAACCGACCTCCGTGCGAGCCCCACGCCCTCGTCCCCCATGGAGCACCGCAGCGGCGATTGGTCTTGCGATTGCCGCAATCCCGCTTCTGATTTTTGCGATTTTCAACAAATGGGGAGTGCTCGTTCTCGTGATGGTTGCGCTCACGGTGGGGCTTTCCATTTGGGTCTGGCAGCGTGGACTGCTTTTTTATGAAGCCGTTGCCTTCCTCATTCACTTTGACGGACTTGGTGCAGGTCCCATTCGAATGGGCCGCGCTGTGGCCCTTGTTGCTGGGCTGTTGATGATCTACAAACTGGTAGTTCAGCGCTGGCGTCCACCAGCGCTTCCCCTGCGCACCTGGGCTCCCATTTTTATCTTGCTTACTTGGGCAGCCGCTAGTGGGATCTGGTCGGCTGAGGCACTCTCCTTTCTCAACACCATGGGACAGTTCCTCCTTGGCGTGGTGTTCTTTTGTATTACCGCGCTCATGGTGGACAGTCACCGGGCTCTGCATAAATTTCTTCGCGCCTATTGGGTAGGTGGGCTATTCGGTGCTGCCCTCGGAATTCTGGCGCTGTTCCTTGGCACTCGCTCCGTGGGGTTCGGTAAGGACCCCAACTTCTTCGGCCTCCTGATGGCCTCCATGATTCCGCTGACCATCTATTACCGCAGACACGCCACCACCGTGAAGATCAAGTGGTGGTATACCTTGACGCTTTTTGCAGTATTGGCTGGTGCAGCCGGGGCGGGCAGTCGCTCGGGGCTGATCGGTGCTGCGATTGCCCTGTTTGGAACCATGGTGACTCGTCCGGGTTTGAGCGCTGGTCGTAGGTCCCGGGTGGCTATCGGCGCACTATTGCTTGCGGTTATGGCCTTTGGAGTTGGGTTCGTTGCAAACCCAAACAACCTTGAGCGCGGCTTCTCTGATCGAGGTGCAGGCCGCCTCGATTTCTGGACCGTTACGGTGGCCTTGATCAAGGAGCAACCAATCACCGGCTATGGCTTCGGTCAGTTGCGGCTGTTGATCTCTCCAAATCTCTTGGTGACCCCAGGAAGTCAGCAGCTCAACGAGGACCGAGCTGACGTGTCCTCGCACAACACGTGGATGGATGTGACCGGCGACCTTGGTGCCGTTGGGTTACTGATGTTCCTCTCTATTTTCTTGATGACAATTTTCAATTTGCTCAGACCGCGCTGGTTGCAGATGAAAGAGATTTCCATCACGTTGTTCGTGATGCTGCTGCCGGTGTTATCGAGCTCAATGTTTTTGCCGCTCCTCAATAACAAGTTGGCTTGGGCGGTGATCGGGCTAGCGGCAGGTCTGCAAGTGCCCTCTTGGAGATCACGTTGGAAGGGTCTGTCTGGAGTCGGGCACTCAGTGGTACCAGCAGTTGGTCATGAGTTAGAGATCATCTCGCCCGGGCAGTGGTCCGCGGCTATTTCGGCCCGTCAGCCTGGAACTTGGACAGACACTTGGGTCGACCCTTTGGCAGATTCACCGGCAGGGTCTACTCAGCTTGAGCGATGGCAAACCGAGGACCTGAGCGCGGGAACCGAAATCGAACTCGCCAAGGCTGACGGCCAGCACACCGAGTCAAGCACCGGTGAGGGGGCTGAGGTTCCGCTCGCAAGGTGGGATCTCCGATTCTCCAAACGCGCTCGACGCCAGATTCTTGCAGCAGCTCTCCTGAGTGGCATTCTCGGTGGTGTCGTTGCCAGCACACTCCCGACTCACTTCACCGCAACGGCCGCAGTGATTCCCCCCCGGCTCGATCGGTCCGTCCCGAGCGAGTACGTGGTCATTGATCGCGAACGCCTGCAGGGTGTGCTGACCACCGTGGTATCGCTCGCGTATGCGCAGGAACTCAAGAAACTCTCCGGGATCGACCTCCCTGTGGCTGCAATCAGCGACAAGATGTCAGCCACTCGACCCAAGTTGGGTTTGCTGGTTCAACTGCAGTACAGCGATACCAGCCAAGCGAATGTTCTGGCAGTGCAGCCCTATCTGGTGACTGCCATGGACAATATCTTTGAAAACAGCCGCCGTGCAGCCGAGGCCCAAGTTGCTGATGAGCTTCGTCCAACCATTCCGGGGGAGGCCCGCTACTACTCGGGAACCTTCTATATCCGCGCGTATCAAGATGCAGTGCTCGGCCAGGAGCAGCCTTCGGTCATTTGGATAGTGCTGGTGGCGATTTTTACTGGCGCATTGCTCGCCACGGGAATTCTGATGACCGGAAGCCGGTTTCCGCGGGTGGATCCACGAGATGATGTTTTTGAGTTCACCGGCCTGCATCGCTGGACCCATGTGAGCGGGGGGACGCGCAAAAAGAAGCGGTCCACTCCAACGCAGCTTCAGCAGGTGATCACCTCGGCAGTGAATGCTGGATCCACTGATGACTTCCCAAGTCGAATTCTGGTTGCTGCGCCGCGAGGTGGGGTTGAGGTTCGCCGACTTGCGCTTGGGATTGCGGCCGCATGTGTGGCAGAAGGTCGCAGAGTGCTGCTGGTGGATGCGCAGCTTTCTCGACCCAGACTGAGCGCCGGTTTAGGAGTTCGCCGTGCCGCTGGAGTGGCCGACCTAGAGGACGCAGATTTGAGCTCTCAGGACGGGAGCGGGCAAGTGGTGACGGTGGAAGCAGTGATGAGGGCAGTCTCGCCTCGGCGTCTGCCACCGGAAGTTCGAAAACTTGTTGCCGCACAGGCTGACAACCTTCGCGTTGTTTCTGCTGGGTCGCGATCTGCTCGCAAGCGCAACGTGATCGAAGGAGCGTGGCTTGATCAGATCAGTCCCGAGATTGTAGTGGTGGTGCTTGCACCTCCCACTCTCGGCGACACCTCAGTAAGCGCCTTGATGGAATGGAGCGATACGTCAATCATGGCTGTCACCGAGGGCATCACGACAACCCAAGATGCCGAGGATGCCGCAGGTACGGTGCAGCTCTTTTCAGTTGGCGCTGAAGGAATCGTGTGCATCAACAATTAGGCCGGCAGAGGTGATGGGCGTCACTGAAGAGGTTCAGTGGATTGACAACCATTGCCATTTGGAGAACGACGGCACGCTCGGCGAGGTTCTCGCCGCCTCTGCTCAGGCGAGGGTGACTCAGATGATTACGGTGGGCACCGATGCCGCGACTTCCGCCGCAGGTCTCGCCCTTGCCAATAATCACGAACAGGTTTGGGCAACAGTTGGACTTCATCCTCATGATGCCGAGGAAGGCCTAGATGGGGTTCGAGTGGTGATCAACAGCAACCTGGGAAACCCGAAGTTTGTTGCCATCGGTGAGTGTGGATTGGACTATCACTACAACCATTCAGCGAGAGAAGTTCAGCGGAGCGTATTCGCTCAACAGATTGCCTTGGCCCATGAATTCGACCTGCCGCTCGTGATCCATACGCGAAACGCATGGGATGAGACGTTTGAGATTCTTGATGCCGAGTCCGTTCCAACGCGCACGGTGTTTCATTGTTTTACCGGTGGTCCGAAGGAGGCAACTGCGTGTTTGGATCGGGGAGCGCTGATCTCTATCAGCGGAATCGTGACGTTTCCGAGTGCATCTGATGTTCGAGAGGCCGTGTGCCAAACACCCTTGGACTCGCTCATGGTTGAGACTGACTCGCCGTTCCTCACCCCGGTTCCGCATCGCGGAACACCCAATTCGCCTGCTCGAGTTGGGTTGATCGGGGCCGAGATCGCTCGCCTGCACGGTGTTGACCTTGAAACAGTCGCGAATCGAACCAGAACAACTACGAGTCGGTTCTACGGGCTTGCGGCATCGTGACTCGGGTCCCTCCACGAGTGATTGGAGCACTTGCAGTCACCCTGTTGGCGGTGCTGATTCTTTTGATTGGTGCCATTCGAAACAATCAAGATTCCTCTCAGAAGGACCAGAGTTCGGCAAGGTCCGTAACGAGTTCTACGAGTAGTTCACTTCCGAAGACTTCACGAGCGACGCAGTTAACGACCACCACCTCAATCAAGCTGCCACCGGACTGGTACCCCAAGGCCTCGAGTCGGTACTCAGATCGTGCTCCGGCGGTCACCATCACCACCTTGCCGCCGACCACCTCAACCACCTTGAAGGGTTATTCGACTGGGGGAAGCGGTTCTCGTTCATCAGGAGCAGGGAACTGAATCGCCATGCTTGGAGCCGCTGAGATTAACGAGTTGATTGAGCGGTATGGACTCACGGCTCGAAAGGCGTTGGGTCAGAACTTCGTTGCTGATCCCAATACCGTGATGAAAATTGCACGCCTTGCTCAGGTTGGCGCCGGAGACAACGTGGTCGAGATTGGCCCCGGGCTGGGGTCACTCACGTTGGCACTTGCCGATACCGGTGCTCGAGTACTCGTGGTCGAAAAAGACGCGAGTTTGATACCGGTGCTGGCCGATGTGTTGAATAGTCAGAACTCCTCGGGTGTTCAGATCGTGCAAGCCGATGCCCTAGAAGTTGACTGGCCTGAGTTGTTGGGCGCCTCTTCGGCTTCCGCCGGGCACGGCGCAGCAGCGGGGGAGGATCAACCCTGGACTCTGGTAGCGAATCTTCCCTACAACACAGCTGTAGCGCTCATCATGGGAGTACTTTCCAAGGCGCCGATGGTGACGCGCATGGTGGTAATGGTGCAGTCCGAGGTGGCAGAGCGTCTTGTCGCAGGTCCCGGCGGCCGCACTATTGGGATTCCCTCCATTCGCCTGGCATGGTTTGCTCAAGCTGAGCTCCTCGGTACGGTCCCGCCAGAAGTGTTTGTCCCTCGACCACGAGTCACCTCTGCGCTGGTGGGGATCACTCGCCGAGACCCCCCGTCAGGACGGGTGACGGAGTCGCAACTGATGGAACTTGTTGCCCGTGCGTATCGACAGCGACGCAAAATGCTGCGCGCAACCCTGCGGAAATCTGTTTCGGCATCAGCCTTCGAGGCGGCTGGGATTGCGGGCACGGCTCGACCGGAGGAACTTGACGTTGCGGCTTGGGCTCGATTGACCGAAGCGACACTCGACCACCCCGCACAAACAGCGCCTGAGTCTGGGCTCTCACCTGATGGGCTCTAAACTTGCGTTGTGCGGATTCAGCTTCAGGCCCCAGCAAAGCTCACACTGTCACTTCGGGTCACCGGCCTTCGTGAGGATGGGTTTCACCTGATTCTGGCCGAGATGGTGAGCTTGGATCTCTATGACACGTTGAGCATCGATCCTGAGGGGAGCGAGTTCGAGGTGATCAGGCAAGGGGAGCGTCAGCCCGGCGAGCCTGATGACCTCGTGCAGCAGGCGCTCCGTGCGCTCAACACTCAAGCGGGGGTGGTGCTGATCAAGCAGATTCCCGCTGGTGCCGGCCTTGGTGGTGGAAGCTCTGATGCAGCCGCGATTTTGCGGTGGGCTAAACAACGCGACCCGGACCTAGCTGTTGCAATTGGCGCCGATGTTGCATTCTGTTTGGCGGGCGGTCGCGCAGAGGTCAGCGGTATCGGCGAGGTCTTGCGTCCGCTGCCGCATCGGCAGCAGACCTTCACGCTCTTGACGCCGCCAGTGCATTGTTCAACCCCATTGGTGTATCGGGCTTGGGATGCACTCGGCGGGCCCGTAGGTGAAAACGGAAATGATCTTGAGCCAGCGGCCCTTACTGCCTATCCAGAGCTTGCTGAATACAGAGATCGATTTGGCTCCGCTACGGGACTGCAGCCGCGATTAGCGGGCAGCGGATCAACTTGGTTTGTTGAAGGCGCTTACGCAGGGCCGGGTCATGTGATTGCTCACACAGTGGGTCCGCAGTAA
>JBAXCX010000024.1:0-27126 GCA_037141255.1 Actinomycetes bacterium | reverse complement strand
GGCACGGATAGATACGTAGCCTCGAGGCCGAGTCGACTCGCCGTACCCGAGTCAAGTGTGGCCGAACAGCAAATCACCGTCAGTTGCTTTTCTGCCCAAGCCTGAGCACGCAACGTATCTGCAACATCGATTCGAGTGAGTCTGAGCACATGGCGATAGTTGCGGGTTGGCTCTACCCACAGAACCGTCCCCGGGCCGAGCTTACCGAGCAAAGACTGCGTGTCATCCACAACTGACTCTGCAACCCGGACGGAGCGATCAATCCGGTGCTTTGCCGTTGACTCCCCGGCATGTCGTGCTGCTGCCCGCAGACTATTGAGTGCTCGGTCTGCCGCTGAGGACGCAGTAGCGAGCGCTGCGGCAAGATCCTCACCAAGACCAGCAGTGAGGCGCACCGTTCCTACCCCTGCAATTCCTTCCATGCATGCTTCGAGCATCTCGCCTGCCGACCGCAGCGAGGCTGCAACCTTGTCATCACCGGCAACACTTCGGTCATGAACCCGCCCAAGATTCAGCAGTCTTCCCTCGGTCATTTCGATGCTCAGTGATCCGACGATGGAGTCCTCAAACTCATGCGCCTCATCTATCACGAGTTGCGTATGCGGTGGGAGGAGGGTGCCGCCGGTTTGTATGTGTGCCCCGTAGAGATGGGCATTGACCACCACGATGTCTGCTTCTTCGGCGATAGATCGCGCGTGTTCAGATTTGCAGTCAGTCGAATAGGAGCATTTCGCCGCACCAACACACTCACCCGGACCAACCGAAACGGCTGACCATGCCCTCCAGTTTGGTGTGATCGGCAACTCAGCCATGTCGCCAAGTTGGGACTCCTCAGCCCACTCGAGAATGAGTTCAACCTCAGCTCGAATTTCCGCATCACTCAGATCCGCGTCACCCATGGTTGCAGTTGCCCCAAGATCTAGGCCAAGTTGATCTTTGCCCCGTAGCTGCACGCGCACCTCGGCAATGGCCGCCTCACAGACGTAATTCGAACGACCTTTGAGCACTGCATAGCTAAAGGGCTGATCTAGAACACTCTCTAGGAGGGGCAACTCAACCGAGGCCAGCTGATCCTGAAGTGCCTTGGACGAGGTGACGATCACGGTCCTCGAGCCTTTCCCCGCCGCCAATATCGCGGGGATGAGGTACGCAATCGACTTTCCAACTCCCGTCGGCCCCTGCACGGCAAGGTGTTGCTTCTGAGCGAAGGCCTGCTCGACTGCCTGAGTCATTTCTAGCTGCTGCGGCCGTTCCTCGCCCTCGGGGAGAGCAGAGATGACTGCACCGAGGACTCGTGCTGCTTGGCTAACTGCAGCGGATCCGTTCAGCTTTTCCTCAGGCTCCGACACGGGTCAACACTACGGGCCTTTAGAGACCTCCGACAGCTTCCTGACTGGATTTGGTGCGGGGGAGAGGTTATGTGGTTGAGTGAGCACGCAGAGTGCAGTTTCAAGTCCCCCGTAGGAAAGTAGAACATGGCAATTACAACCGAACAGTCCGACGCGGCGAAGCAGGAGTACGAGCGGCGTTGGTGGATTCTGGCAGTGCTGTGCTTCAGCTTGTTGGTGATTGTTCTCGACAACTCAATCCTGAACGTAGCCATTCCAACCATCATCACAGACCTGCGAGCAACGAACAGTCAGTTGCAGTGGATTGTTGACTCCTACACGATTGTCTTTGCTGGTCTTCTGCTTACCGCTGGCGCACTGGGCGACAAGTTCGGTCGCCGAAAGGCTCTTCAAGCCGGTCTCGTGATCTTCGGGTTTGGATCACTGCTCGCTGCGTTGTCATCTACGGCAGATCAATTGATCTCGACTCGAGCCCTTATGGGAGTCGGCGCAGCACTCATCATGCCTGCCACATTGTCGATCATCACCAACGTGTTTCCCGCCCAGGAACGCGGCAAAGCAATCGGAATCTGGGCCGGGGTTGCCGGCCTTGGTGCCGCACTCGGACCATTGACAGGCGGATTCTTAGTGGAACACTTCTATTGGGGATCGGTATTCCTCGTGAACCTTCCAATCGTGGTTGTTGGCTTAGTAGCAGGGTTCGTTCTGATCCCCGATTCAAAAGACCCGACTGCGCCTCGCTTGGACCCTGTGGGCGCCATCCTCTCTATCGCTGCACTGAGCATGTTGCTCTTTGCCATTATTGAAGCGCCTAGCGAAGGCTGGCTTCAGCCAAAGATTCTGGGGATCTTCCTGGTGGGCTTACTCCTTGGAGGAGCGTTCATTCTGTGGGAGCGCAGAGTCGCCAGCCCCATGCTCGACATGAGTTTTTTCAGCAACCCACGCTTTAGCGCTGCCAACGGTGCCATCACGGTTGTGTTCTTCGCAATGTTCGGGTCGATCTTTTTGCTGACTCAATACTTTCAATTCGTTCTGGATTATTCGCCGCTCGAAACTGGCGTGCGTATGGTTCCGTTCGCGCTGACGTTGATGGTTGTGGCACCAAGCAGTTCGAAAGTGGTGCTCCGTTTCGGTACTAAACGGACCGTTACTGTGGGTCTGTCGATTGTTGCTCTTGCGCTGTTGACCATGACCTTGCTCGAGGTGGACTCCGACTACTGGCAGATCATGTGGCGCCTCATGCTGCTCGCTTTGGGTATGGGCCTCACCATGGCACCCTCTACCGACTCCGTTATGGGATCGCTGCCTCTCGGAAAGGCCGGGGTTGGCTCGGCTGTGAATGACACGACGCGGCAAGTGGGCGGTGCTCTCGGGGTAGCCATCATCGGTAGCGTCTTGGCAACCGTTTACGGTTCCAAGGTGAATGATTTCCTGACCGGAGTGGGTGCCCCTTCTGTTGCTGTTGAGGCTGCGAAGAGTTCACTTGGTGGAGCAAACATGGTTGCAGCTCAGGCTCCATCTTTGGAACAGGGAAAGCAACTCTTAAGCATTGCAAATAGTGCCTTTGTGGATGCGCTGCACTGGAGCGTGATCGTCGCCGCTCTTCCCGTGGCCGTTGGCGCTGGGCTCGTGTATCGCTTTCTGCCAGCCACCGCACGTACTGAAGACCTGCTCGAACAAGAGGTGGAATTCACCGCCGAGCATGAGGGCTGATACGGCTACAGGGTGGGAGGTAGTATGGCCTCAATCAGATGTGGTCCTGGAGTTGTGAAGGCAACCTCAAGCTGTTCTGTGAACTCCTCTGCGGTGGTTGCCCGAGTAGCGGCTACCCCGAGCCCCTGAGCTAAAGCCACAAAGTCGAGTCGAGGATTGGTCAGGTCAAGCATCTCGAGCGCCTTCGGCCCAGGGTGCGCCCCCACTCGCGTGAGTTCTAAGTTGAGAATTGCGTAGGACTGATTATTGAGAATGACCGTGATGACATCAAGGCCCTCGCGAACCTGTGTCCACAGGGCCTGGAAGGTATACATCGCGCTTCCATCAGCTTGCAGGTTTAAGACCTTGCGCCCCGGAGAGGCTACTGCTGCACCGGTCGCTACTGGCATCCCAAACCCGATTGCACCACCGGGCAGACAGAGCCAGTCGTGGCGTGGAGCACCAGCGGTAAATCCAGAAACAAAAAGGCCAGCAGTATTGCCCTCATCAACCACAATCACGTTCTCGGGGAGGAGCGCCCCAATTGCTGCTGCAAACGACTCTGCGTTCAGCGCGCCGGCCGGCAGATCAGGCCTGGATGGTTCAGCAAGCTGCGCTGAGTCGGACGAAACACCCAAGCGTTGCGCAAGCTGTTCCAATGCCGATACCGAGTCATCTCCATGCTCTGCCATCACATGGACCGTGCATCCGACAGGAACAAGATCGGAGGCAATCTCTGGATAGGCAAAGAACGACACCGGCGAGGCTGTCTCGACCAAAATCAAGTGTTTCAGGCCAGCAAGTTGCGCCTGAGCAAACTCCGCTAGATACATCAGGCGCTCCAGTGACGGCAGTCCTGCTCCGCGTTGAAGTCGAGTCGGGAAAGTCTCTGCGATGAGTTTGGCTTCTGTGGCGGCACCAATGCGCGAGGCAGCAAGCAGCCCTTTCTCCATCAGACTCGCGCCACCAAGAAGAAACGCCGTGGGTTCACCCGAGGCCAGAACTTCAGCAATCTGATCAAGCGTGGAATTCATGACGGGGCGAGGCTGCGGAACAGCATCAGGGGGCATTGGTCCATCTGACTCCAGCCAGCAAACATCAGCGGGAAGAATCAGCGTGGCTACTTGGCCGGGTGGCCCATGGGCGGCGGCCACTGCCGCAACTGCGTCAGCCTGCAGATTAGCTGTGGAGTCTGCCGAGCGGATCCAACCCGAGACCCCCTGAGCGATGCTCTCAATATCGCTCTGCAAGGGGGCGTCATAGCGCGCATGGTACGTGGCGTGATCACCCACGATGTTCACGATCGGCGTGTGGCCTCGGCGAGCATTATGAAGGTTAGCTAAACCGTTGCCAAGGCCCGGGCCAAGATGCAGCAGCACCGCAGCGGGTCGACCCGTCATTCGCGCGTAACCATCAGCAGCACCAGTTGCCACACCCTCAAAGAGTGCCAGGACGGAGTGCATTTCGGGCACCTCATCAAGGGCTGCAACAAAGTGCATCTCCGAGGTACCCGGGTTCATAAAGCAGGTGTCTACCCCAGCAGCAACCAGAGTTCGAATAAGTGCTTGTGCGCCGTTCATCATTGATCCTCGGTGTCGAATAAAATCTCAGGGTTCAAAATCCCATTGGGGTCGAATGCTCGCTTGATTCTGCGCATGAGCGCAATCTTGGCAGGGTCAACAAGCTCATTGAAGAACTGCTTCTTGGCTCGCCCAATGCCGTGCTCGCCAGAAATTGCGCCTCCCAGAGCCAGTCCCGCTGCGAACAATTCGGTGAGTAAGCGATGCCTCTTTTCGGGGTCAGCGCAAAAGATCCCCATATGTACGTTGCCGTCACCTGCGTGGCCACATCCTGCTATCCAAGCCTCATACTCAACAGCGAGTTGGCTTACAGAATTCATAAACTGTGGGATCTGAGCGCGAGGGACCACGACGTCGATGATGTCGTCGGCCCCTGCGGCTTTAGCCATCCAAAATGCCTTCTCACGCGCATCGATAAGCCCAGCAGCTGCACCAGAGGGCAGAACATAGGCGTCGATCGCTCCGAGCTCGAAGAGCATCTCCGAGAGCCGCTCAGTATCTTCTTCAAGCCTCGAAAGAACCGAGCTCTCCATCATCACGACTAGGTAAGCCAGTGCGGTGTCTTGAATCTCTTGTGGGATCCCAAGTTCAAGACCCGTAAATGAGTGAACCGCTGACATGGTTAACAGGTCAATGTACTCAAGCAGAACAGGGCCAATTCCTGAATCAATCACTCGCGGAACCGCAGCTGAAACCTGTTCCAAGGTGCTGAACGGGGCCAGAACCGTCATCTGATGCTCAATGCGAGGCGAGAGTTTCAGCGTGGCCTCGGTGACGAGTGCCAGAGTTCCCTCGCTGCCAACCACAAGCTGCGTCAGGTCATAGCCCGTTGAAGCCTTGACGAACTTCCCACCTGAGCGAATCACCTCACCACCGGGGAGTACGAGTTCCACACCGAGCACCTGATGGCGGGTCACGCCGTACTTGACGGCGCGCATGCCTCCCGCATTAGTCGAGATATTGCCTCCGAGGCTTGAGGAATATTCGCCGGGGTATACCGGGTACATCAGGTTGTGCTTGCGGGTGAGCAGGTCGAGCTCATTCAACCGGACGCCGGGTTGTACCACAGCGACATGGTTTTCGGTGTCAATCTCGAGCACATGATTCATGCGTTCGAACGAGATGACCATTGACCCAGCGCTTGGAACAGCCGCACCTGACAAACCGGTTCCGGCACCGCGCGCGGTCACCGGGATGCCTTGTTCATCTGCAAACTTCAAGATTACCGAGACCTCATCGGTGCTTTCTGGGCAGAGAACAAGTTCGGGCTGAACTGCTTGCACCGTGAGACACTCATCACTTCCATAATCAGCGAGCGAGTCCGAGTCGAGCACTCTGTTTGCTGGAAGTATCTCTGCAAGTTGTTCAGTAAGCGTGGCCATGAGATTCCCCGGGTAACCTTGCTGCGTTGCAACACCTGAGCTCACCAACACTAATTGAAATCTGGAGTCAGGCAATCAACGGCCTGCCCGCTGCTGAAAATTAGGTGACACTAAACGGATGAGTGAAACAGGTGAGTTTCTTTTCTGGATGGATTCACCAGAGGCTTCGATACGAGATGTGGTTGGCTCCAAGGCCTCGAGTCTTGCTCGTGTTGCAGGCGCTCGTTTTTTTGAGCCCCCCAGTCAAGAGTCGGAGAGCCGCCTAGAGATCCGAACGATAGAGAACGCGGCGCTGACCGAGATACCTACTCCAGAGGGTTTCGTCGTGTGCATAGCTGCATGTTCTGAGTTCTTAGGCCAGGACTCAGTTGCGGTTCCGCTGAACAAGTTGTTCGCAGATCTAGAAGCAGGCGACATCAAACCAGAAGATGTAGCCATCAGTGCGCAAGTCCTTATTGACCAGGCAGAACTTCCCGAGAACCTTCTACGTCAACTGAATCTGGCAGTAACCAAACTGCTATCGAGGTGCGGCCAAGATACTCTGCTAGCGGTTCGTTCAAGCGCAACCGCTGAAGACCTTGTTGGCGCCAGCTTTGCGGGTCAATACGAAAGCGTTTTGGCAGTACATGGGCTTGATGAGGTGCTGCGAGCCTACCGCATCGTTGTTGGTTCACTGTTCTCTGCGCGGGTTCTGGCGTACTCCCGAACCCAGCTCATATCTGCTCGATCCAACCTGATGGCCGTTGTTGTGCAGCGAATGGTGCGCTCAGATCTCGGTGCGTCTGGGGTGCTACTGAGTTCAGACCCTGACCTGCAGAGGAGCTCGTCCACTGGCCTTGACGGTTCCGAGGACAGTCGACTTGACAGGAGAGAGGTTGCATCACTCGAAGCCTGTTGGGGGATGGGCGATGCACTCGTGGGTGGGCTCATTATTCCCGAACGCTATGAAGTTGAGAATCAGCGTTTCATCGAGGGCCAGCAAACACAGGTTTCAGTTTTTGAACAGCGCCAGACACTGAAGTCGAACGGGACAGCAGAGCTCGTTCCAACTAGCGAGTTTGAAAGAACAACTCAGGTTTTGGATATGGATCAGATTTTGCTCCTCAATAGTTGGGGACTCCATCTGTCTCGGAGCTTTGGTCACGCTGTTGAATTGGAGTGGGCCATAGATGGGCTCACTGACGAGATGTTTCTGGTTCAGGTGCGACCATTTTCTGCGACGGCTCCCGCAGTTGCTGAGACTCCGGTGGTTGACGCGAGCAGCCCGTCAGGACTGCTCGGTAGGGGAGTGGGAATTGGATCGGGTGCTATCGAGTCGCGGGTCTGCGTACTGTCAGACCCACGAGATACGGGGGGTTTCAGAGATGGTGACGTGCTCGTCACGAGCAACACTGATCCATCGTGGTTGCCGCTGATGCTCGCAGCCTCTGCACTCATAACAGAGCAAGGCGGCCGCAATTCTCATGCGGCTATTTTGAGTCGAGAACTCGGACTTCTCTGCGTGGTTGGTTTCCGAGATGCAACCACCATTCTTGATGGTGTGAATCGCATTCGTCTCGTCTGCAACCGAGGAGTCGGAACCGTCAGTCGTGCAGGAGAGGACAGTGCCTAGCCCCAACTGGTGAGGTTTGTGAAGACCTGCCAGCACGCAATCAAGGCAGGATTCGAAACGTTGCAGCACAGAGAGCGCTAGTGGCTTGCTCAGCCGAGAGTTGCTGCTGATTTCGAAGACGATCCCAAGATTCGAACGACCACAGTAGGTCGAGCATCACCATGCTGTCGGCAGCGGTCTGGTCGTTAACTGCGCTCAACTCGGCGCGGAACTGCACACGCAGTTGATCCTGCAACACGCCGCTGAGTTCCTCCAACAGTTGGCCAACATCTGCAGATACATTCGACCGGAGTGCTAGTGCATGTCGCGCTGGAGAGACCTGTTCGAATATTTCAGAGCGCTGAGTCGCCAAAGCTGCGACGCGCATATCGAGGGACCCATCGCACTGCAGCGACTCAACAATGGGAGCGACCCGTAAGGTCTGCACCGCAATAAGATCTTGGTACAGAGTCTCCATATCTTCAAAGTGCTGAAAAATCGATCGAACAGAAACTTGTGCTTGAGCTGCAATCTGTTTTGCAGTCGGCGAATAATTCTTCTGTTCAAAAAGATCTAAAAGCGCCTCGACGATAGCAGTACGAGTCTTTACACCACGAAGAACACGACCATCGGTACGTGCCCTTTGAGCTGCGTTCTCTTCGTCTGAGAGGTTCATATTGGCGTGGACCCTATGAACTCATGAACCATGCGGGCCAACTCGGAACCGGAATCTTCCTGAAGAAAGTGACCGGCGCCAGGGATTGTTTGATTGCTTTGCCCCGCACACGCGGGAATTCCCGTCAGGAACGCCCATTCTCCACCCTTGGTGACAGGGTCTGAATCGGAGAACGCAAGCAAGACCGGCCGGGTCCAAGTATTGAGCAACTTCCAAGCGGTTCTGTTTGCCTCGGCCGAAGGGTCATCAGGGGAGTCGGGTACGAGCAGCGGAAAGCGCCTCGCTCCGGACGTGAACGAATCATCTGGGAACGGGGCGTTGTAGGCGGCTTGCACTTGGATCGACAGGTCAGTTGTCGTACCCATCTGCAGGATCGCTCCACAATCAAAAACTTCGACCTCTTGGGAGAACTTCCGCCACTGCGCAAAGGCTGCTGGTTGCGGCTTGTCGCCAGTAGGCAAGCCCGTGTTGGCAATCACCAACCGAGAAAACCGTTCAGGAAAAGCAGCCACCAGACGAAGGCCGATGAGCCCACCCCAGTCCTGACAAACCAATGTGATTCGTTCCAAGTCAAGATTGACTAGCCACTCAGACATCCAGCCCACGTGGCGTTCGTATGTGTAGCTCTCCTGCTCTGCGGGCTTATCCGACCGGCCAAAGCCAACCAGGTCGGGAGCAATGACACGGTGTCCTGCCTGGGTGAGCGGCGGAATCATCTGACGGTACAAGTAAGACCAAGACGGCTCTCCGTGCATGCACAGAACCGGGTCTGCATCCCTTGAACCCTCGTCCACATGGTGAATGCGGAGTGACCCACCATCTGTGTCATCGACTTGGGAGTAGTTCGGTGCATAGGGCCAGTCAGGCAGGCCAAGGAATCTTGATTCAGGGGTTCTAAGGAATTGCAAGTGTTGCTCCGACTTAACGTTGCGTGAGAGTAACGGTACTGCCCAACTCTGGACTAGATACGTTCAAAGTTTCGTCGAAGTTCCCACTCCGTAACCACGTTGTTGGAGGACTTCCACTCTTCGCGAGCAGCATGCAGAAGGTGTTCGAAGACTGATGAGCCAAGCGCCTTGCGAGCAAACTCAGATTGCTCGAATCGGCTAATCGCCTCCACGAGGTTCCAAGGGATCCGTGGAACATCTTCTGCGGTATACCCATTGCCCATATAGGGGTCTCCGCAGTCGAGACCGGACTCAATACCGTCAAGGCCTGCTGCGATCAGTGCAGCGAAGGCAATATACGGATTGCAGTCCGCACCTGGAATGCGAGACTCAACACGCATACCTGCGCCATGGCCAACTAGGCGCAGCCCACAGGTGCGATTATCCGGTGACCACACAACAGCAGTAGGCGCCCAAGAGTCCGGCTGATAGCGCTTATAGCTGTTGATATACGGAGCAAAGCACAGCGAAAGTTCCTGCGAGTGCGCTAACAGGCCTGCAACCCATGAGCGAAATATCGGACTCATCCCGTTCGGGCCATCACCAGCGCAGAGCGGGCGGTCATCCTCAAGACTCCAGATTGAGGAGTGGATATGGCAGCTTGAACCCGGTTGGTCGATGCTTGGCTTCGCCATAAAGGTGATGGCTTTGCCCTGGAGGTAGGCAATTTCCTTTGCGCCGTTCTTATAGATGGTGTGGTTGTCAGCCATCTTCAACGCCTCGGCATAGCGCAGATTGAGTTCGTGCTGACCCGGTGCTGCCTCACCCTTTGAGAACTCAACTGGCAGACCAGCACCGAGCATTCCATTTCGAATCGCACGAATAAGTGGCTCGTCTTTGGTGGTCTGGAAGATGTGATAGTCCAAGTTGTACCAAGAGGAAGTTGACTCCTCGAGAGTTCTGTAGTGCCCTCGAGCTAGTTCCTCATAGGAAGACTCATAAGCAAAGAACTCGAGCTCTGATCCCAGTTTCACGATGAGTCCGTGTTCCGCTGCGCGATCTATTTGAGCTAGGAGTATCTGCCGTGGAGAAACTGGTACGGCCTGTTCGGTTTGGCTGTCGACCACATCGCACAGCACCAGTGCGGTCTTATCGAGCCAAGGCGTGACCCTGAGCGTGCTCAGGTCGGGGCGTCCTCGAAAGTCGCCATAGCCGCCCTCCCAGTCGGAGTATTCAAACCCAGCTATGACGTTCATATCAACATCAACGGTCATCAAATAGTTACAGGCTTCGATGCCTTCCCCGGTTGCGGAGCCATCAGGAGCGGGTGACCCCACCACGTGGTCCAAAAAGAATCGCCCGGTGACACGCTTGCCCATCAGGCGACCGTGCACATCAGTAAACGCCACCACCACCGTATCGATCTGCTCGTCAGTTACGAGCTGATCCAAAGTCTGTCGGTCAATTAATCCAGTTGTAGGCACAAGCTCTCCTCAAGTCGACCGGACGTACGGTAGCGCCCAGAATCATTCCGGTGTGGTGTAAGCGGCAGTAATGCCACCATCAACAAGCAATGACTGCCCTGTCATAAACGATGACTCATCAGATGCCAAGAAAAGTGCGCCGTTGGCAATCTCAATCGGCTCACCGAACCGACCCATCGGAACGTGCACCAACCTTCGTTGACGTTTCTCTTCATCGGACAGAAATTTAGCGAGCAGCGGAGTGAGCACCGGACCAGGACACAATGCGTTTGCACGTATCCCTTTGCGGGCGTAGATCACTGCAATCTCTCGGGTCATTGACAGCACAGCACCCTTGGATGCGGTGTAGGCAATCTGTGGAGTCGCAGCACCAAGGTGCGCAACAAAGCTGGCAACGTTGACAATTGATGCACTGGCTGCGCCGTCCCCAGCCGCAGCAATCGTGTCGAGCATGGCCGGTAGTGCGTACTTGCATCCCAATGCCACGCCAGTCACATTGATCTTGAGCGTGGTATCCCAAACCTCAACAGACGTGTTCTCGGGGCCATCGTCCTCGCCGAGTGAAACACCAGCGTTGTTGTACATGACGTGAAGCCCGCCATAGGCCTGCACTGCAGCCGCAACAGCGGACCGCACAGAGTCCTCAGAACTGATATCGCAGGGCACATACGTTGCCTCACCGCCTGCTGAGCGGATTGCCTCTACGGCCTCGCTACCGTCTTGCATGTCGGCGACCACCACTCTTGAGCCCTCACACGCAAACAGCTCTGCTGCTACGCGGCCCAAGCCAGATGCGGCCCCAGTGATAATTGTTGTCTTTCCGTCTAGGCGTGCCATGCGTCTTGAACTCCTGTGAGATGCAGCTGAGAGCTGATTCGCGTCTTCGTATCAGCAGGGGCACAGTAGTCAGGCTTCGGGGTACATACACTCTGCTCCCATGACTTCTTTTTCGCTTCCCTCTCAGCTCATCATTGGTGGAGAGTCGCGCGCTGCTAGCGATGGCGCCACGTTCGAGGTCTTCAACCCAGCTACGGGCGCCTGCATAGGTTCCGTATCTCAGGGTGGCCAACAAGATCTCGAAGATGCCCTCAGCGCCGCAACGCGCGCATTCAACTCGCAGGTCTGGTCATCGGTCAGCGCAACGGATCGCGGCCATGTACTCATGCGAGTTGCTCAGTTGATTCGAGAACGTGCAGAAGAGTTCGCTCAACTCGAAGTACTCAATGCTGGTCACACCATTGATGATGCCCGTTGGGAAGCCAGCGCTATGGCTGATGTTTTTGAATACTACGGAGGCGCTGCGAACAAGCACATGGGGTCGGTGGTCCCTACCCAAGACTCGGGTCTAGGCGTAGTGAGTCGCGTGCCGGTAGGCGTGTGTGGACTCATCGTGCCGTGGAACTTTCCGATGTACATCGCGTCATGGAAGCTTGCCCCTGCACTCGCCTGTGGCAACCCGGTGATCCTCAAGCCGGCAACCCTCACACCGCTCTCTGCGTTGCTATTGGGTCAGGTTCTTCTCGATGCAGGGGTACCGCCTGAAGCTGTTTCGGTCATCCCCGGGCCGGGCTCAACCATGGGTGACGCACTAGTGGGCGACCCGCGGGTTGGTAAAATTTCGTTTACCGGAGACTCGAGCACGGGTGCAGGAATCCTTCGGAGAGTCTCCGAGAACATGACACGCGTCTCACTTGAGCTCGGAGGTAAATCAGCTGCGATTCTTTTCGCCGACGCCGATATTGACAAGGCCGTGGACGCAATTCCCTATTCGGTCTTTGCGAATGCCGGCCAAGACTGCTGCTCACGTAGTCGCCTCCTTGTTGAGCGCTCCGTGTATGACCGAGTGGTCGCTGCAGTTGCTGAGCGCACGCAGACTCTCCGAGTGGGCGACCCAAGCGACGACCGCACCGAAATCGGACCGATGATCTCTGAACGGCAACGTCAGATAAGCCTTGAGTATCTCGAGATCGGCAAATCGGAGGGTGCAGAGGTTGTCTGTGGAGGTGTTGCCTCTGAACCGGGATGGTTTCTGTCGCCATCGGTGGTAGCCAACGTGGACAACAACCATCGCATCGCGCAAGAAGAGATCTTTGGGCCGGTTCTTAGCGTGATCCCGTTCCGTGATGAAGCCGAAGCTGTGATGATTGCAAATGACAGCGAGTACGGACTCTCTGGGACCCTCTGGACCCGGGACCTAGGCAGAGCGCTTCGCGTCAGTTCTGCGGTGCGCACCGGCGTCATGTCGGTCAACACGAACCGCAGTGTTCGCTACGAACTTCCCTTTGGGGGATTCAAGAAGTCCGGGGTTGGACGTGAGCTCGGGATGGCATCGATGGATCACTACACCGAGCAAAAAACGGTGTTCTTCAGCTCAGAGTCATGAGGCCAAAACGGCGCATCCTTCGAGGAATCCTCAATCAGTAGAGCGTTGCAGAAATTCAGTCGAGCGTTGCTGAAATTGGGGGGCCTCTGAAGCCAAAGCAGGGGTAGCGCCGAAGCCACCCTCGTTCGTGAGTGTCGGACGAGGCCCAGTGACTTGCGTGGCATACAAGACAGCCAACATGACCAAAAGGATTGCCACAACGGTGGTCCAATGTGGTCTCCAAGGATTTTTCCGAGCAGTTGCCGGCCTCGCCGCGCCGGTTAAAGATGGGTCTCCGAGGTTTCGGTACGACACACCTGGAGGTGGCGCAATCACTGCAGCGAGCACCCGGACGGCTTCAGAGGAGACGCCCATACAACCTGCAACAAACTCAGACGGGTACCCACACAGCTGGATGAGACACCCCGCTATCTGCTCCTCAGGAGTTGCGCTGTCAAGTCGGCGCCGAAGTGCCTCTCGCAGTGATGCGTCTGGGTCAGCATGCTCGCCACTCTCCGTCGTCGAAGGAGAGCCGGGTTCATCTAGGCGCCGAATAGCGGTTGGATGTAGCGACTGCGCAACGGTGAACAAGACAAGCTGCTGCAGCCAGTCTTCAGAGTTCTCTTCGGAGAGTTGGTGAACGCGTTGAATCGCAACCGTCGACACAGCGGTCGCTCGGTCAGCATCGCCGAGTAGCCGGTAGGACACAGCGTATGAATTGGAGTGGAGGATCTGATCTTCTACTGGGGCAGCCATGGGTATATCAATCTTCATTTGCGGTGGGAACTCAGAACCCACGTACCGTAGGCGGGTCACGTACCAGAATGGAACCAGATGGCAGGTTGGAAGCCATTGGGTTCGCGAAAGTCTCCTCTATCCCAGCAAGACTGAACACATGTCCACTCCGAAGAACCCAGAGAACCAGCCCCCTCAGGGCCCTGGCAAACAGTTCTTCGTTCCCTCTCCAGGGCGTACCCCATCTGAACCAGCGAAGGCTGCACCCCCGCAGCGTCCCTCCAACACTCCTCCGGCGAAAGTGCCCCAGAAGGACGCTCAGCCCAACCGGAAGAGTCCCGCACCCAACCGGAAGAGTCCTGCATCCAACCGGAGGTCGGGAGGACTCAAGTGGCTACTCCTGATTCCCCTGCTCCTCCTGATCGTGATTCTGGGCCTGCTCTATAAGGCTCATTCGGCGTATAGCAACATCGAGCGTGTTGACCTTGCTGATGTTCTGGATCCGGTCACGGGTCCGTCCACCAACTATCTGCTTGTGGGATCGGACTCGCGTGAGGCCTTCGACCCCGAGGGTTCGAGCGGAGTGACTGGTCGGCGGAGCGACACCATCATCGTGCTTCGAACAACACCGAGCGGATCGTCGATGATGTCTATTCCACGCGACCTGTGGGTGAAAATTGCCAGCACGAACAAGCAAGGCCGCATCAACGGCGCCTACAACGACGGCCCCGCAAACCTGGTGAGAACCGTGCAGCAGAACTTACAGATTCCCATCAATCACTATATGGAAGTGGGATTTGGCTCCTTCGCAGGTCTGGTCGACGCTATCGGAGGAGTCACTATTGAGTTTCCGAATCCTGCTCACGATGACCGCTCTGGTCTCGTGGTAGATGCCGCTGGTCCCGTTACCCTGAACGGAACGCAGGCTTTGGCCTATGCGCGCTCGCGCCATTACAGCGAGACCATCAACGGCAAAGAGGTAACCGAGCCAACGGCTGACCTCGGCAGACAGCAGCGGCAGCAACAATTCTTGAGGACGGCGCTGAAAGAAGTCGGCGCCACTCGCAACCCGTTTACCTTGTTGAATGTCGCAGATTCTATGTCTTCAGAACTCATTATCGATTCGGGCCTTAGCTTCGGCCAGGCCGTCGGGTTTGTTCGTAAGCTTGGCTCTTCAGATCCCGTCACCGTTGTGTTACCAACCGAGGGTGTCCGGAAAGGAAAAGCCGCGGTTCTGGTCCTCTCGGAGCCAGAAGCGCAAGTTGTCCTTCAGGATTTCCGTTAGTCCCTCCATAGGAGGTGACCACAGGAATCGGCCGCCGGTCCCGTGCTGAGTAGAATCATCTGATGCCTACAGAACAACCAGCAGCAGACGGATCATCCCCACGAAAGACAAAGTTCTCGGAGCCCTTTCCGATGTACATCGATCCGGCGAAGATCTACCAAGCAGCGATCGTCACGAATCACGGAACCATGACGGCTTTTCTTCATGCTGGTGATGCCCCCAACACGGTCAACAACTTCGTCAACCTTGCCCGGTACCACTACTACGACGGTGTCATCTTTCACCGTGTGATTCGCGAGTTCATGATTCAAGGTGGAGACCCAGACGGAACAGGACGCGGTGGACCCGGATATAAGTTTGCTGACGAACTTCCGTCAGCTGGCAAATACAAGATTGGCTCGCTCGCAATGGCGAACGCCGGGCCAAATACAAACGGAAGCCAGTTCTTCATCATCTCCGGAGCAGCAGGAGTTCGTCTGCCGCCTCAGTACTCGCTGTTCGGTCAGTTGATCGCTGGCGAGGATGTACTCAAGGCCATTGAGAACCTGCCAACCGGTGCACAAGATCGCCCGGTCAATGAGGTAGTCATCGAGTCCATCACAATCACCGAAAGTTGATTCGGCCCATCGGGGACTGATTCATTGATATGTCTGTTGCAACGATTCTGCCCGCTCCCCGAGCGCTGCCGAAGTTGCACCTCAAAGCGTCGGCCCTGACTGCCGCTGTGGGAGTCGCTGCTTGCGGAATTCTCTATGTCACAGCGAGGCGCGCTCGATCTGGTTCCGGAAAGCTGGGGGGATTCATCCCCACTCATCGCGCCCGACGAACTGCAACCCTGGCTCAAGTGGGAGCAAAGACCGGCACCAACTTTGTCAACATGAAGGCCCGCGGGTTGCTCGCTACGGAGCAGCGGCGAAGCGAACTCCGTGAAGAGTTTGAGCTGCAGACTGCTGAGCAGGTCACCGAGGTGTTGGGAAACATGCGTGGGGCCATGATGAAGCTTGGCCAGATGGCCAGCTACTTGGACCAAGGACTACCTGAGCCAGTACGTCAGGCCCTCGCTCAGCTGCAAAGCAATGCCCCGCCGATGGCCTACTCGCTTGTGGCGCAAGTAATTCAAGAGGAACTCGGTGGTGAACCTGATCAGATCTTTGCGGAGTTTGAGCGCGACCCACTTGCTGCGGCATCAATCGGTCAGGTCCATCTGGCCACTACCCACGCAGGTCAGAAGGTGGCAGTCAAGGTTCAGTATCCCGGTGTGGATCAGGCCATTGCCTCCGATCTTGAAAATACTGAGCTTCTCTTTCACATGATGGGAATGCTCTTTCCGGGGATGAATCCAGCGCCGATTGTGGCAGAACTACAAGAACGCCTTGTCGAGGAACTTGATTACGTTCTCGAGGCAGAGCACCAACGATTATTTTCTCGGGCTTACCTCGGACACCCATACATCCACATTCCCGAGGTGGTCAGCGAGCTGTCCACATCACGCGTACTCACTACTGAGTTTGCAGAGGGTGTTCCATTTTCTGAGGCGATCGCCTGGTCGGATGAGGAACGTCAGCTCACCGCGGAATGCTTGTACCGCTTTGCCTTCGGAAGCATCTACCAGCTCCATGCATTCAATGGCGATCCTCACCCTGGCAACTATGTGTTTCGGCCCGGCGGGCAGATCACCTTCTTAGACTTCGGCCTCTGCAAGCGTTTCACTCAGGATGAAGTCCAGGTATTTGAAGAGATGATTCAAGCCATGGTGCTCGATCGAGACATCGGAGCTTTTCGAGCGATTATTCAGGGCATCGGGATTCTGCCGGCAGACCTGAAGGTTGATGATGAAGACCTGCAGGAGTATTTCGGCCACTTTTACGAGTTTGTGTTGGATGACAACGTGATGGAGATCACACCTGAGTATTCCTCGCAGTCAGTGCGTCAGTTCTTCGATCTTTCGGGGCCTCATTCTGCCATTATGAAAGCTGCGAATCTTCCTGCATCAATGGTGATCATTCAGCGCATCAATCTTGGTTTATTCGCCCTCTTCGGAGATTTGCAAGCGAGGGGCAACTGGCGTCTCATCGCTGAAGAACTCTGGCCCTTCACGCAGGCCGAACCCTCGACCCCGATGGGCGAACGAATAGCGGCTTGGCAGGGGAGTGGTCCTACTCCACCAGCCTGATTGGATTGCCAAGAATAGCTGCAGACCAGGTAGTGGTATCGGTAACACCACTTGGGAACGCAGCGCGCACCTTGATCCAGCACTGAGTGGCAACAGCCGGAGTGCAGGTGTAGTTAGCAGGAATAGGAATGTCAACCGTCACGCTGCGGCCGTCGAATCCGTTGGCACTCGAGACGTTGCTGAGGGTGCAGGTTGACGGAGTGGAACTGAGGGTCGCTCCGTCGTCTCGACTGAAGGCACACCCTGAGAACGTGGTTGCAAACTCTGCAGGGGGCAGGATCTGCAGCACTCCTGCTGAAGCAGCGTCTCCGATGTCGAACAGCGTGACTCGCAAAGTTCTACCAGCGTCATAGGGCAACACACGAGCAAGATAGAACGATGTGTTCGCCGCTGTTGCATTTGCATAGATCGGAAGCCGGCCACGCGCGTTGATCGCAACAGCGGAGCCATCCACTGCGGCAAGTCCGGCGGTCCCGAACCCGGCAAATATCGACATTCGATTATGTCCTCCGTCAACCACTGAAGCGCTATAAACCGTTGGGGCTGCAGCGGTTGAGTTACTGCGCACTTGCAAGATGTATTCGCCCGTCTGAACTGACCCAGCTGGAATGGAGCAAATGGTCACATTCTGGCGAAAGAGTTCTGCAAAGGTATTAGCCCCATCAGCGGGATTGATCACCGCTTGAGCATCCTGTTTGCCATCAGTCGGGTGGAGGTACTGATAGATGGTTGGGTTGGTGCCACCAGGATCAAACGAGGGCATGCGCACCGTGCAGCCGGTCACCAGAGGGTTATCTAGATCAGTCCAAGGGGTTGCATCGGGACTGCGCACAATGAAGGTGGTCTTGTTCGTGCGGCCGCTGATGTCCTGATCTCCCGTGCACCATGAGGTCAAACCGGGTGCGTATCGCAGGGCGCCATCGGGGTAGGGGTTTCCGGGAAGTGCTTGCAGGGCGTTCGCCTCTGTCTGGGTGGGCATATTCACCCCACAGGTATCGTTGACATACGTCATTGCCGGGTCATAGACCTGGATATTGAGCGGCTGCCCGGAGACTACCGAGGAGACTTTGAGGGCAAAGAAGTACCCCTCCGTTGCGTACTCATCATTGTTGACTCCTGAGATGACGGTTCCTGTGCAGTTGGCAACAGAGGTGGTGCAAACCTTTGCTTGGAACCGGTCGCCTGATTTCTTTGTCGAGTTTGGACCTGCGATATTGATCCAGAACTGAGGCGTGTTTTGTGCTCGGGCTGGGTCGTTTCCGAGCTTATTCTCGGGAGATCCCATTGGGACGGGAGCTACGTACTCTGCGACTGCCTCGCGAGTCAGATCTATGCTCGCCACGCCCAGCAGGCCAACAAAATAGGTCGGGATTGTTGCCTTCACCTTGACCCGCAAGCGGTTTGGATTTGGCTCTTGCGTGACGGTCACCGTTGCGTTCAAACCGTTGGTGAACCCGTTCTGGCCAGTCACTGTTCGAGCAATCGTGGTGGCCGAGGGTAGGTCCCCTGGAAGGAAAGCCGCACCAGCGTGAGCTCCGGAGTCGGCGCTGCGCTGAATCTTCTCTGCTTGAAACCACCAGTTCGACAAGTCCACGGCAAATCCGGCAAACCCCATCAACATAATGAGCATGAGGGCAAACCAAACCAGAACAACTCCACGCTCGCCCTGATTTCGATGAGTGACAGCTAGGCGAGAAAGACCAGATTCTGAACGGGTACGGCGGTGTTCCATACTGCTCAACCCCCGGGGCATTGATCGCTGGGAAGTGGTTCAAGTCGCATGACGGTGTGGCCGGTGACGGTGCGGGTTGTACCAAAGAATCCAGTGATGTACTTGTGCTGAACCTGAACAAACACTCCGATCGTGTCGACCGTTACCCCGCAAGCATCAGCGTTCGTCCAACTGCCCGTGGTTTGAGTCATGGATTTCGTAGTTGGGTTCCAGGTGAACTTCACACAGCTTGAGGTGCATCCGCCAGCCATTGCATCTCCGGGATAGCCGCCGAGGGGTGCGCCATCGGAGGAGAGCGGATTGACCTTGTAGACAGCCATACCCACTGGAGTTCCGTTCGTAAGGACTTTGAGATCAGCTGAGGTGGAGAGCGCAATTTGTGTCAGTGCAGTGTTCTGGGCAGAGGTGACCGCACCTGCTTGGGCGTAAGCCGTCGCGGCAAGGCGTGCACCACTCCTCGTTGACGCAGTACTCGTTGAATACGAGGTGAACAGCATTCCAAACTCGATGATTCCAACCACAATGAAGATCATGACTGGTAAAACCATCGCGGCTTCTACCATCACCGCACCGCGCTGGGATCTTGTGCGCAACGCGGGCGAGGGACCAGAGAAACATTTCACCCCTTGAGTCTCGGCAGGAGCAGGCCTCACCTTTAGTCCATATGGCCTATCTTTCGAAGTATCGAGAACTTGAAATCCTTCGCGCTACAGGACGCTTCGGACGAGTATTTCGGCGGCTCGATTCGCAATCTCGTCGGTGTCTAACTCCGGTGCAAATATATGTTGAATAAAGCAAGCGAAGATTTGAGCGGTGAATACTTCTGACACGGTTTCGGGGTCTTGAAGCTCAGGCACATACTGCTCGAGCAGGCTCCGTACACCGCTGCGAAAGAGTTCCAACATGGCAGAACCCGTTGGCAACGCAACAGCCTGATTCCGAAGGCCCTCTCCGAGTAGCAGCCTCAAGACGTCTTCCTCCTCGAGTGCGCCGGTCCAAAACAGGTTGAACACGGCCTTGAGGCGCTCTGGCACTCCTGCTTGAGTCTCGAAGCCTGTGACCTGATCTTGGCTAGCCAATCGACTGTCGTATCGACGTTCTTCGAACACACTCTGCAGGAGTGCGTCCTTAGAAGGGAAATAGTGGTAAATCGCTGCAACCTGAACGCCACAGGCAGTTGCGAGTTGACGCATGCTCATTGCCGCGGAACCCTCTGCAGACATCAAGCGCAATGCCTCGTCCAGGATTCGCTCGCGCTGATTCACTTGTATCTCAGTGCGATACGGGGCAACCGGCCCCTGGAGTGAACGTTGCTGGAAGGTGGTTCAACGCGAGCACCAGCGTCGAGTCTCCGCGAGATGGAACAGCATCGGCTGGCACGGTGATATCTGGCAAGCGCGTGAGCAGTTCCTGAAAGACCGTGGTGATCTCCATCCGCGCAAGGTTTGCGCCAAGGCAAAAATGTGGCCCGATGCCGAATGCCAGATGCGGATTTGGATTTCGCGAGAGATCGAGCTCGTTCGGGTGAGTAAAGACTCGGTGGTCACGGTTGGCACTTCCGTAGAGCATCAAGACACGATCACCAACCTTCAGATCCGTGTTGCGATAGGTGTGGTCCACCGTGACGGTGCGAATAAAGCCCAAAACAGGGGTTACGTAACGAACAATCTCGTCAACAGCAATTTCCATAAACTCTGGATTATTCAAATTCTCGAGTAACAATTTGCGCTGCTCAGGGAATCTACTCAAGGCGACTAAGCCACCCGTCAGTGCATTTCGAGTGGTTTCGTTGCCCGCAACCATGAGCACGACCAGAAAGGCCAACAACTCATCATCTTGCAATCGCACCTCGGATGCCATCTTCGCAAGAGACTCCTCGTCGAGGCCTTGCGTCGCTTTGTACTCCTTTGTCAGCCCACCATCATCAAAGGCTTGAGTCAGAATGCTAATGAGGTCGCTTTGCGGGTCAGCTCGGCGCTCCGCGATGAGTTCGAGGGCCAACTCGGCAAACTCGCCGAAAGCCGTCGCTGCTGCGAGTAACTGCGGGGAGTCAGCCTCAACGTGACCGTCTCCGGCCATCATGGCGTCAGACCAGCCGTACATTGACATACGTTGGCTTGGATCAAGGCCCATCAGTTCACAAATGATGATGAGCGGAATGTGCATCGCGAAGTCGCCAACGAAATCGACATCACCCTTGGCTTCCATCGCATCAATAATCTCATTGGTCAACTCACGCACATGGGGAATCATTTCCCTGACCTGCCGAGGAGTGAATCCTTTATTGATGAGCCGACGCTGGCGCACATGCTCCTCTCCATCCAAGGTGATGATGGACATGTCTCCAGCGATCTTGGGCCGCACACCGAAACGACTGCAGTAGGTCACCTCATCTCTACTCATCGCAAAGATGTCCTCGTGTCGGGGTGCGATATACAGATCGTTCGCTTCGTCGTAGTGAAGTGAATCCAAGCTGCGGAGCCATGTAAACAACTCATACGGATCATCAAAGACTCTGGGGTCCGTAAAGTCAGTGTTGGAGTAGTCAACGACTGAATCTGTAACGGTCATAAAAAACCCCTTAGTGCTAGCTGAGTCCGCGCTCGAGAGCAGTGTGCTCTCTGGGGGTTAACGCTAGGCCCTACCGAACGTTCGTTCAACTGCGTTTCGAAAGGTCGTTGGTCACTCTCAGGTGTAGCTTGGCCACATGAGCATCACTTCGGAACAACGAACCTCTCCCTTGGATGTCGATGAGCAAGCAACCGCTCAACGGGCAGAGCCTCTGACCTTTCAGACCTTTGATCCGCGAACAAATACCTTGCTCGCAGAAATTGAGGAGATGAGCAGTGATCAAGTCGAACAAGCCGTTGAACGTGCTCGTGAGTTAGCCGCAGCTTGGGGCGCACTTACTTACAAGGAGCGCACTCGTCACCTGATCAAGGTTCGCGATCGGTTGCTAGACGCAGCAGAGGAACTCGTAGATACCATTTGCGCAGAGACGGGCAAGCAGCGTTCCGAGGCAGTCACCACCGAACTTATGGCCGTATGCGAGACCATTGGCTGGTACGCAAAGAATGGCGCTCGAGCCCTCGATCCACAAAGCGTTGCATCGGGTCTGATGGCCCACAAGAAGGCATGGAAGCGCTACGAGCCCCTCGGCGTGATCGGTGTGATTAGCCCCTGGAACTACCCGTTTACCCTATCCATGACACCCGTCATCACCGCACTCTTCGCGGGCAACACGGTGGTACTCAAGCCCTCTGAGGTAACACCAACTGTTGGCATAGCCATCGGCAAGCTTTTCGCGGATGAGAACTGGGGTGGCATTGTTCAAGTGGTGACGGGGGCAGGACCAACGGGCGAAGCTCTCGTGCGCAGCGGAGTTGACAAAATTTGCTTCACTGGATCTGTTCGAACAGGAAAGCGCGTCATGGCGGCTGCGGCAGACTCACTCACCCCGGTGGTTCTTGAATTGGGCGGCAAAGACCCGATGATTGTTTGCGCCGACGCGGATTTGCCACGGGCCGCGAAGGGAGCTGTGTGGGGGGCATTCCAGAACTCTGGTCAAACCTGCATGTCAGTAGAACGCTTCTACGTGGAAGAGAAGATTATGGACGAATTCGTGCAACTTGTCCTGGCCGAAACTGCTCTGATTCGTCAGGACGCCAGCGGGGGTGACATTGGTTGCATGACCTTTGCACCACAGGTTCAGATCGTGGAAGACCACCTTGCAGATGCTGTCAGCAAAGGTGCCCGCGTACTTGCGGGTGGACAGCGACTCGATCAGCCGGGACTCTGGTTTGAGCCCACCGTGCTCGTGGATGTTGACCACACAATGACCATCATGACCGAAGAAACCTTCGGGCCGGTCATGCCAATCATGTCCGTGGCTGATCCCGAGGAGGGCCTCCTCCTAGCGAATGATTCAATCTACGGGCTGAACAGCTCGGTGTGGACTTCGGATCAGCAACTTGCCATCTCGGTTGCGAATCGTCTGCAGGCCGGAAACGTGTGCATCAATGACTGCATTGTTTCATATGCGATTCCCGGACTTCCGTTCGGCGGAGTGAAGCAGTCAGGAATCGGGCGAGTACACGGCCCGGAAGGCCTGCGAGAGTTCTCCTCGGTCAAGTCAGTGATGTCGAGCCGGGTGATAACTCCCCGTGAGCTTTGGTGGTTCCCGATTCCGAAGGCACTTGAGGTGCTTGGAATCAGATCCATGAGAGCAAGATTTGGGTCTACGTTCGCTACACGCATGAAGCGGGTAAGACGTACCAAGTCGTCGTAATCGCCGAACCGTCTGCTGCTGCCGTTCCGAGGCGACAACCTCACCGATCAAGATTGAAAGCCTCTACTCGTTCACTTGGAGTGCTCTCAGCGTGCGCAGGAGAAGCCGTGCCACCGCATCACTTGGTGGAGACACCCCGCCACTCAATGGCTCAACAGAACAGAACACCTCGGTACAACCCGTTGCGCGACCTTGCAGGCTGAGCAGCACAGAACTAGTGGGCTCTTCGATGAATTCGATGACAAGTTCGATAAGTCCAGCAGAGGGGTCGAGGTACCGAATCTCACCTAGATTATTTGCCATCTCAATCAGCAACATCAGCGTCTCGTCTGCTGGCGCATCCACGCAAAGCGTCAGGTCGTCGAGCAGGTGAATCCCGAGTCGTTCTGGTCTGTCCTCCACGACCCTGGCCTCAACACTCGAACGCACTTCGGTTCTAGTCTGCTCTTTTCCCTTGGTTGAAATCAGCAGAAGGTATGCCCGAGTGAGTTCTATCGTGCGCTCGGATGCATCGACTTCTGAGCTGACATCGGGGTGAGTTCGCAGGAGTTGAAGTCGATAGGCGACGCGAATTTCGGAGAGGGATGTACTGGCGCTCACCCCAAGAAGAGCCTCTGCCGCAGCTAGTGCAGACTGATTTATTCGAGGCTGATTCATTCGAGGCTGACTCATCCCTAGCTATTGGAGTAAGGGGTCATTGGATTGTGTCTAAGAACTCCACGATAGAGGCGGTAAAGAGATCGTTGCGATCTCCGGCAACCATATGGCCCGCGCCGGACACGTCTACATACTTTGCATCTGGTCTGAGCTTCAAGAACTCTTGGGCAGTCTCTTCACTCACCAAATCCGACATGCGACCACGCACCAGTAGCGTTGGCACGTTGAGCGCAACTGCGGCATTTACAAACTGCCCCGTAACCGAGCCAGTACCAATCGGTCGCGGTCCCAAGAAGAGGTCCGGATCCCAGTGCCATCGCCAACGCCCATCAGGATCGAGCCGCAGGTTCTTGGAGAGTCCAGAGTTATCCCTCGGACGTTTCCGGTGCGGCTGATACGCAGCAATAGCATCCGCAGCGTCATCAAGAGACTCGAATCCACTCTCAGCTCGATCCAGCATGAACTGAACAATTCGGTCAACGCCGGCTTTTTCCATACGTGGAGTGATGTCGACGAGAACGATTGCAGAACTGCAGCCCGGGCTCAGCATTCCCTCTGCTAGCAAACTCGCAAGGCCACCAAGAGAAGCACCAACAACTACTGGTTTGGATTTGGTGGTTTCGGTCAGCGCAGCACACACATCTACAAGATCCTCGGCAAAACGAATTGTTGAATAATCCCGATTCTGTGCGCGATCGGAACCACCATGGCCGCGCTGGTCGTAGGTCACCGCATACCAACCGTGCTCTGCAAGAGCCTCGGCTGTGCCGCCCCAACTGTGCCGAGTTTGCCCACCTCCGTGAACCAACACCACAGCGCGATGACTCCTACTGCCCCAGGCGTGAGCAGCGATGCGCATGCCGCTGCGCGCAGTGAACTCAATAGCTTCAGGGGCGATCTGAGACAAGATGCCGCCTAGATCAGAGACTTCAGAAGGTCCCAAGTGCGAGCGCGATCCTCTGCCTTGGGGGCTGCGATGACTGCAGAAAACTCGGTCACGCCGCCGTCAGCTAGGCGAGTGAGCGCAGCAGCAACATGTTGCTCATCACCGATGATGGCTACATCTGCTGGCCCCTCTGCCCCTTCAATATCGAGCATCGCACGATACGAGGGGAGTCCCCCGTACAACGAAAGCTGCTCGGCAACAACCGCGTAGGCAGCCTCGGGGTCAGAGGTGACGCATACGGGAAGACCAGCGATCACTCTGGGGGCGGCTTGATCAGCGGCCTCGGCTGCGGCAGTAATTTTTGGAACCACATGGGTCAGTAGCGCCCGCTCGCCGGTACACCAGGTGATCGTTCCACACCCGTTCGATCCCGCTAGTTTCAACATCTGCGCACCGAGAGCCGCGACAATCACAGGCGGCGCTTCCGCTCCTTGAACATCTACCCCTCCGATGCAGGTGATGTCTTCACCCTTGACCTCTACTGAGTCACCGTTCAGGAGTGGCAGCAGCGCCGACAAGTACTCTCGCATGTGACGAATTGGTTTCTCGTAGGAGTAACCCCAGAGCGACTCAATCACAATTTGGTGGGACAGACCGATACCGAGTGCAAGGCGGTTCTGGGTGGCGAGCTGCACAGTCAGCGCCTGACCTGCCATCATCATCGGGTGGCGGGGGTAGGTCGGAACAACTGCAGTACCCAGTTCGATACGCGGCACCTCGCGACCGACTACCGCAAGCGCAGTAAGCGCATCCATCCCAAAAATCTGCGCAATCCAAAATGAGTCGAACCCGTCGGCCTCGGTTCGCTTGGCCTCGGCGATCACCTCATCGAGGGTGGACAAGCTTCCCGTCCCGTTGATGCCAATGCGCATATTGATACTCATAAGTGTCCTTGTTGCTAGTGGGCAATGTCGCAGGTTACGGGGTTGCAGGTTACGGGGTTGCAGGTTACGGGCTGAGCGGGACGTGGGCGTGTCGGGCAATCTCGAGCTAGGCAATAACCACCACGGTGGAGCCAATATCCAAGAAATTCCAAGTGAATACGGCATCCTCCTCTTTCTGGCGGATGCAACCATGCGACAACGTTTGACCGAGTTGCTCGTTGGTTTGTACGGGTTGGCCGTTGATTCTCGGGATGTTATGGAACCCGATTGACCAACCTTGTGGCCCCTTGGTGAATCGCACGAAGTAATCCATCTTTGAACCATCGAGTCCGGTGGCGTGCTCAGTTCGCGAGTACACCTTGAAGGTGCCGGTCTGAGGAGTATTCGCCCGCCCTGAAACAAGTGCGGTACGAATTTCGGTCCCCGACTCGTCAACCCACCAGACACGCTGTTGAGAAATCGACAGCACCATTCGCTTGCCCGAACCTGAATTTGCCGGTAGCCCTGCCGAACCCGCCGAGCGTGAAGGTGGAGCATCGGTGGGCAAGGTCGAGACAGGGGAGGGGAGTGCCGTGCTTGCCGGATCAACAAATTGACCTGCTTCTTTTAGGATTGTCGTCGTGGTGTGGGCGGCTTCGGTTGACACGGCAGTCTCTTGGTTGGAACTACCTGCCCGGAGAAGCACAAACGCCGCGAGAACTGCCAAGGTGGCCCCGCACATGATTCGAATTCCAGTCGAACGAAACATCAGAGCGATAGATTACTGGAGCGAAGCGGCAGTGCTGTGGAGCGCCAGGTTCAGGTGCTCATTAACTCTGGATGATGATGGTCTTTCTTTCTGTCATCTCTTCCATTGCATAGACGGGGCCCTCACGAGTGTTCCCAGAATCTCGAAGGCCACCGTAGGGCTGTTGGTCCACGCGAAAGGCAGGAACTTCATTAATGAGCACGCCACCAAAGTCAATGCGCTCGGCTGCTCTGAGTGCAGTAGAGATGTCTTGGGTAAACACGCCGGCCTGTAAGC
This sequence comes from Actinomycetes bacterium, assembly GCA_037141255.1. Taxonomy (GTDB): domain Bacteria; phylum Actinomycetota; class Acidimicrobiia; order Acidimicrobiales; family Microtrichaceae; genus IMCC26207. The sequence goes on along the minus strand of JBAXCX010000024.1, from coordinate 399 downwards.
CGTACCTTGTGTCGTTGGCCATGTCGACTGCCTGATCAAACGTGTTGTAGGCCGCAACCCCAAGGACTGGCCCGAATACCTCGGAGTGACTGATTGACATCTTTGGTTCAACCCGATCAAGCAGCGTCGGCAGCAGTACGCCATCCTCGCCTCTGCCGCCACCGGCTACAAGCAGCGCCCCTTGCTGAACCGCCTCGGCCGCCCAAGCTTGAACCCGATCGGATTCCGCGGGGGTAATCAGTGCACTGACTTGAGTCTCGGGATCTGCCGGGTCTCCTACCTTCAGCTGCGCAACGTTCTCCGCGAGTGCGGCGAGAAATTCGCTGTGTACTTGAGCGTGCACGTAGACACGCTGAACCGAGATGCAGGTCTGACCCGAATACGAGAACCCGCCAGCTA
>JBAXCX010000023.1:0-27803 GCA_037141255.1 Actinomycetes bacterium | reverse complement strand
TGGTCATTACTATGGGGTGTGGGGATGAATGCCCCTTCTATCCGGGTACGCGCTACTTGGACTGGAAACTCGATGACCCCGCCGGCCAGGGCGTTGCTGCGGTTCGACCGATCCGCGATGAGATTCTGCGCCGGGTTCAAGAACTCTGGGCCGAACTCAGCGCTGCGGCCTCGTAGCGGCCGTTCGTCAGAAACTCTCACCACTCACCAGTAACTAGCTAACGGAGCAACCATGTCACGAGTACAACTAGCCATCAACGTCACCGATCTTGATTCTGCAGTCATTTTCTATTCCAAGTTGTTTGCAACCGAAGTAAACAAACGCAAGCCAGGTTATGCAAACTTCGAGATTGCCGAACCACCTCTCAAGCTGGTCCTGATTGAGGGCCCCGAGGGGGGCACGCTGAATCATCTTGGAGTTGAAACTGAAACCACAGCGCAGGTACTTGAGGCAGAAACCCGTCTGTCGGAAACAGGCCTAGAAACCACTGGGGTTGATGACACCGTGTGCTGCTTTGCAGAAAAAACCGAGACCTGGGTAACCGATCCCGATGGCGCCAAGTGGGAGTGGTACGTCAAGACTGGCGACGCTAATCAGATGTCGCTACACAATCGGGGGACTGAGAGTTCCGAGGGAACCGCCTGCTGCGGCTGAGAATTGCCGATCCGAGCTCACTGCGATGGTTTCGACAGCTCTTGCTAGACAATACTGATGCTGCCCGCTCTCTTACTGAGCGCGTGCAGAAAGTGGTCTCACCGTGCAAACAATTGGTCATTACATAGTCGGTCATTACATAGATGGTGCGCTCAGTCCAGGAACCTCTGGGTTGTCGGCACCAGTGTTTAATCCTGCCACCGGCGCTCAGCAGGCAGAGGTTGCACTTGGCTCGATAGCCGATGTGGACGCCGTGGTTGCTTCTGCAGTCACAGCGTTCGAGTCCTGGCGCAGTAGTTCGTTAAGCACTCGAGCAGGCATCATGTTCAAGTTCCGCGAACTCATGGACGCCTCACGAGGCGAGCTCGCAGAACTGGTGAGTAGTGAGCACGGCAAGGTTCCCTCTGACGCACTTGGCGAGATTGCTCGCGGCATGGAGAACGTTGAATTCGCTTGTGGAATCCCAGCACTGCTGAAAGGCGAATACTCCGAGCAGGTCGCAGGTGGAGTTGATGTGTATTCATTGCGCCAACCCCTCGGCGTTGTGGCCGGCATCACGCCATTCAACTTTCCGGCCATGGTGCCCATGTGGATGTTTGCGAACGCCATCATGTGCGGAAACTGTTTCATTCTGAAGCCCTCCGAGAAGGACCCCTCTGCGGCGCTCTTTATGGCCAAACTCCTGAGCGAGGCTGGGCTACCGCCCGGCGTGTTCAACGTGCTGCAAGGAGACAAAGTTGCAGTAGATCGGCTGTTAGAGCATCCCCAAGTCAAGGCGCTGAGCTTTGTGGGCTCCACACCAATTGCTCGTTACGTATACGAGACCGGATCAGCTCAGGGCAAGCGGGTACAGGCACTCGGCGGGGCAAAGAACCACATGCTCGTGTTGGCCGATGCAGATATCAACGCCGCAGCAGACGCCGCCGTCTCTGCTGCCTACGGGTCAGCCGGTGAGCGCTGCATGGCAATTTCGGTGGTCGTCGCAGTTGGCGCAGTCGCTGATGAACTCATCCCTGCTCTTACCGAACGAATTGCCAAAATTGTGGTGGGTCCCGGCACTGACCCGAAAGCCGAGATGGGCCCACTCATCACTCGACAGCATTGCGACAAGGTCACGAGCTATCTCGACGGTGCCGAAAAGGCCGGAGCAACCATTTTGGTCGATGGCCGAGACGTATCGCTTCCAGGCGATGGGTATTTCCTTGGTGCTTCCCTGATCGACAATGTGACCCCAGGGATGCAGCTGTATCAGGACGAGATTTTTGGCCCGGTTCTAGCTCTCATGCGGGTCGACACCTATGAAGAGGGTTTGGCCTTGATAAACAGCAATCCGTATGGCAACGGCACGGCGATATTTACTCGAGACGGTGGAGTTGCTCGCCGCTTCCAGTTCGAGGTTGAAGCCGGCATGGTCGGGATCAATGTTCCGATTCCGGTTCCAGTTGCGGCGTACTCGTTTGGTGGCTGGAAGAGTTCGTTGTTTGGGGACCTGCATATGTACGGACCCGACGGCGTCAAGTTTTATACCCGCAACAAAGTAGTGACCTCTCGTTGGCCAGAACCGGCCACGAGCAGCGTCAACCTAGGCTTCCCTGTCCACAAGTGAGCCCTGTCCATAAGTAAGCCTGTCCATAAGTGAGCCCAGTCAACAAGTGAGCCCAGTCAACAAGTGAGAGAATCATGACCGCTACAGAATCTCAGTCGCCAGAAATCCAGCTCAGCCAGACCTATCTCGATGATCGAGCACACGTCTTTCATTCTTGGTCAGCTCAGGCTGCGCTCAAGCCGCTTGTGGTCACCGGAGGAGAGGGCGCATGGTTCTTTGACGAGACTGGCAAGAAGTATTTGGACTTCTCCTCTCAGCTGATCAATTTGAACCTGGGACATCAGCACCCAAAGATGATTGCCGCGATTCAAGAGCAGGCAGGGAAGTTGGCGACCATTGCGCCAGGAATGGCAAATGATGCCCGTTCCACTGCTGCACGGATGATTGCCGAGCGAACACCGGGCGACTTGAACAAGATCTTCTTTACCAATGGGGGAGCAGAGGCCACCGAGAACGCCATGCGCATGGCGCGCCTACACACAGGCCGGCACAAGGTGCTCTCGATGTATCGCAGCTATCACGGAGCAACTGGCGGCTCAATAGCTCTAACTGGAGACCCGCGACGCTGGCCCTCCGAGCCCAGTGTCCCGCCGGGAATCATCAAGTTCTTTGGTCCCTACCCATACCGATCATCGTTCTGGTCTGATTCTGTCGAACAAGAGTCGGAGCGTGCTTTGGAGCATCTCCGTGAAGTGATCATGTTTGAAGGGCCAAACACGATTGCTGCGATTGTTTTGGAGCCAGTTGTTGGAACGAATGGAATTTTAGTTCCGCCACCGGGGTATTTGGCCGGGGTGCGAGAACTCTGCGATGCCAACGGAATTGTCATGGTCTGCGATGAGGTCATGTCAGGGTTCGGCCGATGCGGCGAATGGTTTGCAGTTGATGCCTGGGAGGTCACCCCTGACCTGATCACCTTTGCGAAGGGAGTGAATTCTGGCTACGTGCCACTTGGTGGCGTAGCAATCAGCGATGAGATCGCTGCAACCTTCGACACCCGGGTCTACCCCGGGGGGCTGACCTATTCGGGTCATGTACTGGCCTGCGCGACTGCCGTTGCCTCGATGAACATCTTCGAAGAGGAACAGATTCTTGAGCGGTCTCGGCACCTCGGGAACGAGGTGTTTGGCCCGGGCCTTGAGGAACTGAAAGCTAAGCACCCAAGTGTGGGGGACGTGCGCGGCATTGGTTGCTTCTGGGCGATTGAATTGGTGAAGAACCGAGAGACCAAAGAGATGTTTGTGCCCTTTAATGCCTCGGGAGCAGATGCTGCCCCGATGGTCGAGGTGGTGACCGCCTGCAAGGCAGCAGGGCTGTCTCCGTTTGCACATTTCAATCGCCTGCATGTGACCCCACCGCTGGTGATCTCTGATGAGGATGCTCGGCTCGGCCTCGAGATTATTGATCAGGCCTTGCTGTTAGCAGATCGCCACGTTCACTAACGCAGAGTGGTCAGCGAACTAAGGCCAAATTTCAACCGGTGTACCAGCCGGTACGAGAGTTGCAAGCTTCAAGATGTCTTCATTGAACAGTCTTGGGCAGCCATTAGACGCTGACCGGCCAATAGAAGCGGGTTTGTTGGTTCCATGGATTGCGAGAACAGGAGCTAGTGAGTCAGGAGCGCCCTCTGCATTCTCGCCACCGAATGTATCCATTGCCTCTGAGTAGCCATTCAGTGCCAGAGCGACTGGCCCATAGCCTCCTGCAGGATTTGCTGAGGGCACGATGTCTGTCACATAGAAGCCTCCTGTTGGTGTGGGACTGCTCGGGCGACCAACGCTGATCGGAGCGGCAAAGAGTTCTTGGCCGGCCTCAACCACTCGCAATGATCGATCAGGGAGAGAGACGACCACCTGCTTCTGAGTCGTGGATACACTAAGTAAGTCACTTTTGATCCACCCGGTGGTTCCGTTGGGACGCACGGGAAGTTGGACCTCGGTCCATGAACCTTGTCGAGAGACAACGCCAAATATCAGTGGTTGCGGTGGCTGATAGGCGCCAGGGTTCGTAAAAATCCATCCTGTTGGTGTCACCCTTCGACCGGAGACGGCTATATCGGCAGATGGAATCAGGACACGGCCTAGGTCTTGCCCGCTGCGAGGCGGGACTGGGTCAGCAGAGGTGATGACTGGAGTAAGAGATTTATTCCACCCAGCGGGTTGTTCTGACTGCACTTGCACCTGATTGAACTGGCTACGAACAGTTGCCACCTCGTGTGTTCCGGGTGGCAGGGTTTGGTACTCAACAACAATGCTGGTTGTCGTGCTGGGGACTGTTCTGGGGACGGTGCTAGTCGTGGTCTGAGCAGTGCTAACTGGGGGAGTCGAGGTAGTGCTTGGCGTGTTCTGCGCTGAATTGGTTGCTAGCACCAGTCCCGATATCACCGCAGCAAAGAGCAGCCCGCCGGTTACCCAGATGACTGCCCTTCTTCGCTGCGGTGACATGGTCATATCTGGAAGTGATTATGCATCACTTGTATCGCAAGACCCCTCGGATGTTTTTGCCAGCGATCATGTCGGCGAAGCCTTGGTTGATATCTTCGAGAGCGTATTCCTGAGTCACCATGCCGGCAAGATCGAGTTGGCCGTTGCGGTACAACTGCATCAGGCGGGGAATGTCGGACTGAGGATTGGCCGAACCAAAGATTGAACCAACAAGCTGCTTTTCCATCAGCGTCAGATCACAGAGCGAAATGTTGATCTGTCCTTCGTTAGCCGAGTGGATGTTGGTCACGACAACCCGTCCGCGCTTGGCACAGAGCGACATGATGGGAGCGATCTGTTCGCCATCTCCAACACCCATGCAGCAGATCACCTTCTCGCACATGCGACCCCAGGTGAGCTGTTGGATGAGTTCGTAGGATTCGCCGATGCTGCTCGCAGTATGCGTTGCTCCAAATTTGAGTGCTTGTTCACGCTTGAACTCAATTGGATCAATCGCAATGATGTAGCGAGCTCCGGCTAGGCGGGCGCCCTGTACGGCTGCGGCGCCGATTCCACCGATGCCTACTACGGCAACCGTGTCTCCTGGGCGGACCTCTGCGGCATACACCGAGGATCCCCAACCGGTGGTCACGCCACAGCCAACTAGGCAGGCCAGTTCCAGAGGGATGTCATCTTCAATCTTGACACAGGACATCTCGTTGACGACGGTGTGTTTCGAGAATGTGCCCAAGCAGACCATGGTCCACAGATCTGTCCCGTCCTCGGAGTGATGGCGAGTGGTGCCATCAAGCTGTGCTCCGACAAGCAGGGCTGCGCCGTTGTCACACAGGTTGGAATGGCCGTCGGCACAGGGCTGGCAGTGTCCGCATGCGGGCACAAAGCTAAAGACCACGTGATCTCCAGGCGCTACACGAGTCACACCTTCTCCTACCTCCATCACAATCCCGGCACCTTCGTGGCCGCCGATGAGTGGGGTCACCCCTGGCAGGTCTCCAGTGCGGCAGTGATCATCGGAATGACACATCCCAGAGGCGGTGAGTTCGACGAGCACTTCGCCTGCCTTGGGTGGGTCCAACGTGATGGTCTCAACACTCCAGGGCTTGCCTTGTTCCCAAAGAATTGCGGCTTGAGTCTGCATGGTGAATCTCCAAATATAAGGGGTGGGTGGGGGGTGGGTCAGAAAGATTTGCCGACTGGAAGAATTCCAAGATCATGATAGGTAAATACAGGAAGGTAGGGTACCGAGCGCTCGGCAAAGTAGGCCGCCGCAACATCGCTGCGGTCAACCATGGTGACAGCAGCCACAACCTGAGCGCCGGTTTCGCAAACTTGTTCGAAGGCCTTTTGTATAGAGCCTCCAGTTGTGACGATGTCATCAACTAATACAACCCTGCTGCTGCTAGTCAGCTTGGCTCCTTCAACTAATTGGTTGGTGCCGCGACCCTTGGCTTGTTTGCGCACGACAAACCATTCGCGGTCATCTCCAAGGTGGGTGACTACCCCGTGTGCAAACTGATCGGCACCCAATGTCAGCCCGCCGATTGCATCAAACTCAATTCCAGTACGGGCGAGTTCATCCACGATGACTTTGCAAGCCAGTTGTAGATCGGCACCGCGAGAAAGCCCATATTTCGCGTCAATGAAGTCTCGGCTCATCTCGCCCGAGGACAGCTGACGGGGTTCTTCGAACTGCAGCAACGCTCTGTTCTTGATGATGCGAAGTAGCTCAGTTCGTTCTTGGCTGAACTCAGCAGAGCTCGCAGAAGGTGCAGTCATGACGCAGAACTTACTGTTCTGCGAACACATCGGCGATATCGCAGCAGTATCGTTTGCTATGTCAGAGAACTCAGACCCTGCTAGCTTACCGAATGCCAGCCCACCGAATGTCACCCCTCCTGATTCCGCTGGGAGCACCGTTCGTCGGGAGGCACATCTAGCCAACTACTCACGCGACAGCATCTACCAAGTTCTAGACGCAGGATATTTGGCTCACGTTGGGATCATCGCCGCTGACGGCCGGCCAACGGTGATTCCTACCTTGTTTGGTAGAGAGGGCGAGGTGTTGTATCTGCACGGGTCTGTCGCGAGTCGGCTGGTACGCACTTTGGCAGCAGGGGTGGATTGTTCGGTGGAAGTCACGCTCGTAGATGGTCTGGTGCTTGCGCGTTCAGCGTTCTTGCACTCCATGAATTATCGGTCAGTGGTGATCTTTGGACGAGCCCGTCGAGTGGAGGACTCTGAGCAACTTCATGCCCTCAAGGTCATCAGTGACCACTTGCTACCTGGCCGGTGGGAGGAATCCCGTCAGCCGTCCGAGACTGAACTACGCCAGACCTGTGTGCTGGCTCTGAGCATGGAAGAAGCCTCAGCCAAAATTCGAACTGGGGGACCAACGGAGGAGGAGCCAGAGGATATTGCTCTTCCGATTTGGGCTGGGGAACTGCCATTTGAGACCACCTGGGGTAGTCCCATCGCGGCTGCCGACTTGGCGGAGGGTGTCGGCGAGTCCGCTGCAGTTCAAGCAGGCTTACGTCGACGCTGATACTGCGACCCTGTAGAAGGAACCACCTGAGTGACGCTCGCGTTTTCTAGGTCGAATAGCCACCGCTCACCAACGCGCCGCATCCGAGCGATCGGGCAGTCAGGCACCGCTCGATCAGTAATGACCACCGGCACCATGCCTAAGAAGCTGGCTTTGCGAGAGGCAGCAGCAATAAAGCCGACGTGGCCACCAATTGTTCCCGCTGGAGCTAGGACGACCTGTTGATGGTTAATCCAATCATCTAACAACTCCGCATCTGCGGGTGACAAGGCCCATCTCAGAGATGGGTCACCAAGAATCACAATCACTGCGCCAGGTGCGGACCTTCGAAGGTCGCTGACAGCTGACTCGAGCTGGGCAAGTGACGGTGTCACGCGCCGCCAACCAGCCACGGTGTCGGCATCTACGATGACCACGCGAACTCCGGTCATCTTGTTCGACATGTGCACCAGAGTAGGGCGCTCAGCGGGGTCTGAGCACCCCCTAGATTGGGGCCGATGTCTCAAGGCGCTCGGCTCCGCTCTCCGTTGTTCGTGGAGTGCATGATTTATCTGGCTATCTCTACCCCGCTGGGGCTTTTTGGTGCTGCCTGGCCCCAGCAACGAGAGCAGTTTGGGCAGTCCTCTGGAGCCCTCGGTCTGCTCATTTTGGCTTATGGGATTGGGCGTTTGAGTACTGCGGCTACAGCCCTGCCAATTTTGCGCAGAGTTCATATTCGTGTAGCGAACACCGGGTTATGCCTGCTGTTTGTCCTAGCTGATCTCGTTGCAGGCTTTGGCCGAAATTTTGTGATGCTGATTGTTTGCTTTGCAGTCATTGGCTTACTGACGGGAGCATTGGATTCGCTCGGGGCAAGGTTTCAAACATTGGTGCGCGATGTTGGCAGCGCCGGCCTGATGTTTGGGTGCTACGGCCTAGGTGCTGCTCTTGGTCCCGCCGTGTCTGCAATTTTTTCTTGGACTGCCGGGTTTGTTCTGGCGGCTCTTCTTGCCCTGTTAGCGGCTTTGCTCGCAGTGAGACCGCAGGTTGAGTGGCCAGCCGGGCTGATGGAACCGCGCCATAAACGCAAGGTTCCTGCCGAAGCGACTCGGACTGTTCCTTTGGTGCTGTCATTGTTGGCTGTGGCAGGTTTCTGCGCACTCGAGGCAACGAGTGCCAACTGGTCAGCTACCTACCTTGAAGGTGCTCGTGGGGCCTCAGCAGTTGCAGCGAGTTTGGGTGTTAGCGGATTTTGGGCGGGAATTACTTTTGGCAGATTATTTTTGGGAAGAGTTCCGTGGCCACCTAGCCGAATTCTGACAGTGGGTGGCCTGAGCGTTCTGGTGACTCTGGTCCTCATTGCACTGGCACCAACCCGCTTCGCCATCTTTGGCTTTGTCTTTTTGGGCCTTGCGCTGGCTGGGATCTTTCCTACGTTGTTGTCAACCACTGCCGATCGAGTGGGCCACGCCGCTGCCGGCAAAGTCTCCGGCTGGCAACTCCTCACGGCGAATTTGGCAGCGACTTGTGTATCGGCCTTGATGGGGCTTCTCGTTGTTCGTTTCGGGCCACAGGTCATCATCTTTGTGCTCATAGGAGTGGCCCTGTGTGCACTGCCGTTACTCATTCTCTGCACGCGTATTCAGAGCCCGGATGAACCGCCGAACACTGCGCAGCGGGTTGTTAGACCCGAACATGCACCGTGACTCGGTACTTGCTGCCAGCTTCAAACGCATCTGCTTGCCAGGTAGAGAACTGCTCCACGAGATCCAGCCCAGCGGCGGTGCAGTCGGCGTCTTGTTGTTCAGCGCTGTAGTTGCGGCCGAGTTGAAAACCTGTGATCAGCAGTCCTCCCTCACCTAGGTGGCGGGCGCAGCCGGCAAACAATGCAGCAGTGGTTCCTAGGGGAGTAAAGAGCGGAACATTTCCTGCCATGAGCACGCAATCAAAGGTTGACTGCAAATCGCAGTCCACCATTGACTCCAAGTGCCATTCAATATCTGGGGCAAGCGCTTGTGCCGTGGCCAGCATGGATGAGTCCGGGTCAACACCCACGACAGTTACCCCTCGGTTGGCTAGTTCAATACCGACTCTGCCAGTGCCACACCCTGCATCAAGAAGGGTCTCTGGGCCGTAGCGCATGACAAAATCTGCCTCGCCATGCATGGACTTACCACTCGCTGCGAGAGCATCAAATCTTTGCTGATACTCCTGGCCGTCCCAGCTAGTACTCATGATCCTGTAGTACTCATGATCCTGTAGTACTCATGACTTGCCTCTCAGCGGCCTTCAAGGGCCGAAATGACTGGCCCGAGACTATCGATGGCATCCATATCAACCCCCACAGAAGTAATCCCAAAGCGCTCCCGGCGGTAGAGCAAGTCCTCAACAATCTGTTCGCAGGTGCCAGCGAGCGCATGCGGAGTCTTCAGTGCCTCCTCTGCAGTCAGCCCAAAGCCAGACGCAAGTGACTCGGCAACTGCATGCCGTTCGTTGGTGACGATGACAATCTGGGTGCGGACCTGAATCTCTAGTTCAGCGAATCTCGGCCCAGCGGCCTGAGCAATCCATGCGAGTTTGCGATCCGTTGCGGCCTCGGTGGCGTCAGCCCCAACCGAAGAATCAATCACGCCTGCAGTCAATTTGGGGTTGAGCCCAATGATGTTTGCGTAGCGTGCCGCAAGTTGCAGCACTCGTTTACCACCGCCACCGATGAATAACGGTGGGCGGGGCGTTTGCCGTGGTTTGGGGAGACCACTGAGGCCATCAATGCGATAGTGCTCTCCAAGGAAGTTGCATGGACCTTCGCTGAACAGCCCAAGAATCACTTGAACAGCCTCTTCTAAGCGGTCGATTCGTTCGCCCGGAGTGTCCATTGGAATTCCTGCACGCTCGTAGTCGGCCGACATCCAGCCCGCACCGATACCAAAGTCCAAGCGACCATCCGATAGCAGGTCCAAAGTTGCGGCCTCTTTGGCCAGCATTGCGGGGTGTCGGTAGTCGTTACAGAAAACAAGTGAGCCGATTCGGAGACGACTTGTGGCAGTAGCTGCTGCCATCAGGGCGGGCACAGGTGCAAGTTGCTCATCAAGGTGATCGGATACGGTCAAGCGAACAAAGCCCAAGTCTTCTACCTTGCGAGCAAGCTCGGCCCAAGATTTGGAAGTGGCCGAACCCGGTGAGGAGCACTGCACTCCAAAGGTGATCGGTCGAGGGGCGCTCGGCTCAGAGGACACCTCAGGACTCTAAGTTGTTCGACCTCTGTGAAGAAAGCTCGCTACGGTGAGGATCCTGCTCACGCGCAGGCTGAATTTACTAGGAGGGGCCGTCCGAAATGTCCACCCATCACAAGGGCTCGAAGAAGCAGAAAAAATCGAAGAAGGCTGCGAATCTCGTGCCGGACTCAGTCGGGCTGACACCGCAGGTCATCAGCAAGAAGCAGTATGAGAAGGAACTCGAGAAACTGCAGGTTGAGCTCGTCAAATTGCAGGAATGGGTGCAATCTAGCGGGCAGCGCGTTGTGGTGATTTTCGAGGGTAGAGACACTGCCGGCAAGGGCGGGTCTATCCGGCGAATCGCAGAGGCCCTCAACCCCCGATACTGCCGGGTTGTAGCACTTGGAGTTCCCTCTGATCGCGAACGCTCTCAATGGTACTTCCAGAGGTATGTCAATCAATTGCCTTCTGCGGGCGAGATCCTGCTCTTTGACCGGAGTTGGTATAACCGGGCCGGAGTAGAGAAGGTCATGGGGTTTTGTACCGAAGCTGAGTATGAGGAGTTTCTTTTTACTTGTCCGCAGATCGAACGGGCACTTGTGCGTTCGGGAATTCAGGTCATCAAGTATTGGCTGTCGATTAGTGATGAGGAACAAGAGCGCAGGTTCCGTGCTCGTATGACGGACCCGGTGAAGCAATGGAAGCTCAGCCCGATGGACTTAGAGGCTCGTGCTCACTGGGTGGACTACGCCGAGGCCAAAGACGAGATGCTGCTGCATACCGACATCGCAGAGGCACCTTGGTTTGTGGTGGATGCCGAGGACAAAAAGACAGCACGCCTCAACCTGATTTCTCATCTCTTGTCGCAGATCCCGTATGAGGATTTGCCCACGCAGGAATTCGTCTTGTCCGATCGGCAAAAACGTGCTTACCAGCGCCCGCCGATTGAGGACCAGAACTGGGTACCCAAGCGGTTTATCGTGAGCTGACTACGGCCGAGCGAAATTGCGGTCGGGGTTCTTTGGCGGTGATAGAAAGCCCTCGCCTGGACGCCAACCGCTTGCGGTGAGGTCCTCGATCACGTGCGCCATGTTCAACATGTCTTCCTCGTAGCAGAACTTGCCGTCACCAGCGTAGACAAGCGTAGAGATTCCCGATTGTTCATAGCGGCTGCCGTCTGCTCGTCGAGTGGGAAGCTGCTGCGTCCATTTGATGACCACGGTGTTGCCCGAGATTGCAGTGAACTCAATGGGGAACTCCCAGCCCTCTAGGCCACGCATGCTCTCGTCGAAGAACTCAAGCAGGTTTTCCTTGCCTTGAAGACGGCCCCAGGCTGGGTCGATATAGACGGCATCCTCTGTGAACAACTCCGCAAGGTCGGTCCAAGTTGCCTGACCGGCAGCGATTTGGTCGCGCAGCGCAACGTAGGCAGCGAGTGCAGCAGAAACCTCTTCAGTAGGGTAATTGGGCATGTACTCAGCTTGTCGCGTCAGCGTCGAGTGCATCAAGGGCAACTGCATATATGTCTGATCGGATCTTGCCCAGAGTCGGCCCAGCTTTTGAAGCGAGTGAGTTGGCGAGTGCAATCGCAGCAGTCAGTACCTCTGATTCGGGCAGCGCTTGATCGACGATTGCAGCAGCGGCTGCCTGTTCACCTGAGTAGCGTCGCCCCGTCACCATGGACTCATGGGCAACTTGTTTGCTGAGCCGAGAGGTGATCAGTTCTCTCATCCCATCAGTGAATGGCAGTCCGAGGTCGACTTCAGGCAAGCAGAAATATCCGCGATCCGCTCGCATGATCCGAAAATCATGAGACAGCGCCAACATGGCACCACCTGCAAAGGCGTGGCCGTTTATGGCCGCCACGCTGACACAAGGTAGGCGCAGCAGACGAGCGAACACCGAGTGCACCTGGGCCACGTTGCTTGATGCTTTGTCTTTGTTGGCCATCAACCAGTCCAGGTCCAAGCCATTAGAGAAAAATTTTCCGGTTCCGGTGGTGACGACCGCAACAGGTTCGGGGTGAGCCCCCAGCGCGAGTTCCTCTACAGCGGACAAGGTTTGGTCGATCTGCTCCAGAATGTGGCTGTTAAAACGGTTCTCTCCGGCCTCAAACTGCATCAGCACAACGGACTCATGGCGAATAACTTCAGACATCTTTCCTCGATGAACTTCTCTGGCTAGGCCGGGAGTAACTCAGGCCCGTACGTGTGGGTAGATTCTGGCATGCTGAAGGAGATGGTTGAATCGCGGGATGCTGTGAGCAACGCCGCACGAGTGGTGATTGTGGGCGGAGGAGCGTCGGGAGTCCTCCTTGCAGCGCGGCTGTTCGATGCCAGTGTTGCCCGGGCTGTTCATGTGAGCGTTGTGGAGCCTTCGGCGCGTCTAGCTGCCGGGGTTGCCTACGGCACCGATGACCCCGAACATTTACTCAACGTGCGGGCATCGGGCATGAGTGCTGATCCCTCGAACCCGGGTGATCTCGTTGACTGGATGGCAGTGCGCAACCTCGGTGGACCAGACACGTTTCTCCCTCGCCGGGAGTACCGCAACTACCTGGGCGAGCATCTTCGAAAAGCTGCGGACAAAGCCGCAGCCGGGACTCTTGAGGTCCTTCAGGATCAAGTTATTGGAATAGAAATGTTCAGCGGTTCGCCCTCACTTCGCCTCGGTTCCGGGAAGGTTCTAGCGGCTGATTTTGTTGTGCTCGCCATTGGAAACCCCCCTCCGGGGATTCCAGACTCGCTCAGGGCTTTGGAGGGGATACCTAGTTGGGTACCAGACCCCTGGGCTCCCGGGGCGCTTGAGTCGCTGGATGACAAAAAGCGGATCATGTTGGTTGGCACGGGATTGACGATGGCTGATGTGGCGGTCACACTGAGTCGCCGGAGCAGGCTGTCCGACAGCTTGCAATTGTTGGCGCTGTCCCGCAGCGGGATGTTGCCGATGAGTCACTTGCTTCTGCAGCCACCTCGCCCGCTTCAGGTAATCAATTTGGCCGAGGATTCACAAGATGTGTTGGCACTCCAGGAAAAGATTCGCGCTCGAATCAGCGACGGCCTAGGTGCCGAGTATCCAAATGAGAATTGGCGTGAAGTGATCGACGCAATTCGACCTTTCGCGAATGCTCTGTGGCGCCGTTTCGATACTGAGCAGCAGCAGGTTTTTCTTTCGCAGGTGCTTCGTAACTGGGATGTGCGCCGTCACCGGATGTCGCCACCGACGGCGGAGCGTCTTGACCTGCTGATGACCTCGGGCGTGATGACCACGCACGTTGGGCAGGTTCTGGCAGCGGTCGGCTTGCCTATTGGTGGAATTGAACTGCAACTCGACCTTGATGGACAGAGTCAGACCACGAAAGTAGATGCGGTGGTGAACTGCACTGGCCCAGGCCGAAGTTGGCTCACCCCACAAAATCCTGTGGTGACAGCTCTCATCAAGCTTGGGCTCGCTCAGCCTGACCAGCATGGGCTCGGGTTGATGACCACCGCAGACGGGTGCTTGATCGCCCAGAACGGTGAGACTGTGGATCAGATACTTGTCATTGGCCCGCCCCGCCGCGGCACCCTGTTTGAAACCACCGCAATTCCCGAGTTACGAAGCCAAGCACTGCACATTGCTGATCACATTGTGCTCTGTCGTACTTAAGGCCGACCATGCCAATTGGCGATCTAGCCGTGTTGCCAAATTCGGTGCTGAAGGGATCGCTGGCCCGGGAGTGCAACAGCATCGATGGCGGCTATTTCGTCAGCGCCAAGACGCCAACCGAGTGCGCCAGCGTTTTCGGTTGCTTGGGCTGCGTTTTTTGCCCCTGGAATGGGTACGGCACCTTTTGCGATAATCCATTGCAGCGCAACTTGGCTAGGGGTGCGGCCCTCATTTGCCAGTCCGATTGAGCGAAGCTTCGCGACGATCTTGTCGATTTCTTCCATGGGATGCGCCGAGAAAGTGCGTTTGCCCGGCGGAGGATCAGCTGCTGAATATTTTCCCGACAGGCGACCTTGACCAATCGGTGAGTAGGCCAGCGGAATCACCGCGAGCTCGCGACACGCCTGGAGCAAACCGGTGGTTTCAGGCATCCTGCGCAGTGGCGAGAACTCAATTTGATTTGAGGCCAATGACAAACCTCGTGCTGCTAGAGCGGCTTGGATAGAACTCATTTCTCGCACTGAATAGTTCGAAACTCCTACGGCACGAATCAGTCCCTCGGCGTGAATCGTGGCAAGAGCGTCCGCCATGGCTGCGTGGGTTCGTAGGCTGATCGGACCGTGGATTTGGTAGAGATCGATGCACTCGATCCCTAATCGTTCAAGAGAACCCAGCACTGCATCGCGCATGGCCGTGCGGAGCCGGAGCTTATGGGGAAGCGGCATGAACTTGGTGGCGATCAACACCGAGGACTTTCGGTCTGGATCTGCTGCAAGCAGCTTGCCAATAATTCGCTCGCTTTCGCCTTTGCCGTAGATCTCAGCAGTGTCAAACAGCGTTACTCCAGCAGCGATTGAGGCTTCCCATGCTTGTTCGATTGAAGCCTCGGTCAAGGTTGCGTCGTAACCGCCCATTCCCCAGGTGTCCTGATCTCCCCAAGACCAAGTGCCCACGCCAAGGGGGGCAACAGCGGCCTCGCAGCCAACAAAACGGATTGCGTTTGAGCCGCGATCAGGGGAAGCGCCAGGAGACATTCGCAGAACAGTAGAGGCGATCGGTGTATCCGTGCAGATTCAGGCAGTATGAGCGTCGAAGAAATCCAGCACACGCTCCGATGCAGAGATTTCGTGATTTGTTGGCCCAACCACAAAATCCACAAGAGATTGCGTTCCTGCCCAAGTGTGCCCGGCACCGATCATGCGCCAATACTGCACCCGGCGGTTGCCAGTGCAGCCCTGATAGCTCTCAACAATCACCGAGGCGAACAACTGCTCAGTGACGGGAGTAGGGTCACAACTTGATCGAGCCGCATTCGCAGCAACTACTGCGTCGACAGAGAGTCCGAGTGGCGGTGCGAACACCACTTGGCTGCCTACTAGTGGAGCAATTGGGTCTGCGCTGCCGTGCAGAATCATGGTGTCGGTTCCATCGGAGTTCGGGCAGAGATCAGTCAGGTTCGAGCCACCCGAAGCCGCAATACCAGCCATTCGCCAAGGCATGGTGCAAGAAAGTGCTTGGGCCATGGCCGCCCCGGCAGAAAACCCTGCAGCGAACTCTCGATTGCGATTTACGCAGAGCGAGTCCTCAACAGTGTCGAGGGCAGAAGAAAGGTAAGCCAAGTCATCCACGCCATATTCGAGGCCACCTGGAACGGCCCAGCGCGGCCCGGGCTCACTACCCAAGGGGGTGAGGACGATGTAGTTGCGAGCGGTGCCCGCTGCGGCAAGTTGGGAGTACTGGTCCCAGACACGTGCATTCAGCGTGAAGGGGTGCAAGCTGATGAGGACGGGAAGTGGCGTGGGACTCGCTGCCGATGCAGCTGCAGGTACGTCGATCAGAGTATTGCGCGTTCCGTGCGGCGTGGTGACGCTGAGGACAGACCTTCCGGTGGGGGGTCGCGACGTGGTAGCAGTGCAGCCCGCTGAAGGGGCAACGCTGACCGATGCCACCTTTCCACGGTCGACTGGCTGCGGCCGAACGGCAGGCCCAGGGGACACCGGGGGTACGCAGGCAACGAGAAGAAGCGTGCCTGCAAGGATTGCACCCGCTGCGGTTGCGAGCCGAAACCCGCATGCAGATGATCTGACCTGTGATGATGAGAATTGTCGTGCCATCGCCCAGTCCCGTCCTGAGAGTTGATCCTCACAGGTTACCGGATCTCAGCGTTCGCGGCTAGGGGGCGATTCGGTCAACCCACATGTTCAGATACGAGGTGTTCATTGCACAAGTTGGGATATGACCGTTGCAATCAGCTGAGGAAACCAGATCCATCCACGGGTTGCGGCCTGTGAGCCAACTCGAAACAAACATGACAAAGGCTTGAGCAACGGAAACGAGTGGGTCTTGCGCCCCGTGCACGATGTAGCCGGGCGCATCTCCAGCATCTGCAAGGGTGACCGCAGAGGCCGCTTGGATTGCCTCGGGGCTTGCATTTGGTCCCAGCCAAGCTCGTTGTTGAAGCTGAGCAACTCCCTCAGCACGCATGTCGTAGATGCCCGAGATGGCGATCCACCCATCTACGGGTGAACTGCTGCCACGAGGGCTACCGGGGTTATTCGCCCCAAGACCGATGAGCGCCGCTAGGGTTCCCCCGGCAGAATGCCCTGCAACAATGACTTTGGCGGGGTTCACCCCGTAATTTGGACCACTGTTTCGCGTCCAGTCGATGGCAGCTGAGACATCGGCTACGGCTGCCGGAAACTGATTCTGCGTGGCAGTTGTGAGGCGATAGTCGATGTTGAGAACAGCGAAGCCTCGATTGATCTGATCCATCACGGGCGTCGCGTACGCTGCCACTTCATGGCGTGAGCCGGTGTAAAAGCCGCCGGCGTGAACCAACACGATGATGCCCCGGTTCCCGCCCGCTTGAGGAAGATACAGGTCGCCGGTGAGTCCTGGGGAGTACTCGACGGTACCGGCAGAGACATACGGGGCGGAGACGGACTGGCTGGACTGTCTGCTAGCCGAAGGCACCACGCAGGAAGCTAGAATAAGCGAGACGCTGATCAAACTCAGTACTGCTATGACGTTTCGATGGTATGGCTTGATCGGTGACACCCATCCAGTGTGCCCCTAGGTGTAGGTAAAACCACCCAAACTGTCCTAGCTTATTTAGCAATGAACGCCAACACAGTCCTGCTTGCGTTCACCATTGGCCTGAGTCCGCTTGCTGCGCTTGCATCTCTGCTGTTGCTGAGTTCAGAAAACGGAACGCGCAAGGCAATTGCGTTAGCAATCGGCTGGATTTCTGCAGTCGCCTTTGTTGGGTTCGGAACCCTGTACCTAGAAGGCCAGGTGGATAGCGGGTCGGGGAGTGCTTCATCAACGGTCACAGCGGTGATCGACATTTTGCTTGGTTTCGCTGCCCTGTTCGCGGCTTTTCGAGTCCGACGCCAAGAGCAACACGGCGGCAAGAAGACGCCGAAGTGGCTCAGTCGACTTGATAATATGCCGCCGCTGCCAGCGCTCATTCTTGGAGCCTTCCTGCCGCCGTACGCGCTTGCTGTGGCCGGGGCAAACAACATCTTGAAGGATTACAGCAATGCATCGGCGCAGTACGCAGCGATGGCAGTTTTTACGCTGGTCGGCTCCCTAGACGTTCTTGTTCCGTTACTAGTGGTATTGACGAGTCGGCATCCCGAGCCGCTACTAGCGAAGTGGCGGGCGCTCCTGCTTGAGCACTGGCCGAAAGTGCTGCTCTGGTTGTTTTTTGTGATTGGCCTCTACCTCATAGCCAAGGGCGTGTATGCCCTTGCTTGAGTCGCCGATATAGGTAGTAGCTTAGGGGCACCGCAGGGGGTCTGTTGTGTCTGAAATCGACGCTCATGAAGAAGTTGCTGACCATGAAGAATCTGATGCCGTGCGAGTCTCGGGCGGCGTTCAGCCCCAGCCCGCTTTAGGGTTTTTGCTGGCTGGGTTGCTTGGCGGAGCCGGGCTCATCCACCTGGTCATGATCCCGCCCCACATCGGAGAGTCTTGGGCTGAGGGAATTGCCTTTGCGATAGTGGGCTGGGCTCAGATTGCGGCCGCAATGGCATTGGTTCGGAAACGTGGCTCACGCGGGCTTTACTCAGCGGTAATTGTGGGAAGCGCTGCCGTGATCGCGGTGTGGGTATGGAGCCGAACCATTGGCCTGCCCTTCGGTGCGCATGCCGGAATCGTTGAATCCGCAAGCCCTGTGGATCAGATCTGTGCAGGCCTTGAATTAGGTGCAATCCTGGTCGCCGGATCGATGCTCATCGCACCAGCAAAGCTGCGAATCGGCGCGCTAGGCGCATCGGTTGCAGCCGTTGCCGTTCTTGGGCTGGCAACTTCGGCAATTCTGAGTCCCGATGCAGCTTCTCATGGCGGTCACACTCACGCGACTGCCGCTGGGACCGCAACCGGCCATGTCGATGCCGCCACCGGCACAGAACATGTTGCACAGATGGCCGCCATTGATCTTGCTCGCTGCGATTTGGGGTTCAATCCACAATCGTATTGGGAAGATTCTACCAAGATGGGTGTTGATATCTACGGTGGTGGAACGATGCAGGTTGCTACTGCGCCAACGTTGAATCAACTTGTGACTGGTGCAGATCCTCTCGAGGGCCGTGGTTCGGAAGGGCTCGATAAGTTGATTGCAGCAACCTCGGAGAGTGCCGTTGGCGAGGGTGCCGCTGCGGGTCTCATCGTGAGCCTTTCAGATGCGACGGAGACAGACTATGCCGCGTGGACCAACTGGATGGGCACAATGGCCGCTGCAGGCGCAGCGGGTTCGTCGAGCTCTGGTCATGCCCATGGCGCGGCGGTAACTCCTGTTGCTGCTCCATCCGACAACGGTGGCCACGGCGGCCATGCAGGCCCCCAACCGTGGACGGCAATGGTCGATCAGAAGCAGTGCGACACCTTGGATGCTGAGCTTTCGCTTGCTCGTGCAACGGCCCTGAAGTACCCAACTGCAGCCGATGCCATGGCCGCTGGATATGAGCGGGTGACTTTTTATGTGCCGGGTATTGCGGCGCACTATATGAAGTTCGGCGTTGTTGATGGTAAGTTCAAGATTGATCAGCCGGAGATGATTTTGTACGACGGAATCAGTCCCGAGGCACGGGTGGTTGGTCTGAGCTACTACATGATTCAGCCGGGCCAAGCCGAGCCCAGCCAAGGCTTTACTGGGGCGAATGACCATTCGCATCGCCATGTTGGGCTGTGTAACAAGGAGGGTGTTGGGGTCATCGGCGATTCAACGCTCACTGCGGAACAGTGCGCAGCAATCGGTGGAGTAAAGAGTGATGGTTCAAAAGGATGGATGAGCCACGCTTGGGTGGTCCCTGGGTGTGAGAGTCCTTGGGGAGTGTTCAGCGCTGCGAACCCCTTGTTGGACGGTAAATTGGAACAGGCTTCAACCACAAATGCAGGAGCCTGCTCTGGCTCTGGGGTCAGGGACCGCTACGAGTTGCGCTCTGGGCGGCCCCCGGTAGCTGGCCAGACTGGAGTAAAGGAGTCTGCGGCGGGGGAGTAGTATCGAAGAACCCCTGCACTTCTTGGATCGCACCACCGGAGCCTGAATGAACGCACCAAGCCCCGAACCGATTGATCGGTCGGCGCCAATCTTTGTGGCGGGCCACCGAGGCCTAGTTGGCTCGGCGCTTGTCCGTCGACTTCAGGCTGACGGATTTAGTGAGGTTCTGGTAGCAGGTCGGGAGGAACTTGACCTTCGGGATCAGTCGGCAGTGAACGAGTGGTTTCAGGCCAAACAACCTCAGTATGTGATTTTGGCAGCGGGGACCGTGGGCGGAATTATGGCGAACTCGACGAGGCCAGCTGAGTTTCTCTACGACAATTTGATGATCCACGCAACGGTGGTGGAATCAGCCCGGGAAACCCAGGTAGAGAAACTCCTTTATTTGGGAAGTTCCTGCATCTACCCACGCTTAGCCACGCAACCTATAACCGAAGACGAGTTGTTGACTGGCCCGCTCGAGCCAACAAACGAGGCGTATGCGATTGCAAAAATCGCCGGCATCAAGATGTGCGATGCCTACCGAACCCAATACGGATGCAACTTTATTTCTGCGATGCCCACCAATTTGTATGGCATCAACGACAACTTCGATCCCGAGTCAAGCCATGTGCTTCCCGCAATGATTCAACGATTCCATCAAGCAAAACTGACCGGGGCCGAGTCCGTAGCCATCTGGGGTTCCGGAACGCCTCTGCGGGAGTTCTTGCATGTAGATGACCTTGCAGCCGCCTGTATGTTCCTGCTGGATCACTTCAATGAACCTGGTCCGATCAACGTCGGCGCCGGCAAAGAAATCTCGATCGGTGATCTCGCCCAAGTAATTGGGCAGATCGTCTACCCCGAAGCGCAGATCGTGTTTGATTCCTCCAAGCCAGACGGTACCCCTCGTAAACTCCTCGACTCAGGCCGCCTCGATGAACTGGGTTGGCATGCCTCGATTCCACTCCACCAAGGAATTGAAGACACGTACTCCTGGTATCTGGAACAACTTGCCTGAGTCAATATTGGTTGTCTGTACTGCAAATATTTGTCGTTCGCCGATGGCTGAACTACTGCTGCAACGTGAAGCGGAGCAGCGTGGGGTTGTAGCTGAGGTTTCATCTGCTGGAGTGTTCGCTCGGCACAATATGCTCGCAGCCGCAGGTTCAGTTACGGCGCTTGCTGCCTTCGGGCTTGACCTGTCGAATCACTTGAGTCGGCCCTTAGCGGATGTAGATGAACAGGCTGATCTGGTTCTTACGATGGAGGCGGCGCATATTCCGAGGGCTGTGGATGGCCAGAGTGGGTTGTTTCGCCGCACCTTCACGCTGCCAGAGATTGTGACCCGGTCTCGGAACGTTGGTCCGAGGGGTGATCTGGATCTTGAGCAGTGGATTGAGGCTCTGAACGAGGGCCGCACCGCTCATGGAGTGCTGTCCTCAGAGGATCTTGATGTTGCCGACCCTTACCGCGGGAGCTCAATCGGCTTTACATCCTGTGCAACTCAACTCGACAAACTGTGTTCTCAGTTTGCTCAGAGCATGTGGGGAAGCCCACCTGTGATGCCCTAAACTTTACTTGTATGCAACAGCGCGGCGAGAAGGGTTTGTGGTTTCTTGCAATCGGCATTTCTGCTGTTGTCGGGTTTGCAATTGCTGGATTCCCGGGGATCCGAAGCCAAGATACTGATGCACTCCCTACGACTACAGTCGAACGCAGCAGTTCAAGTGCAACGAGCAGCACGAGCACAAGCACTCCTTCAACATCGACTACATCGACGACATCTACTCCCGAGACAACCATCGCAGTAGTCCCCCCGATTGTTGTCGTGAAGTCCCCTCAGGAGTTGACGGTTAGGGTTGGCAATGGCACTCGGACTTCGGGCGCAGCGGCGAAAGTCTCTGAACGGCTCGCTGCTCAGGGCTATACAACCCGCACGCCAACGGATGCCAAGGTGAATGACGTAGCGGCCACCACGGTCTACTACCGGGGTCCTCACCAAGCCGAGGCCGAGGTGCTTGCCACGGCGATCGGCCTGAGCGCCGTGGACGTTCTTCCGATTACGGACCCGTCCCCCATTGAGCCAGACGGCGCAGAGCTAATTGTTATCGTTGGAGCCGATCAGGCTAGGTGAGGCTTTTTCGGTCTTCGGGCTGGAGCTTTTGGCAGACTTCTTGGCCGCATCCTGAGTGTTTTGTGCGCCGTACCCGTACCCGTATCCGTAGCCGTATGTGCTGCGGTCGCCTCTGAAACGATTCAGGACTGCTCCGATGAGTGGAGAGTCAACTTGTTTGAGTTGGCTGACTGCTTTGGCTATCTGGTTGCGATCTGAATTGCCGACAGAGGCCACCAAGATGACGCCATCTGCAACGGCGGATAGGACCAGCGGGTCTGAGACTGCAAGCACTGGTGGGGAATCAATGACTACTAGATCTGCGACATCGGCCATGCTGGCGAGCAGTGCTTGGGCTCTTTTGCCCGACAGGAGCTCTGATGGGTCAGGGGGGATTGGTCCGGATGGGACCACCAACAAGTTTGGCTCGCCGGGGATTCTTTGACCGATACCTTCGAATGTTCCTTCACCTAACAAGAGGGAAGTGAAGCCGTGTTCATTGCTCAGGCCAAAGCAACGGTGAACTTTAGGGTTGCGCAGATCGCAATCAACCAGAACAACCCTTTTGCCTGCTCGAGCTACAGCTACAGCGAAGTTGGCAGCCGTTGTTGTCTTTCCGTCACTTGGCCGCGGGCTGGTGATCTGCACCGTGCGAATCGGCCTATCGATGGCCAGGAACTGCACCGCCGTACGAAGGCTCCGATA
Organism: Actinomycetes bacterium; assembly: GCA_037141255.1. Taxonomy (GTDB): domain Bacteria; phylum Actinomycetota; class Acidimicrobiia; order Acidimicrobiales; family Microtrichaceae; genus IMCC26207. The sequence goes on along the minus strand of JBAXCX010000023.1, from coordinate 5,412 downwards.
TGCCTCAGCCGGGTATGAAGTTGGGTCTGTGCTGCTAATGACCGACATCTCATCACCCTTGCTGTCTCCCTCGTAGATGGGAATGACAGCTAGGACATCTAGGCCAGAGACACTTTTGAGTTCCTCCTCTGAACGCAGGGAAGTGTCTAAGTTTTCAAACAGAAGAGCCATAGCTGCACCGAGCAAGAGTCCAAGGAGCATTGCTACGGCAATGTTGTTCAGCATCTTCGGGGAGTAGGGAGCGGAGGGGACTGTTGCCTTGCTAATGATGGAGGCACCACCGCCTTGGAGGAGTTCCGCCGACAAGTCCAAGTTTGCGGTGAGCTGGTCTAGGCGTGTTCGTTCCAGATCTAATGCGGTCAGTCGAGAGGCATAGGATTCCGTGATCCGTGAGGCCTCCTCGGCTTGGGTGAAGCTCCTCGGAAGAGCAGCAATCGCGTTATCACGTTGAGCTTGCAATGAGCTGATTTTTTCATCGAGTTGGTCAGCTTGGGCCTGGATGGTCTCGGCTGCACCCACGTATTCGTCCACGAGCGAAGCTCGGCGAACGTCAATGAATGCCGCTGCGTAGGCATTTGCGATGGCTGCGGACGCAACTGCATTTGTGCTCGTCGCCGTAATGGTCATGATGTCGGACTCTGCATTGGCCGAGACGGTGACCTCGGGCTTAAAGCCGAGTTCTTTGGTGGCTGCCTCAACCACTCGCAAGCTTCGAGCAAGACCCAGCTCATTTTCCATCAAAGGGCGAGCGTTTTGTGCTGACTGCGCAACCTCTGGGTTCAAGAGGGCAGAGCTACTCCCTTGACGAATCAATAAGTCCGACTCGGCTTTATACCGAGGAGTCTGAAGGCTTGTTGCCACCACTGCAGTCAGGACCACGGTGACCACGCAAGAGAGAATCAGCCACTTTCGCCGGCGAGCAACAGCGATTGCATCACGAATTCCATTTGATTGTTCTGCAACTGACGCTGGCATAAGTAAGTCGATTCTACTCTCTGCGATACCTTGCCCGCAGCCGGTGAACATGATTGGAAGGCTTAGCTAGGGCGGAAGGTCACTTCAACAGGGGTTCTCCATTGCGAAGGAACTGAACCAGTTGCTTGTCCTTTGAGGATGTTCAATTGGTTCGAGGTTGAAGCTTGGAATTGCTCCCCGTCGCTCACCGTGAGGGTGTAGCGGTCAGGGTTGACCATGGGCTGGGCAGAAATATCAAGGCGATACTCAGGTCCTGGGTTGATCTGGCCAGCGAGTTCGTAGCTCAAATTCTTGGTGGCACCAGCTGGAACCTCGAGGATGAATCGGTAGGAGTAGCCGCCAAACTCTTCGTGCGTTTCAACAGGCGTCGCGACACCGTCAACAACAAGCCCCTTGAGTACAAGCGCAGAGTGCACTGCAAGCACCATCTTGTTGTTGCCTGCTGGGACACTATCGTTGCCAATCACAATCGGGGGTAGGCCAGAACTAGGCGCGTCATTTCTGATTACGACCTCAGCCGTGGCCTGTACTGCGCCCGTACGTGGGTCGAACTCAGCCTTGTAGTTGATACTGCGGTGCAGAAAAGAGTCGATTTTGTTGGCATTCGCGTTGAACCCTCTGACTGAGATGAAGTCATGGCCTGGTGTGGTTCCAAACGCACCAGAGACTCCGGTGGCGGCCAGAGTCTGCCGCTCTTGGGGATCAAAAGAGATGAGCATGAGATGACCACCACGAACGGCCGGCGCAAGAGTAGAAACTATCTTTGCCGGGCCAGGTAACGGTCGGCCGAAGAGTGCCTCAGTGACTGCTCGAGCTACATCGACTAGCACATCCGTCCGGCCCGAAGAGTCTTGTTCAAATTGCACATACTGATCAGCTTGTAGGTACTGCTCCACGGTCTTGGCATCGAGCGTGCGTTCTGCAGCAGGAACATCCACTGCTCCGGTGAGTTCCAATAGGGCTGCCACGCCAGTTGGATCGGCCAGAATGACACCGTCCACCTGCGTAGAAGTTGCCGCAGCGAAAGCATCGCGGGCAGCGGCTGCGGCGAGAGAAAAATCGGCAGGAGCGGTGACGTTATTGAAGTACCTATCCATCTGATAGCGACCGTAGATATTGCTGAACTGGGCATCACCGATTTTCGGTGCTGCGGCGGCCAGGGCCTCATTGAGTTCGCTGGCTTTGCCGGACTGCAGGATTTCGACCCGGCCGTTGGACACTTTGATGAGTACGTAGCCACCGACAAATCCACCAAGCTCGCGAGTCTCTGAAGGATTTGTGGCAAGTACTAGGTAGCTTCTTGGTTCGTTTACCCCGAGGATGCCGTCTGTGCTTCCAAGGACCTTGGCAGTTGTTGCTGCTGCCGGCGCAGCGGAACTGAGCTCATCAGTGAGATTTGCTACTTGGCGGCGAACGGGGGGCAATAGCCAACCGCTTGTTAGATTGGCAACTTCTGTCTTGGCTGTCTGCAATTCCTGTGCGGCCTGCTCCGCTATCGGTCGGTAGCTGCTGAGCAAGCTGATGTCGATTTGGCCGTTCGACACCAAACTCTGCGAACCGTCGACCTTCTCCGCCGTGGCTGCTGCTGTTGAAGACAGTGACTCTCCCGCCGTGGCTGCGACAGTGGCAGCGCGAACGTGCTGGCCCAAAATGGGAACTCCAAGGCTGGGCTTTACCCACCAAGGTTGCAGGCTGTTCTGTGCTTGGGAGAACAACTTCTCTGCATTCCGAAGTTTTTTAACTGTTACTGCAGCTTCGTCCTTAGGGGCTTCTTGCACTGCGTTGCGGGCAAGGTCAGCACCCTGGGTCAGCTGTGGAGCTGCGCGAAAGGTGGCTAGCCCCGCTGCGCTGCAGAGGATGACGAGAGCAACAAGGCTCGCTGCGATTGACAAGCTCCAGCGGCGTTTATTGATGCTTGTGCAATGACGGTAGCCAGAGATCAGAACAGGCAGGCAGGCAACTACTGCGATTGCTGAACACGTGCCAAAAGGGCCAACCGGTGGCAGTCGAAGAAGGGCTTGAAAGGCAAGTGCTCCAGCTAGCGCTCGAACCCAAACGGGTGCGCGAAAGGCCGAAGACAGAAGTGCGATTGCAAACCCAGCTCCAGCCAGAATTGTCCACCAAGACGGTGCAGCCGCCAGAGTTGCCACTGCACCGATCCAGATGAGCGACGCGTCGCCCGCACGGCTCGCCGCTAGGGCAACGATTGCTCCAGCAACTGCAAGCAAGAGGAAGTCAACCCACCGACTTGCCGTCGGACTACTACTCGCAAGAAAGGCAGCAGCGGCACTCAGAACCACCACTGCTATCAGGGCTGGCGTGGTGTTCGTTGATTTCCTTGTGACCGGAGGCCGACGGATTACTCCAGCGTCAGTCACCTAGCGAGCAGGGATCAGACTGATTCAGTTCTGCGCTTGCCTGCAAGCAGCAGGAGTCCGCCGAGAACTGCAATCACAACGCCGATTCGCACGAGTCCGGCGCTGCTTGATCCGGTTGCTGCCAGTCCAGTTGGGCTAGCGGCGGTGGTCGTAGTCGTAGCCGCCCCAGCGGCAACGACTGTAATGCTGGTAGTTACGTTGAGCGGTGCTCCCGAAGCGTCAGTGCCGACGGCGCGAATGGTATGTGCACCTGCTGGAAGGTTGGCCGGCAAGGTTGTGGTCAGGGTGGCGACACCACTGGAGTTAGCGACAGCTGACCCGAGGGCTTGTGGGGTTGATTCCACGCTGAACTGCACGGTCGTTCCCGGGCCGAATCCTTTGGCGGTAACCGTGATGGCTCCACCTGCGGTCGGCGAAGAGGTACTAGCCGTAACGGTGGCTGGCACGTTGTACTGGGCGGATGCGGTGCCGGCAGATAGAACGAGCGCTGCGGTCAAGCCGCACAAAGCAGTGAGGACCTTGGTTAGGTTGGAGGAGGGGGACTTCATCATGGCTAAACCGGACCTTTCGAAAGACACCCATAAGTGTACTGCAACTGAGGCCCTTGCCAAGGGAAGATCCTTGGAAGCTAGTAGGGATCTAACGGGAACCTATAGATCTGAAATAGTCGATTGTCTGGGAAAGGCCCTGCTCTAGGTCAACAACTGGTGCCCATCCGAGTAGTTCTTGTGCTCGCGTAATATCTGGACGACGGCGGACGGGATCATTTTGGGGAAGCGGTAGCAACTGCACGCCAGCGGTTGACCCCGTCAGTTCAAGCACAATCTCGGCTAGCTGCAGCACCGTATGCTCAGTCGGGTTTCCAATGTTTACGGGGCCAGTTAGCTCGCTGTCGAGCAGCAACAAGATGCCCGCAGCCTGATCCTCCACATAGCAATAGCTACGGGTTTGAGAACCATCGCCAAAGATACTGAGAGGCCGATTGGCAAGTGCCTGGGTGATGAAGTTGGGCACCACTCGGCCATCGTCGGCCCGATTCCGCGGACCATAGGTGTTGAAAATGCGAACGATTCGAATGTCTAGGCCACGGTCTCTGCGATACGTATCGGCTGCTGCCTCGCCAAACCGCTTTGTTTCGTCGTAGCAACTGCGCTCGCCCAAGGTGTTGACGTTGCCAAGGTAGGACTCGGACTGCGGATGCACCTCGGGTTCGCCGTAGACCTCGCTACTTGAGGCATACAAGTACGTTGCACCGGTCCGGTCGGCAAGGTCTAAGGCATTGAGCGTGCCGATTGATCCCACTCGAAGGATCTCAAGGGGCATGGTACGGAAGTGAAGTGGCGAGGCTGGCGAGGCCAAGTGAAGCACTGCATCGAGCGGTCCGGATACATCAATCCCATCTGAGATGTCAGCCTCGAGGAACTCAAACCCTGGATGCTCAAGAGCTGCACCCAAGTTTGCTTTGGCGCCAGTGAGGAAGTTGTCTACGCCAACCACGGCGTCACCGCGTGCAAGTAAGACATCGACAATATGGGATCCGAGCATGCCAGCGGCACCCGTGACCAAGATTCGCTGCTGCTCTGAAACTGCCATCTGTGTCGACCGCTACCTTATTTGGCGAAGCTTGAGTTGTCGGGTGAAGCCTTGCATCAGTACTCCTGAGCCAGAGCGTGAATTCTGGCACTGATCCACCAGAATCTGAAGCGCAGCATGAGAGAAGTCCTCTGCTGAGCAACACAGGGTTTGACTGAGATGTTCAGCGGCCGAGCCTTGGCCAGCGAACGCTTCAGCGAGCCTGGTTGCACCATAGGCCTGCAGCGATCCCGGCAAGTCAATCTGACTCAACCAGCCTGTTGCGACTGCGACTGCGTCTGCGTCTGCCTCAATTTCTCCGTCTACATCTGGGCCTGGGTAAGGGTCGAGTTGGCTCTGGGGCACACCTCTGCGCGGGATGTTGCGAGTTACTTCCCATGCCGCACCCCAAGGCCGCATGACTCGTGGTGCAACGGGAGCATGGCGAACTGCTCGCAGAAAATCCGGTGCCGCCCCACGTATAAAT